>DAHUYF010000213.1 GCA_027315365.1 Rhodospirillales bacterium | reverse complement strand
GACGGTAGAGATGTTCCATCGCGATGCTCAGGCCGCCGGCTTCAGCATCGCAGCGCCCGCCTTGCGCGCCGCTGGCTGAACAGGCGCCCATAATTCGAGACCGAGGCTAAGATGAACGCGAACAACATCAGAAAAGTGCTGATCACCGGTGGTGCTGGCTATGTGGGCAATGTGCTCGTCCCCCAGCTTCTCGGCGCTGGCTATGAAGTCGTCGTCTACGACGTCATGTTCTTCGGCTGCGATACCTTGCCGACGCATCCGAAGCTCACGATCGTCGAAGGCGATGTCCGCGACACCGCCAAGCTGGCGGCACAGTTCAAGGGGGTGGATGCCGTGCTCCACCTCGCCTGCATTGCCAATGACCCGAGTTTCGATCTCGACCCGACGCTCGGTCGCTCGATTAATTTCGACTGCTTCGAGCCGATGGTCGTCGCCGCCAAGAAGGCCGGCGTCAAGCGCTTTGTGTATTGCTCATCGAGCTCGGTCTATGGCGTCAGCGAGAAGCCCAATGTGACCGAGGAGCACGAGCTCGTGCCGCTCACCGACTACAACAAATACAAGGGTATGTGCGAGCCGCTGCTGTTCAAGCACCAGGCTCCGGGGTTCACCTGCGTGACGATCCGTCCGGCGACGGTCTGCGGCTACAGTCCGCGTACCCGTCTCGATCTCTCCGTGAACATCCTGACCAATCTTGCGGTCAACAAGGGCAAGATCACGGTGTTCGGCGGCGAGCAGATGCGGCCCAATCTGCACGTCAACGACATGTGCGATGCCTATCAGGTCCTGCTCGAGGCACCCGACGACAAGATTTCCGGCCAGATCTTCAATTGCGGTTATCAGAATCTCAAGATCAAGGACATTGCGCTGGTCGTGCGCAAGGTGGTCGCGGAAGAGTTCCCCGACCGAGGCGCGGTGGAGATCGAGACCACTCCGAGCAATGATCTGCGCTCGTACCACATAAACTCCGACAAGATCCAGCGCGTTCTCGGCTATGCGCCAAAGCGGACCGTCGAGGATGCGGTGCGCGACCTGTGCAAGGCGTTCAAGGCCGGCAAGCTGCCCAACAGCCTCGAGGACGACCGTTACTTCAACGTGCGTCGAATGAAGCTGATGAGCGCGGCATGAGTTCCTCCCCGATCGCGATCGTTACCGGGGGGGCGGGGTTCATCGGTAGTCACATGGTCGATCTGCTGCTCGCGCGCGGCTTCCGGGTGCGAGTGATCGACAATCTCGTGGGCGGGCGCGAGGCAAACCTTGCGCATCACGCTCGGCACGCGGCCCTCGCTTTTGAGCGCCGGGATATCCGCAGCTGCGAGCCGGGCGATCCGCTGTTCGCCGACGTCCGATACGTCTTCCATTTCGCCGGTATCGGCGACATCGTGCCGTCGATCGAGCGGCCGACCGAGTACATGGACGTGAACGTGCAAGGGACGGTCCGGATGCTCGAATGCGCCCGTTCGGCCGGCGCGCGGAGGTTCGTCTACGCGGCCTCCTCGTCCTGCTACGGGCTCGCGCAGGTGCCGACGCGCGAAGATCATCCGATCGCTCCGCTGTATCCCTATGCGCTGAGCAAGTATCTGGGGGAAGCCGCGGCCTTTCACTGGCACCAGGTCTATCGTCTGCCGGTCAACGCGATCCGCATCTTCAATGCCTACGGCATCCGATCGCGCACGTCAGGTGCGTACGGCGCCGTGTTCGGGGTGTTCCTGCGCCAGAAGCTCGCCGGGAAGCCCTTCACTGTGGTGGGCGACGGTTCTCAGCGTCGGGACTTCCTTTATGCCTCCGACGTTGCAGAGGCCTTTTTTCTGGCGGCGGAGACGCCGCGCATCGGCGAGATTTATAATCTCGGCGCCGGCAGCCCGCAGTCGGTGAACCGACTGGTCGAGCTTCTTGGCGGCGACGTCATCTATATCCCGAAGCGACCGGGCGAACCCGATTGCACCTGGGCGGACATCGGCAAGATCGCCCGCGAATTGGGGTGGCGTCAGAAAGTAAGCTTCGAGGACGGGGTTGGGCGCATGCTCGAGGCCATAGACTACTGGCGCGAAGCGCCACTTTGGGACCCGGCATCGATCCAGCGGGCGACAAAAACCTGGTTCGCGTATTTGGGCGAAAATTCCGGCTGATAGCGTGGCAGCGATGATAGACACCAACTTCCGCAGCAAGGTGAAGACGGTCGATGAGCTGAGAAAGATCATCGGCGATCGGCCCCGCGAGAAGACGGTGATCATGTGCCATGGCACCTTCGACATCGTGCATCCCGGACATATCCGTCACCTCATGTACGCGAAGAGCAAGGCCGATATCCTCATCGCCAGCCTGACCAGCGACCGCCATATCGCCAAGGCGAATTTCCGGCCCTACGTGCCGGAGCAACTGCGTGCGATGAATCTTGCCGTACTCGAAGTGGTCGATTACGTCATTATCGACAGCGAACCCAAGCCGCTGCGTAATCTCGAGCTGATTCAGCCCGACTTCTTCGCCAAGGGCTATGAATACGTGAAAGGCGGGGTCGACCCGAGGACGCAGGAGGAGCTCGATATCCTCGAACGCTTCGGCGGCGAGTTCATCTATACTCCCGGCGACATCGTCTATTCGTCGTCGGCGATCATCGACAGCGAGCCGCCGGATATCTCCGTCGAGAAGCTGATGGTTCTTCTCGAGGGCGAAAAGCTCGATTTCTCTGATCTGCGCGACACGGTGCGCAAGCTGGCGGGCATCAAGGTTCACGTCGTCGGCGACACGATCGTTGACAGCTACACCTACACGACGCTGATCGGCGGCAATACCAAGACGCCGACCTTCAGCGTCCGCTTCGATCGGCAGCTCGATTACGTCGGCGGCGCCGGGATCGTGGCGAAGCATCTGAGGGCCGCCGGAGCGGACGTGGCCTTCACCACCGTTCTCGGAGATGACGCGCTCAAGGATTTCGTCCTCGAGGATCTCGGCGCGGCCGGGGTCAAAGTGAATGCCATCATCGACCCGACGCGGCCCACTACCAACAAAAATGCATTCATTGCCGATCATTACCGGTTGCTCAAGGTCGACAAGGTCGACAACCGAGCGATCTCCGACAAGATTCTGCACCAAATCCAGGACCATGTGCGCGGCACCACGGTGCACGCGGTCGTCTACAGCGACTTCCGCCACGGCATCTTCAATCGCAATACGATTCCGTCGCTGACCGAAACGCTCCCGCGCGACACCTATCGGGTCGCCGACAGCCAGGTCGCAAGCCGCTGGGGAAACATACTGGAGTTCGTCGGGTTCGACCTGATTACGCCGAACGAGCGGGAGGTGCGCTTTGCCCTGGGCGACCAGGACTCCGTCGTCCGCCCACTGGGGCTCGAACTATACCGCCAGGCGCGGTGCAAGACATTGCTGCTGAAAATGGGGCCGCGCGGACTGATCGCCTATCGTTCCATGCCGAAGGCGGACGAGGATGTGCGCGCCTTCTTCGTGATCGACAGCTTTGCCCAGAACGTCGTGGATGCGGTCGGTGCCGGCGACGCGCTACTAGCTTATGCGACGCTCTCGATGGTGGCGACCGGCAACGCGGTGATCGCCTCGGTCCTTGGCTCGATCGCCGCCGCGGTCGAATGCGAGCATGACGGCAATGTCCCGGTTCAGCCGGAGCAGGTGCTGGATAAGCTCGATGCCATCGCGCGGCACGCGCGGCTGAGCTAGAGTCTGCTCCAGAAAGAGACATTGGTTGACGATGCGGGTGATCGTTGTCGGACTCGGCATTCAAGGAAAGAAGCGGCTGCGCGTCGCGGGCGGTGACGCCGTCGGGACCGTCGACCCCGTCAACGTCGATGCACAGTATCGCCGCGTCGAGGATGTGCCGCTTGCCGCCTACGATGCCGCTCTCGTTTGCACTCCGGACGAGCCGAAGTTCGAAATACTCGGTCATTTTCTCAGGCACGGCAAACATGTGCTTGTGGAAAAGCCGCTCTTTGCCGCCGAGGATGCGGCGATCGAGCGGCTTGAGGCCGTGGCGCGCGCCAGCGACGCGGTCTGCTACACGGCTTATAATCATCGGTTCGAGCCGCATTTCCTGCGCATGCGCGACACGATCCGGTCGGGGGAACTCGGCCGCCTCTATCGCTGCCGGATGTTCTATGGCAACGGAACGGCCCGCCTGGTTCGCGACTCGGCTTGGCGGGACCAGGGGGCGGGCGTACTGCCCGATCTCGGCTCGCATCTCCTCGATACGGCCCGCTTCTGGTTCGGCGATCTCGGCGAAGCTTTCCGAATCACCTCCGCCAGCTGCTTCGAGAACCGCGCGGCCGACAACGTCGTCTTCGCTTCCGAGTCGCCTCGTCCCAAGCTCGAATTCGAGATGACGCTGTTGTCGTGGCGTAATAATTTTACCTGCGATGTCTTCGGCGAGAACGGCACGGCGCACATTCGCTCGCTCTGCAAATGGGGACCCAGCACCTTCACCAAGAGGCTGCGGGTCCTGCCGAGCGGGCGCCCCCCCGAGGAAGCCGTGACGTTGGTCCAGGATGATCCGACCTGGGCGCTCGAGTACGAGCATTTCAAGTCGCTTTGCGCTGCCCGACCGGCGGCCGATCTCTCGAACGATCTGTGGCTCAATCGCGTGCTGAGCCGGCTGGGCCAGGACGTTGTCCGCGAGGCAACACGATGAGCGGACCCCGCATCGGCTATGCCGGGATGACCCATCTCGGTCTGGTTTCGGGGATCGCCGCCGCCGCGCACGGTTTCGATACCGTCTGCTACGACGCCGACGAGGGCCGCATAGCGGCGTTGCGGCGCGGCGAACTGCCGGTCGTCGAACCGGACCTGCCGGAGCTGCTGGCCGCCAGTCGCGACCGCTTGCGGTTCACGAGCGATGCTGCCGCGCTCGCCATGTGCGATGCGGTCTATGTCGCACCCGACGTGCCGACCGACGATCGCGGCGGCAGCGACCTTGCTCCGCTGAACGCGCTTCTCGCCGCGGTCGACGGCATCGTGCGCGACGACGCCGTGCTGGTGATCCTGAGCCAGGTTCCCCCCGGCTTCACCCGCGCGCGCCTCAGGCCCGGCCGCCATCTCTACTATCAGGTCGAGACCCTGATCTTCGGCCG
>DAHUYF010000117.1 GCA_027315365.1 Rhodospirillales bacterium | reverse complement strand
GGATGTCGATCGAGGACAACACAGCTGGGTATGATATCCAGTCCTTTGACTTAGACGTGAGCGCTAGGCCCGCATGGGGCAAACGAACGCACCCCCCGACCTCAATCCGATCGAGCAGGTGTTCGCCAAGCTCAAGATACTGCTGCGAAAGGCTGGGAGCGAACCATCGAAGCTACCTGGAAGAGGATCGGCGCTCTCCTCGATCGGTTCGCTCCTGCCGAATGCGCCAACTATCTCGCCAACGCCGGATACGGTTCAGCCTGATGCGACAGGCACTAGGAGACGTGCCTGCCACCATGGCAAAACGATTTTGGCTTGCGGCCGAACACGCTTCCCATGAAGAGGGGATGCGAGGGGATGCGACCGCAGGTCCGCCGACACAAAAGCTAGCACGAGACGGTGAAAGTTCGGAAAGCGCATCAGGCTGACACTCGGCGCATGTCGTTTGTATGCAGGCCGTCAGGTACGGCTCTCACCCCGACTGCAGCGTCTTCCACATCTCGATGTCGCGCTCGGCGGTCCAGATGCGGGGGTGCTCGATGCCGCTCATCTCGTCGAAGCAGCGCGAGACGTCGAACGGCATGCAGTGCTCGAAGATCACCCATTGGCCGTATTTGGGCTGCATCGCGCGGTATGTCGCCTCGTAGACCTCCTTGAGGCCCTTGCCCGCCTTGACGCCGGCTTCGACCGCGCCGCGCATGTCGCGCAGGAAGCCGGCGGTGGCGGCGATGGCGCGGTCGCAGGAGGCCGCGTCCAGCATCGCATCGCCGCGCCCCGGCACCAGCTTCTCGGGCCTGAAGGCGCGGAGCCGCTCCAGCGTCTCCGGCCATTCCTTGAAATAGGCGTCGCCGCAATAGGGCGCCGTCCCCTCCTCCACGAGATCGCCGGAGAACAACACCTTCTCGCGCGGCAGCCAGGCGATGGTGTCGCCCTTGGAATGGCCCTTGCCGATATGCCTGATCTGCACCTCGGTCCTGCCCATCCACAAGGTCAGCGCGCGGTCGAACACCAGGTTGGGCCGGGTGAGTCCGGGCACGCTCTCGACCGAGCGGAAGAGCCGCGGGAAACGCTGCACCTCGCTGTCGAAATCCTGCTGCCCGCGCTCCTCGATGAGCTCCAGCGTGCCCTGGCTGGCGATGATGTAGGGCGCCTTGTAGGCCGAGGCGCCCATCACCCGCACCGCGTGGTAATGCGACAGCAGCACGTAGGTGATCGGCTTGTCGGTTACCGCGCGAACGTGCCGGATGACGTCCTGCGCCATCACCGGCGTCGCGCGGGTGTCGATCACCATCACCGCATCGTCGCCGATGATGACGCCGGTGTTGGGATCGCCCTCGGCGGTCAGGCACCAGGCATTCTCGGCGAGCTGGATGAAGCGCTCCTGCTTCTCGGCGAGATCGGCTTGCGAGGCGAAGGCCTTGGCCATGGTGACTCCTCTTTGTCTTCCGTCTCAGGCGTAAACGCGCTTGTAGAGATCGACGATCTCCTCGGCGCTGGGCACGCGCGGGTTGTTGCCGGGCGAGCCCGAGGCGAGCGCCTGGCTCGCCATCACCGGCAGCAGATCGAGATAGCGCCGCTCGTCGATGCCAAAGGATTGCGGGGTCGGCACCTCGAGGTCGCGGTTGAGCGCGCGCAGCTCGTCGAGGAGCCGCGCCACCGCCGCCTGGTTGCCCTCGCCTTCCGCGGCGACGCCCATGGCGCGCGCGCAATCGGCATAGCGCGCCAGCGCCGCCGGCGCCGAAAACGCGGTGATCTCCGGCAGCAGCATGGCGTTGGAGAGCCCGTGCGGCACGTGGAAGAAGGCGCCGATCGGCCGGCTCATGCCGTGGACGAGGCAGACGCTGGCGTTGGAGAAGGCCATGCCGGCCTGCGTCGCGCCCAGCATCATCGCCTCGCGCGCGGCGCGGTTGTCGGGCTCGCGGCAGGCGCTGCGGATGTGGCGGGCGATGAGGCCCATCGCCGAGCGCGCGACCCCGTCGGTGAAGGGGCTGGCCTTGCGGCTGACATAGGCCTCGATCGCATGCGTCAGGCTGTCGAGGCCGGTGTCGGCGGTGAGCCGCCACGGCATGGTGAGGGTGAGCTCGTAGTCGACGATCGCCGCGGCGGGGCAGCAGGCGAGCCCCATGATCAGCATCTTCTCGTCGCGCTCGCTGTCGGTGATGACGGTGAAGCGCGTAACCTCCGAGCCGGTGCCGGCGGTGGTCGGGATCGCCAGCAGCGGCAATCCCAGGAGCGGGATCTCGTTCGGCACCTTGTAGTCGCGCATGCGGCCGCCATTGGCCGCCAGCACCGACATCGCCTTGGCGGTGTCGATCGGGCTGCCGCCGCCCAGCGCGATCAGGCCGTCATAGCTGCCGGCTTGCATCGCCGCCACCCCGGCCTCGACCACCTCGGTGGTGGGATCGGGCACCGTGTCGCTGAAGGCCTGCCAGGCGATCCCGGCGGCGTCGAGCCGGTCGGTCAGCTGCGCCAGCATGCCCGAGCTGGCCATGAAACGGTCGGTGACGATCAGCGGCCGGCGAACGCCGAGCCGGGCCAGCGCCGTCGTCGCCTCGGCGATGGCGCCGCCGCCGATATAGAGCAGCCGCGGCATGGTGATGGTGGCGATCATGGGCCCTCCCCGAGCGCGTCTTCTGGCAAGCGCTTTCGGAGCGAGACCTTAGTATGAAACGCGCGGGCTCACCAGCCGACGCGGCCGCGCCGGCGCCGCGTCGTAGCCGGCAGGGTCGAGCCGCTCCATGAAGACGAAGGGCGGCGGCGGGGCGCGGAAGCCGCATTGCTCGTAGAGCCCCTGCGCGTCGCGAGTGCCCAGCAGCCAGCGCCGCAGCCCCTGCAACTCGGGATGGGCCAGCACCGTCTCCACCATCCAGCGCCCCAGCCCCTGGCCGCGCGCCGGCGGCAGGACGAAGACATCGGCGAGATAGGCGACGGTGGCGTGGTCGGTAACCACCCGGGCAAAGCCGATCTGGCGGCCGTCGCGATAGAGGCCGAAGGCGAGCGAATGGGCGATCGAGCGCTCCACCACCGAGCGCGGAATGCCGCTGGCCCAGTGCGAGCGGGCGAGAAAGCCGTGGATGACGTCGAGATCCAGCCGCTCCGGATCGGTGTCGATCTCGTAGCGAACGCCCTGGACGAGCTTGATGACGGGAAAGACCGTGTGCGCCATGACCGTCCCCTTCTGGCGGGGGTGAAGAACCGTTGTCGGGATCTCCCGGCGCGCGGCCGAGCGCGACCGACGCCGAGCGGCAGCCCGGGGGCTGCTCAGCGGCTTCGTCGTCGCGCAATCCGGACAAAAGCGGTCATGGCGGTGGAAGATGTGTCCTCTTTGCGACGTTGTCAATCCAACCGATGCCGCCGAACCCGGCGGCAGAGAAGGAGGCTCGGGACATGGCGCATCTCGCCGGGCGCGGCGGCCGGCGCCGCCTGGGCTGGGTCCTGCTGCTCGCCGCCGCGGCGATCGCGGCGCCGCTGGCCGCCCGGGCGATGGACGAGCTGCGCTTCTTCCGGATCGGCACCGCGACCACCGCCGGCACCTATTTCCAGATCGGCGGCGTGCTCGCCAGCGCCATCTCCAAGCCGCCCGGCGCGCGCGACTGCGAGCGCGGCGGCAGTTGCGGCGTGCCCGGTCTCGTCGCCGTCGCCCAGGCGACCCGGGGCTCGGTCCAGAACCTGCTTGCCGTCGGCGCGGGGCAGCTCGAATCGGCGTTGGCGCAGTCGGACGTGGCCTATTGGGCCTATTCCGGCACCGCGACCGCGCCGAAACGCTGCGGGCGCGGCAAGCGGGCGACCGCGACCGCCGCCAGCGCGCCGCCGAAGAGCCAGGGCGCGATCGGGGACCTCAGAGGCATCGCCGCGCTCTACCCCGAGGAGGTGCATGTCGTGGTGCGCGCCGACGGCCCGATCCAGAGCCTGCGCGATCTACGCGGCCGGCGGGTGGCGCTGGGCGAGGCCCAATCCGGCACGCTCGCCGACGCCAGGCTGGTGCTCGAGGCGGCCGGGCTGAGCGAGTGCGAGGTCGCCGCCGAGTATCTCCGCCTCTCGGACGCCGTCGACGGGCTGGCGCAGGGTCGTCTCGACGCCTTCTTCATGGTCGGCGGATACCCGGTGCCGGCGATCGCCGAACTCGCCATGACGCTGCCGATCCGCCTGCTGCCGATCCCGCGCGACCTGGCCGAGCGGCTGATGCGCAAATCCCGCTTCTTCGGCCTCGACGTGATCCCGGCCGGAAGCTATCCCGGCCTCGACCGCGAGACGGCGACCGTGAGCGTCACCGCGCTGTGGGTGACGCGCGCCGGGATCGAGGACGATCTCGTCTACGCCATCACCCGCTCGCTGTGGTCGCAGGCGAGCCGGCGCCTGCTCGAGGCGAGTCATCCCGCCGGCGCGCGCATCCGCCTCGCCACCGCGCTCGACGGGATGACCATCCCGCTGCACCCCGGCGCCGCCCGCTACTACCGCGAGATCGGCCTGCACATTCCCCCTTGACGCATGGCTTTCGCACGGAGCGCCCGACCCGCCGCAAGAAACAAGAAAGAAAATCGACCCCTTATGCGATTGCGCTGCCGCTCAGGGGGAGAGGGGCGATGACGGCGGCGAATCCGATGGCCGCTTGCGGATGTCGAAGGCGAGGACGCCCTCGGCCTCGTGCGTCGCCAGCAGTTGATGGCCGGTGGTCGTGCAGAAATGCTCGAAATCCTTGACCGCGCCGGGGTCGGTGGCGAGCACCCGCAGCACGCCGCCCGCGGGCAGGTCGCGCATCGCCTTGCGCGCCTTGAGCACGGGCAGCGGGCATTTGAGCCCCGTTGCGTCGAGGACGACCGGCTCGCCCATCTCAGCCGAAGCGGGTGTTCTTGGCGAAGCCGCTGGGCACGACGCGGCCGCTCGACGCGCGCTGGCCGATCCAGGCGCGGATGTCGGGCTCGGTGCGCGTGCGCTCGCCGCTCTTCCAGCTGAGCCCGTCCGCCTTGGCGAAGGTCTTGGCGTCCGACAGTTCGCCCTCGTGATAGCGCTGCAGGATGACGCCGCGGCCGCGCGCCATCTCCGGCATCTCGGCCAGCGGGAAGACCAATAGCTTGCGGTTGGTGCCGACCACGGCGACGCTGTCGCCTTCGACCGGCGCGCAGACCCGCGCCATGGCCCCCTCGCCCGGCGTCATCACCACCTTGCCGGCGCGGGTCTGGCCCAGCACCTCGTCCGCCGGCACGATGAAGCCGCGGCCGTCGCTCGACACCAGCAGCAGCCTGGCGCCGGGCGCGTAGGTCAGGATCGCCGCCACGTCATGCTCGTTGGCGAGATCGATCATCAGCCGCAGCGGCTCGCCATGCCCGCGCCCGCCCGGCAGCTTATCGACCGGCAGCGTGTAGAAGCGGCCGTTGGTGGCGAAGACCAGCAGCTTGTCGGTGGTCGCGGCCTCGATGACGAAGCGCCCCTCGTCGCCTTCCTTGTACTTGACCTCGGCGAGTGCGAGGCCATGCCCCTTGACCGCGCGGATCCAGCCCTTGTCCGAGCACAGCACGGTGACCGGCTCGCGCTCGACCAGCGCCTCCACCGGCACCATCACCGCTTCCGGCGCGGCGCCGATCTCGGTGCGGCGGCGGCCGAGCGGGCCGGCGCCGAACGCCTTGCGGATGTCCTCGATCTCGCCGGCGATCGCCTTCCATTGCCGCTTCTCGTCCTCGAGCAGTCCCTCGAGCGTCTCCTGCTCGGCGGCGAGGCTCTTCAGCTCCCGCTTGATCTCGATCTCCTCGAGGCGGCGCAGCGAGCGCAGCCGCATGTTGAGGATCGCCTCGACCTGCACCTCGCTGAGCCGCCAGCGCTTCATCATGCGCTCCTTGGCGTCGTCATACTCGCGGATGATCCGGATCACCTCGTCGAGATTGAGGTAGACGATCATCTGCCCCTTGAGGATCTCGCTGCGGCGCAGGATCTCGGCGAGGCGGAAGCGGGTGACGCGCAGCAGCACCACGCGGCGATGGTCGAGGAAGGCCTGCAGCACCTCCTTGAGGCTCATCACCCGCGGCACGCCGCTGGCGTCGAGCACGTTCATGTTGAGCGGCACGCGGGTCTCGAGCTCGGTGGCGCGGAATAGCGATTCCATCAGCACCGCGGGATCGACGTTGCGCGATTTCGGCTCGAGCACGATGCGCACCACGTCGGTCGACTCGTCGTGGATGTCCGCCAGCAGCGGCAGCTTGCGCTCCTCGAGCAGCGTCGCGATCTTCTCGATCAGGCGGGATTTCGCCACCTGGTAGGGAATCTCGGTGACGATCACCCGATAAAGCCCGTGGCCGTGCTTTTCCGACGTCCAGCGCGCGCGCAGGCGGAAGCTGCCGCGGCCGGTCTCGTAAGCCTGGAGGATGGTCTCGGCGGGCTCAACCAGCAGGCCGCCGGTGGGGAAGTCGGGACCGCGCACGCGCTCGACCAGCTCCGCGACGGTGCAGCGCTTGTGGCGCACCAGATGCAGCAGCGCCTCGCAAAGCTCGGCGACGTTGTGCGGCGGGATGCTGGTCGCCATGCCGACGGCGATGCCGCTGGCGCCGTTGGCCAGCAGGTTGGGAAAGCGCGCCGGCAGCACCGTCGGCTCGCTGTTTTCGCCGTCATAGGTCGGGCGGAAATCGACGGCGTCCTGGTCGATGCCGGCGAGCAGCGCCTCGGCAACCTCGGTCAGCCGGCTCTCGGTGTAGCGGTAGGCCGCGGCATTGTCGCCGTCGATATTGCCGAAATTGCCCTGGCCCTCGACCAGCGGATAGCGCTGCGCGAAATCCTGCGCCAGGCGCACCAGCGCGTCATAGACGGCGACGTCGCCATGGGGATGGAATTTGCCGATGACGTCGCCGACCACGCGGGCGCATTTCTTGAAGCCCGATTTCGGATCGAGCTTGAGCTCGCGCATGGCGTAGAGCAGCCGGCGATGCACCGGCTTCAAGCCGTCGCGCACATCCGGCAGCGAGCGGGCGGTGATGGTGGAGAGCGCATAGGAAAGATAGCGCTCCCCCAGCGCTTCGGCGAAATCCACGTCGCGGATGTCGCCGGCGGTGGCCGTCTTGGTCATGCGGGTCCGATCGACAGGGCGGCGCGCGGGTGGCGGCGCCTAGAGACTCTGCTCACGCGATATTCTAGCCAGGCGCTCCAGCAAATCAACGAAGCGCGCGCGCGCCGCCGGCAAGTCCCGATCGTGCGGCTCGAAAACGCGGCGATCGAGGAAGTAGCCGGTGAGCGCGAGACCGTCGAGCACGTCCTGCGGCGAGGGCGCGTCCTCGGCCGTCCGCGCCAGCAGAAAGGCCGGCAGGCGCAATAGCTTGTCGCGATAGGGCTCGCCCGCCGCGGCCGAGACCGCCTGGCCGGAGCGCGGCGAGACATAGACCAGATCGGTGGTCGCGCCGCTGGCGGCGCAGCGCGCGAGATCGAGGCCGAATCCCAGCTCCGCCAGCAGCATCAGCTCCCATTCGACGTAGCCGACCGCCCAGCCGCGATCGGCATCGAGCGACTCGAGCAGCGCCGAGAGCCCGGCATAGGCCGCGGGATGCGGCTCGCGCTCGGGCAGCGACGCCTCGGCAAGCGCGGCGGCGGCGGCAAGGCAGGCCAGCCGCGCGGGATCCTCGATGATCCGCGCCGCATGGCCGCGCAGCAGCTCGCCCGCCAGAATCCCCAGATGCTCGGCGAGTCGCGCGTTCCAGACCGCGGCGACGCGGTTGCCGATCTCGTAGACCGGGCGCAGCTTCCGCCCCTGGCCGCCGCGCACCAGGCCGGCATGCCGGCCATGCCCGCGCGTCAGCAGCTGAACGATGAGCGCGGCCTCGCCATGGCGGCGCGCCGCCAGCACGATGCCCTCATCCTCCCACTGCATCGCTCAGCTCTCGAACTCCAGCCCCATCGCGGTGTAGCGCTCGCGATCCTCGGTCCAGTCCTCGCTCACCCGCACGAAGAGGAAGAGGTGAACCCGGCGGTCCAGCATCCGCTCGAGCTCGGCGCGGGCGCGCTCGCCGATCGTCTTGATCCGGCTGCCGCCCTTGCCGAGCACGATCGCCTTCTGGCCGGGGCGCTGCACATGGATGGCCTGGGAGATCTTGACGCTACCGTCGTCGCGCTCCTCCCAACCTTCGGTCTCGACGAAGGTGGCGTAGGGCAGCTCCTGGTGGAGCTGGAGGAAGACCTGCTCGCGCGTCGCCTCCGCCGCCATCAGCCGCTGCGGCAGGTCGGTGAGCTGGTCTTCGGGGAAGAGCCACGGACCCGCCGGCAGCGCGCCGGCGAGATGGCGCCGCAGATCGGCGACGCCGTCGCCGCTCAAGGCGGAGACCATGAACACGGCATCGAAGATGCCGTCGTGGCGCAGCCGATCGGCCAGCGGCAGCAGGCGTTGCCGATCGACCAGGTCGATCTTGTTGAGCACCAGCACGGCGCGCCGGCCGGCCGCCTTGAGCCCGTCGACGATGCGCTGCGCATCCGCGTCGATGCCGCGGGCGGCGTCGATCAGCACCGCCACCAGGTCGGCATCCGCGGCGCCCGCCCAGGCGGCCGCGACCATGGCGCGCTCGAGCCGGCGCTGCGGCGCGAAGATGCCGGGGGTATCGACGAAGACCAGCTGCGCCGCGCCCTCGATCACGATGCCGAGCACGCGCGAGCGCGTCGTCTGTACCTTGGGCGAGACGATCGACACCTTGGTGCCGATGAGCTGGTTGAGCAGCGTCGACTTGCCGGCATTGGGCGCGCCGACCAGCGCCACGTAGCCGCAGCGCCGCTCCGCCGCCTCGCTCACGAGCCGGCGCCGAGCGCGGCGAGCGCCGCCGCCGCCGCGGCCGCCTCCGCCGCCCGCTTGGAGGGGCCGCTGGCGGAGGCCGGCGGCAGGCCCTCGACCGAGACGGTGACGGTGAACGTGCGGCGATGCGCCGGCCCGTCGGTCGCCACGGTGCGATAGGCCGGCAGCGCCCGTCCGCGCGCCTGCGCCCATTCCTGCAGCGCCGTCTTGGGATCGCGCGGCGGAGCGCCGAGCTTGGTCAGGCGCTGCTCCCACCAGCGCTCGACGAAGGCGCGCGCCACCGCGAGGCCGCCATCGAGATAGAGCGCGGCGATCACCGCCTCGCAGACATCGGCGAGCACGCTGGGATTGCCGCGCGCACCCGCCGCCTCCTCGCCGCGCGACAGCACGATATGCGCGCCGATGCCGATCTCCTTGGCAATGCTGGTCAGGGTCTCGCGCCGCACCAGGCTGGTATGCCGCCGGGTGAGCGCGCCCTCCGCCTCGTCGGGAAAGCGCCGCCATAGCAGCTCGGCGACGATCAGGCCGAGAACGCGGTCGCCGAGGAATTCGAGCCGCTCGTAGCCGCGCTTGGCCGCGCCGCGGCGCGCACGCGCGCTCGGATGGGTCAGCGCCTCGACCAGCAGTTCCGGGTGCTCGAAACGGTGGCCAAGCGCGTCGGCAAGCGGTGCCAGGGCGGCGGCCGCGTCTTTCATGGTCAATGGATCGCCGTCAGCAGGCGATCGTAGCGGATGGTGAAGGGCCAATTCCAGATCTCCCACCAGCGCGCATAGCCGTTGGTGGAAAAGAAGATGAACTCCGCATGCCCGACGAGATTTTCCGCCGGGACATAGCCCACGCCGCTGGAGGGGTCGCGGCTGTCGGCGGAGTTGTCGCGATTGTCGCCCATCATGAAATAATGGTCGGGCGGGACGACGAAGGGACAGGTGTTCTCGAGGTCCCGACTCTCCTCCTGCGGATTCTCGCAGGGGTTCGCCGGCGGCGGCTGATCGCGCGCCGCCAGCAGGATCGGATGCTGCACGCCGTCGGGCAGCGTCTCGATGTATTGCTGGCGCGTCGCGCCGGTCTCGGGATCGATGTAGCTGTCGATCCGCTGACGCTTCACCGGCACGTCATTGATGTAGACGACGCCGCCGAGCACCTGGATCTTGTCGCCGGGCAGGCCGATGAGGCGCTTGATGTAATCGGTGGAGGGGTCGCGCGGATATTTGAAGACGATGACGTCGCCGCGCCGCGGCTCGTGGAAGAAGATGCGGCCGGAGATCAGCGGCAGGCCGAAGGGCAGCGAATAGCGGCTGTAGCCGTAGGAGAATTTCGAGACGAAAAGATAGTCGCCCACCAGCAGCGTCGGCACCATCGAGCCCGAGGGAATGTTGAAGGGCTCGTAGAGGAAAGTGCGGATGATGATCGCGATGGCAATGGCATAGACGAGCGTCTTGATCGTCTCGACGACGCCTTCCGAGGTCTTGTTTTTCATTAATGACGCCCGCTAGACCGTTGAAATAACGAATTTTGTGGAGAAACAGACGGCAGATTGGCGACGATTAAGCGAAGCGCGCGCCGGGAAGTCAAGGGCGGCCGCCGGGCGGTGTCGCCAGCCGGTCGCGGTCATCCGTCGGCGCCAGGATAGCCGCGATGCTCCCCGAGCGCGACAACGACGCGCGCAACGACGCACGCCGGTCCGAAGCAGCTAGGCCGGGACCGCGGTGATGATCACCAGCGCCTGGGCGATCGGCGGCTCGTCGGTCAGCGTCAGGTCGATCCGCGCCGCGAGGCCGGGCGGCGTCAGCGCCTTGAGCCGCTCCAGCGCGCCGCCGGTCAGCACCAGGCTCGGCCGTCCGCCCGGCAGATTGACCACGCCGAGATCGCGCCAATAGACGCCGCGACGGAAGCCGGTGCCGAGCGCCTTCGAGCAGGCCTCCTTGGCGGCATAGCGCTTGGCATAGCTCTCGATGCGCTTGGCGCGGCGGTCGGAGCGCACGCGCTCCTCGGGCGTGAACACCCGGTCGAGGAAGCGATCGCCAAAGCGCGCGATGGTCTTCTCGATGCGGCGGATGTCGATGAGGTCGCTGCCGATGCCGAGGATCACGCGCGCGCCTCGTCCATGAGGGCGCGCATGCGCTTCACCGCGGCGTCGAGTCCGAGGAAGATCGCCTCGCCGATCAGGAAATGGCCGATATTGAGCTCGACGATGGCGGCGATCGCCGCTACCGGCGCCACGGTGTCGTAGCCGAGCCCGTGACCGGCATGGCATTCGAGGCCGATCGCCTCGGCATGGGCGGCGGCGGCAACCAGCCGCTGCAGCTCGCGCACGCGGGCGGCGCCCGCCGCTTCGCAATAGGCCCCGGTGTGCAATTCCACCACCGGCGCGCCGAGGCGCCGCGCCATGTCGAGCTGCGGCGCGTCGGGATCGACGAAGAGCGAGACGCGGATGCCACCCTCGGCCAGCCGGCGGATCGCCGGCGCGAGGTGATCGCGCCCGCCGACCACGTCGAGCCCGCCCTCGGTGGTGACCTCGCTGCGCTTCTCGGGCACGAGACAGGCGGCGTGCGGCTTGTGCGCCAGCGCCACCGCCAGCATCTCCGGCATTGCCGCCATCTCGAGATTGAGCGGCAGCGCGATGTCGCGCGCCAGCCGGGCGATGTCCTCGTCGCGAATGTGCCGGCGATCCTCGCGCAGATGCGCGGTGATGCCGTCGGCGCCGGCCGCGGCCGCAATCGCCGCGGCGCGGAGCGGATCGGGATGGCGCCCGCCGCGCGCGTTGCGCAGCGTGGCGACGTGATCGATGTTGACGCCGAGGCGCAGCTTGCGTTTGCCGGTGGTCATCAGCCGCGCGAGCGCTCGACCGAATTGATCACCGGCGTGGCGCGCAGCGCCGCGATGATGTTGGTGAGGTGCTTCACGTCCTTCACCTCGATGTCGACCAGGATCTCGAAGAAGTCGATCGAGCGGTTGGTGATCTTGAGGTTGGTGATGTTGCCGGCCTGCTTGCCGATGACGGTGGTGAGGCTGCCGAGGCTGCCCGGCTCGTTGCCCAGCGTGACGTTGATGCGGCCGACATGGCCGATCTCGCCGTCGCCCTTGCTGGTCCAGGCGACGTCGAGCCAGCGCTCGGGCGTGTCGGCGAAATTGGCCAGCGCGTCGCAATCGATCGTATGGATGGTGACGCCCTTGCCGGTGGTGACGATGCCGACGATACGGTCGCCCGGCAGCGGATGGCAGCAGCCGGCGAAATGCAGTGCCATGCCGGGGATGAGGCCGCGGATCGGCACCGCATTCTCGGACGCCTTTTTGCTGCGTGCGGTGGCAAGCCGCACCACCTTGGCGGGCTTGGCGTCGGGCCGCGGCGGATGGATCGCGTGCACCACCTCGCGGCCGGTGGCGAGCCCCTCGCCCACCGCGACGAAGAGATCCTCGACGCTGGCGCAATTGAAGGTCTTCAAGACCTCGTCGAGCGCCTTTTCGGTCAAGTCGTGGCCCTCGTGGCGGAACGCCTTCTGCAGGATCGCCTTGCCGAGATCGAGATATTGCTGGCGCTGCTGCGTGCGGATGAACCGGCGGATGCGGGCGCGCGCCTTGCCGGTGACGACGAAGCGCTCCCAGGTCGGCGACGGCGTCTGTGCCTTCGAGGTGATCACCTCGACCTGGTCGCCGTTGGCGAGCTGGGTACGCAAGGGCGCTAGCCGGCCGTTGATCTTGGCGCCGACGCAAGTGTCGCCGATGACGGAATGGACGGCATAGGCGAAATCGACCGGGGTCGCGCCGCGCGGCAGCGCGATCAGATCGCCCTTGGGGGTAAAGCAGAACACCTGGTCCTGGAACATCTCGAGCTTGGTGTGCTCGAGGAATTCCTGCGGGTCGGGAGCGTGCTCGAGAATGTCGAGCAGCTCGCGCAGCCAGCGGTACTGGCGCCCTTCGGTCCGCGGCGCGCCCTGCTTGTACACCCAGTGGGCGGCGACGCCGAGTTCGGCCACCTCGTGCATGTCGCGGGTGCGGATCTGCATCTCGATGCGCTGCCGCTCCGGCCCGATGACGCCGGTGTGGAGCGAGCGATAGTTGTTGGGTTTGGGGGTCGAGATGTAGTCCTTGAAGCGGCCGGGCACGACCGGGTAGCGGCTGTGGACGACGCCCAGCGCCTGATAGCACTGCTCCACGGTGTCGACCACGACGCGGAACGCCATGATGTCGGAGAGCTGCTCGAAGCCCACGTTCTTCTGCTGCATCTTGCGCCAGACCGAATAGGGCGTCTTCTCGCGGCCGGACACCTCGGCCGCCAGCCCGCCCCCGGTCAGCGTCTCCTGCAGCTCGTCCATGATGCGTTCGGCCAGCCCTTCGCCTTTCTCGCGCAGGAAGGCGAGCCGCGCCATGATGCTGGCGCGCGCCTCGGGATGGAGCTCGGCGAAGGCGAGGTCTTCGAGTTCGTCCTTCATCTCCTGCATGCCGATGCGCTCGGCGAGCGGCGCGTAGATCTCCATCGTCTCGCGCGCGATGCGGCGGCGGCGCTCCTCGTCCTTGAGGAAATGCAGCGTGCGCATGTTGTGCAGGCGGTCGGCGAGCTTGACCAGGAGGACGCGGATATCCTCGGACATGGCCAGCACCAGCTTGCGGAAGTTCTCCGCCTGCTTCGTCTGGTCCGATTGCAGCTCGAGGCGGGACAGCTTGGTGACGCCGTCGACCAGCTTGGCGATGTCGGGACCGAAGAGGCGCTCGATGTCGTCGAGCGTCGCCACCGTGTCCTCGACCGTGTCATGCAGCAGGGCGGTGATGATCGAGGCGGCGTCGAGCTTCATCTCGGCGAGGATGCCGGCGACCTCGATCGGATGCGAAAAATAGGGATCGCCGGAGGCGCGCAGCTGCGAGCCGTGCGCCTTCATCGAGAACACGTAGGCGCGGTTGATCGCAACCTCGTCCGCGGCGGGATCGTAGGCCTTGACGCGCTCGACGAGTTCGAATTGGCGCATCATCGCGGATCACTCCGCGCCGACTGCGCCAGGTCGGCGGGAGCGCGGCGCGAGACTGCGAAGCCGCGTCCGCGCCGCATTCCTACTTCGTCTTCTCAGGGATCTCGCTGCCGCCTTCCGCCAGATCCGGGTTGATGTCGTCGCTGAGCCCGACGGCATCGTCGGGGGCGACGAACAGCAGGTCTTCGCTGAGTTCCTCGTCGACGGCGCCTTCCTCGTCCTCGATATCGGCAGGCTGCGCCAGATCAGCCGGCCACTGCTGCGCGCCGATCTCGATCTCGCTATCCTCTTCCGGCTCGTCGATCTCGACATGCTTCTGCATGCCCTTGATCAGCGCATTCTGCAGCGCGTCGAGCCCGACGGTCTCGTCGGCGATCTCGCGCAGCGCCACCACCGGGTTCTTGTCGTTGTCGCGCTCGAGCGTGATCGGCGCGCCGCCGGTGACGTCGCGCGCGCGCTGCGCCGCCAGCAGCACCAGCTCGAAGCGGTTCGGGACCTTGAGGACGCAATCTTCAACGGTTACGCGAGCCATGCCGACACTTCTCCCGGAGCGAAATCTGAGTCGATGACTATATAAGGCGAGTACCCCGAAGCGCAACAGTAGTATTGCCGCGCCGGGCCGACCGAAGGCTGCGCGGCGGTGGCAAAACAAGCTTTACAATCAAAGTATTATATATCTTCTGGCAGGCGCTCTGCGCGCTGCCCGGGGGGCAGCCGCGCGACCAGCTCGGCGACGCCGGCGCCGCTGATCGGATGCCGCCAGTCCGGTGCCACGTCGCGCAGCGGCAGCAGCACGAACCCCCGCAGATGGAGGCGCGGATGCGGCAGCACCGGCGGCGTCTCGCGCCGGAGTCCGTGATAATCGAGGATGTCGAGGTCGAGCGGCCGCGCCTCGTTGGGGGTGCGGCGGACGCGGCCGAAGCCGGCCTCGACGCGATGCAGCAGCGCCAGCAGCGCCGCCGGCTCGAGCGGCGTCGCGACCGCCGCCACCCCGTTGACATACCAGGGCTGATCGCCCGCCGGCACCGGCGCCGTGCGGTACCACGGCGACCGTCGCTCGACGGCCACCCCCGCCGCCGCCAGCGCCGCCAGCGCGGCCGCGAGGGTGGCCTCGGGCGCGCCGGCGGTGCTCGGCAGGTTGGCGCCGAGGCCAAGCAGGATCATGGCGCGGTGCGGGTGCTTGACGCCGGCAGGCGCTTCGGGCATGCCGGGAAGACATTATTCCGGAACATATTTTCTCATTTGAGGGAGCCGGCTCCGATGATTTTTTATCCGCAAGAGAGGATCGCCCTTTTCATCGACGGCGCCAACCTCTATGCCGCCGCGCGCGCGTTGCAGTTCGACATCGATTACAAACGGCTGCTGGAGGTTTTCGGCTCGAAGGGGCGCCTCATCCGCGCTTTTTACTATACGGCACTGATCGAGGACCAGGAATACTCGCCGCTCCGGCCCCTGGTCGATTGGCTCGACTACAACGGCTACACCATGGTGACCAAGCCGACCAAGGAATACACGGACGCCACCGGGCGCCGCAAGATCAAGGGCAACATGGACATCGAGCTGGCCATCGACGTGATGGAAATGGCGCAATATCTCGACCATATCGTGCTGTTTTCCGGCGACGGCGATTTCCGCCGTCTGGTCGAGGCGGTGCAACGCAAAGGGGTGCGCGTCACCATAGTCTCCACCATTCGCTCGGCGCCGCCGATGGTCGCCGACGAGCTGCGCCGCCAGGCCGACATCTTTCTGGAGCTGCAGGAGCTTGCGCCCAGCATCATGCGCGTCCATCACCGCGAGGACAGCCCGCGCGCGCAGGCGACGACCACGGGCTACGGCCCTCAGTGAGCGCGCCGCCCGATCGCGACTGCCCGCTCTGCCCACGCCTTGCCGCCTTCCGCCAACGCCAGCGCGCCGATCACCCCGACTGGTTCAATGCTCCCGTACCCTCCTTCGGCGGCGAGGACGGGCGCCTCCTCATCGTCGGCTTGGCGCCGGGCCTGCGCGGCGCCAACCGCACCGGCCGGCCGTTCACCGGCGACTATGCCGGCGTGCTGCTCTATGGCACGCTGCGCAAGTTCGGCTTCGCGCGCGGCGAGTATGGCGAGCGGGCCGATGACGGGCTGACGCTGGTCGATTGCCGCATCGCCAATGCGGTGCGCTGCGTGCCGCCGGAGAACAAGCCGGAACCGGCGGAGATCAAGGCCTGCAACCGCTTCCTCGCCGCCGAATTCGAAAGGCTGCCGCGGCTTGCGGCGGTGCTGGCGCTGGGCACCATCGCCCATCACGCGGTGCTGGCGGCGGCCGGCACTCGCCGCGCCGCCTTTCCCTTCGCCCATGGCGCGCTGCACACCCTGCCGAACGGCCTGGTGCTCGCCGACAGCTATCACTGCTCGCGCTACAACACCAATACCGGCAGGCTGACGGCGGCGATGTTCGAGGCGGTGTTCGCCGAGCTGCGGCGCCGGCTCAGCGGTTCCGCTCGCGCATGATGCGCGCCCGGTCGCGCTGCCAGTCGCGCTGCTTCTCGGTCTCGCGCTTATCGGCCTTGCGCTTGCCCTTGGCGAGGCCGAGCTCGAGCTTGGCGCGGCCGCGCTCGTTGAAATAGATCGAGAGCGGTACCAGCGTGATGCCTTCGCGCTTGATGGCGCCCATCAGGCGGTCGATCTCGCGCTTGCGCAGCAGCAGCTTGCGCGGGCGCCCCGGCTCGTGGTTGAAGCGCGACGAGGGATATTCCGGAAAATGCGCGTTCACCAGATAGAGGGCGCCGTCGCGCTCGGTGGCATAGGCCTCGTTGATGCTGGCAAGGCCCTGCCGCAGCACCTTCACCTCGGTGCCCATGAGCTGAAGCCCCGCTTCGAGCGTGCTTTCGATGAGGAAGTCGTGACGCGCCCGCCGGTTCTGCGCGACGAAACGCTCGGTCCCGCGCAGCGTCATAAAATCAGTTCAAGACCCCCGCGCTGCGCATTGCCAGGCGCATCTTCTCCTGCGCCTCGGGGCTCGCCGGCACCAGCGGCAGCCGCACCTCGGCGCTCGTCTTGCCGAGCAGCGAGGTGCCGAACTTGCACGGCGCCGGACTCGACTCGCAGAACAGCGCGTCATGCAGCGGCGCGAGCCGGTCGTTTATGCCCGCGGCGCGCGCAGTATCGCCCTTGGCCCAGGCCTCCTGCATGTCGGCGCAGGCGCGCGGCGCGACATTGGCGGTCACCGAGATGCAGCCGACGCCGCCCTGGGCGTTGAAGGCGAGCGCGGTGGCATCCTCGCCGGAGAGCATGCAGAAATCCGCGCCGATCGCCTGGCGGGTGCGCAGCGGCCGGGCGAGATCGGCGGTCGCGTCCTTGACGCCGACGATGTTCGCCAGCTTGGCCAGCCGCGCCATGGTGGCGACGCTCATATCCACGCCGGTGCGGGCCGGAATGTTGTAGATCACGAGCGGCAGCTCGACCGCGTCGTGGATCGCCTTGAAGTGCTGGTAAAGCCCTTCCGGCGTCGGCCGGTTGTAGTAGGGGCAGACGACGAGCGCAGCGTCGGCGCCCGCGGCCTTGGCGTGGCGCGTGAAGCGGATCGCCTCCTCGGTCGAATTGGAGCCGGTGCCGGCGATCACCGGCACGCGACCGTCGGCGGCCTCGACGCAAAGCTCGATGACACGCTCGTGCTCGGCGTGGCTCAAGGTCGGCGATTCGCCGGTGGTGCCGCAGGGCACGAGGCCGTGCGTCCCCTGGCCGATCTGCCACTCGACGAATTCCTGAAACGCCTTCTCGTCGATCGCCCCGTTGCGGAACGGGGTGACGAGCGCGACGATCGAGCCCTTGAACATGACCGTTCTCCCCGCCTTCCGGGGGCGACGATAGCCGCTGGCAGGGACCGCGGCAACATAGCGCGCCCGATTTACCGAAAGTTGACGGCTTCGGGCGATGCTGCAGCCGGTGGCGCAGCTTGTTTGCCGGCGCCATGCGGTTAGAATGCCTGGCAGTTTTGCGCCGCTCCGCTTACGGCGCCCGGGAGTTGTGATGCCGGCGAGGTGGCTCGCTCATCGTCTCGTGCTGATGGTGCTGCTCGCCGCCTCGGTGCTGCCGGCGCGCGCCGAGCTGAGCGCCGCCGACCAGACCATCTACCGCGAGGCCTTCCAGGCGGTGCGCTCGGGCGACTGGGCGCTTGCCGGCCAGCGCGCCGACCGGGGTCACGAGCGGTTGCTCGCCAAGGTCCTGTGGTGGCTCAACCTGAGGCGGAACAGCAGCGGCGCGTCCTTCGCCGACGTCACCGACTTCATCGCCGCCAATCCCGACTGGCCCGGCCAGATGGCGCTGCGCCAGCATGCGGAAGAGGCCATGGCCGGCGTTTCCGACCGCAGCCTCGGCCAATGGTTCGACCGGTTTGCGCCGGTGACGCCGGCCGGCAAGTTCAAGCAGGCGGACATCTGGATCGCCCAGGGACGCGAACAGGAAGGCGTCGCGCGCATTCGCGAGGTCTGGATCAAGAGCGATTTCACCGCCTTCGAGGAGAAGTCGGTGCTCCAGCGCTATCACCATGTCCTGCGCGCCGAGGATCACTGGGCCCGGCTCGACCGCCTGCTCTGGGACGGCGAGGTCGAGGCGGCGCGGCGCATGATGGCGCGGGTCGATCCCGACCACCGCGCGCTGGCCGACGCGCGCCTGCGCGTCGCGGCGATGGAGCCGGGCGTCGAACGCCTGATGGCGCGGCTCCCGCCGGCGCTGCAGAACGATCCCGGCCTGCTCTTCGAGCGCATGCGCTGGCGCACGCGCAAGGAGCATTACGACGACGCCATCGCCCTGCTCGATCATCCGCCGCGCGACCTGGTGCGACCGCTCGCCTGGGCGGGGGAGCGCCAGATCCTGGCGCGGCATGCGCTCGCCGTCGGCGACATCTCCGTGGCCTACCGGCTGGCGGCGCATCACGGCTTGACCAGCGGCCAGACCTTCGCCGAGCTGGAGTTCCTCGCCGGCTGGGTGGCGCTGCGCTTCCTGCGCGAGCCCAATGTTGCCTACAACCACTTCGTCAGGCTCTACGACGAGGTGAAGCTGCCGGTGAGCGTGGCGCGCGGCGCCTATTGGGCGGCCCGTGCCGCCGAGGCGATGGGCTACCATCAGCTCGCCGGCGCCTGGTACGGCACCGCCGCGGCGCAGGTGACGACCTATTACGGCCAGCTTGCCGCCACCGCCCTGGGCGAGCCCAACATCGTGCACAGCGTCACCGAGCCCAAGCCGACCGCGGCCGAGACCGCCGCCTTCGACAAGCGCGAGCTGGTTCAGGTGATGCGCGCGCTGGCGCAGGTCGGCGCCAACGATTACATCGGCCCGTTCGCCCGGCGCGTGAGCCAGCTCGCCCAGGTGCCGGCCGACCATGTGCTCCTCGCCCACCTCGTCATCAAGCTCGACCGGCCGGACATCGCCATCGCGGTGGCCAAGAAGGCGAGCTATGCCGGCGTCACCTTGCTGGACGAGGGCTACCCCCTCACCCCGCTGCCGCCCGGCGGCGGTGCCGAGCGGCCGCTGGTGCTGGCGATGACGCGCCAGGAGAGCGCCTTCGACCACGGGGCGGTCAGCTCGGCCGGCGCCCGCGGCATGATGCAGCTGATGCCGGCCACGGCCAGCCACATTGCCAAGACGCTGCACATGCCGTTCTCGGAAAGCCGGCTGCTGACCGATTCGCACTACAACATCATCCTCGGACGGCAATACCTCGACGGGCTGCTCGGCGATTTCTCCGGCTCCTATGTGCTGGCGATCGCCGCCTACAATGCCGGCCCGTCGCGGGTGCGCCAGTGGATCCGCGATTACGGCGATCCCCGCGCCAAGAACACCGACGTGGTCGATTGGGTGGAATCGATTCCGGTGGGCGAGACGCGCAACTACGTGCAGCGCGTGCTCGAGAACCTGCAGATCTACCGCCTGCGGCTGGGCGGGCGCGGCCTCGCCTTCTCGCTCGCCGGCGACTTGAAGCGGTGACCGGGCGGCGCCTACTTCTCGCGCGGTGCCAGGGAGGCCTGCCGTGACCGTCTTTCGCGAACGCCGCCTGACGCTGCAGGACGGGCTGAGGCTCTATTTCCGCGACTATGGCGACCCGCTGTCGCCGCGCTGGCCGCTGCTCTGCCTGAGCGGCCTGGTCCGCAACAGCGCCGACTTCGCCGACGTCGCCGAGCGCCATGCCGGCGAGCGCCGAGTGCTGGCACCCGACTATCGCGGACGCGGCCGGTCGGACTATGACGGCGACTGGCGCCATTACGACCCCTTCGTCTATGTCAACGACCTCGCGCATCTGATCGCCGCCACCGGCCTGCAGCGCGTCATCGTCCTCGGCACCTCGCTCGGCGCCGCGCTCGCCATGGGTCTTGCGGTGATGAAGCCGACGGCGATCGGCGCCATCGTGCTCAACGATTTCGGTCCCGAGGTGATCCCGGAAGGCCTCGACCGCATCCTCGACTATGTCGGCACCGACCATCCGCAGCCCGATTGGCCAAGCGCGGCGCGCTATCTGCGCGCGCTGCTGCCGAACCTTTCGATCCGCACCGAGGAGGGTTGGCTCAAGCTGGCGCGCGGCACCTTCCGCGAGGGGACGGATGGCCTGCTGCATGTCGACTGGGACGTCAATCTGGCGCGACCGCTGGCGCGGCTCTCCGGCGCCGCGCCCGATCTCTGGCCTTATTTCCACGCCCTCGGCCGGCTGCCCGTGCTGGCGCTGCGCGGCGCGCTGTCGGACGTGCTGTCGGACGAGACCTTTGCGCGCATGGCGCTTGCCAAGCCCGACCTGCTGCGTGTTACGGTGCCCGATGCCGGCCACGCACCGACGCTCAACGAGCCCGCAGCCGCTGCCGCCGTCGATGACTTCATCCGCCGCTTCTGACCTACCCGGCATCGCCGAGATTCGCGCCGCCGAGCTGCGCCTCGCCGGTCGGGTGGTGCTCACGCCGCTGCTGGAATCGCCGCTGCTCAACGCGCGGCTGGGCTTTCGCCTGCTGGTCAAGGCCGAGACGCTGCAACGCACCGGCTCGTTCAAATTCCGCGGCGCGATGAATACGCTGCTGCAGCTCGACGAGCGCCAGCGCCGCGCCGGCGTCGTCGCCTATTCGTCCGGCAATCACGCGCAAGGCGTCGCGGCGGCGGCGCAGCTCCTCGGCGTCCCCGCCACCATCGTCATGCCGGCCGATGCGCCCGCGATCAAGGCGGCAAACACGCGCGGTTACGGTGCCGAGGTGGTGTTCTACGACCGCTGGCGCGACAACCGCGAGGCGATCGGCGCCGCGATCGCCGCCGAGCGCGGCGCGAGCCTCGTCCCGCCCTATGACGATGCCCGGGTGATCGCCGGCCAGGGCACTGCCGGGCTCGAGATCGCGGCACAGGCGGCGGCGCTCGGCGCCAGGCTTGACGCGCTGGTGGTGCCGGCGAGCGGCGGCGGACTGGTCGCCGGCTGCGCCCTGGCGCTGGCCGCGCAAAGCCCGCAGACCAGGGTCTACAGCGCGGAGCCCGAAGCGGCCGACGATCTCCGGCGCTCGCTCGCGGCGGGCGAGCGCCTGGCCAACGATCCGGCGGCGCGCTCGATCTGCGATGCGTTGTTGGCGCCGATGCCGGGCGAAATCCCCTTTGCCATCCATCGCCGCCTGCTCGCCGGCGGGCTCGTCGCCAGCGACGCCGAGGTCTGCCGCGCCATGGCGGTCGCCTTTGCCGATTTGAAACTGGTGGTCGAGCCGGGGGGCGCCGCGGCGCTGGCCGCCGTGCTCGCCGGCAGGCTCGACGCCAAGGGCCGGACGGTCGCGGTCATCGCCTCCGGCGGCAATGTCGAGCGCGACACTTTCGTCAAGGCGCTTGCCGGCGCCTGACGCGGCGCGAAGGCCCTCAGGCCGGCTTGGGTTCGCCGCGCGGCGGCGCGTTGAGGCGCGGCGTGCGGATCGTGTCCTCGGCCACCGCTTCGATCGTATCGACGCGGCGGCTGAAGCCTTCGAACACGGCCCCTTGCTCGATCGACAGCGAGACATGGGTCACATCCGCCACGACGCGAGCGGTGCGCGCCAGCACCACCGAGGTAGCGGTGAGACGACCGGCGAGGTTGCCGGCGACGACCGCGATATCGGCCTCGACTGCGCCAGTGATCGAGCCGCCCTCGCCGAGCGTCAGCTTGCGCGCGACCACGTCGCCCTTGATCGAGCCGCTGATATGCAGCTCGCCCTGGCTGACGATGTCGCCTTCGATCTTCAGGTCGCTGCTGAGGATCGACGGCGCAGCGGGACGGCTCGGAGGACCCGGCCGCTCGCTGTGCTCAATTCCCGCTTGCTTGAACCACATTTTTGCCCGCCTGCAAAAACTTTTCGGGGTCCTGTGCCGTGCCGTTGACCAGCACCTCGTAGTGAAGATGCGGTCCCGTGCTCCGGCCGGTGCTGCCGACCTCTCCGACCTGGAAATGCGCCGGCACCTTCTGGCCGCGCGCCACCATGAAGCGATGGAGGTGGGCGTAGCGGGTCACGATGCCGTGGCCGTGGTCGATCTCGACGACCTTGCCATACTCGCCTTTCACACCGGTAAAGATCACCGTGCCGGCGCCGGTGCTGTAGACGACGCTGCGATAGGGCGCCTCCAGGTCCAGGCCGGGATGGAAAGCCGGGTGGCGGTTGAACGGGTCGGTACGGCTGCCGAAGCCGCTCCCGACGGTGTAATGCGTCAGCGGCGATGCCAGCGGCAGCGTCTTCAGTATCTTCTGCAGCTCCTCGCCGCGCGCGCCGGCCGGCGCCAGGTGCTTTTTGTCGAGCGCGATGTAAGGACCGCCTTGGCCTTGCGGCACCGAGATCAACCGTCCCAGCAGCTTCTCGACGTCGAGGCCGGTGGAGGCCAGAACCCGCTCGATCTCGCCGTTATTTCCCGCCTGGGGCGCATTCTCGCTGCGCTGGTCGGGCGGCCGGTCCGCGGTCGAGCGCTGCGGCGCGCCCGGGGCGGCGAGAGCGGCGGCGCCGCCGGTAGCGGCGCTCGGGGCGGCCGCGTGGCCCTGGAGCTCGAGCAGCCGGGCCTGGAGGCGGTCGCGCTCGGACAGCGTCTTGTCGTGCTCGGCGGCAAGCTGCTGCAGCCGCCGCTCGTTGCTGGCAAGGTCGGCCTTGGCCTGGGTGGTGCGGGCGTTCGCGCCTTCCAGCTCTGCCTCGAGCTGGTGGACGCGCGACTGCAACGACTGGCGCTGCGCATCCGATTGGCGCAGCTCGCCGCGGTCGGCGTCGAGCGTATGGTTGAGCTGCGCCACATTCTGCATGCGGCTGTTGGCGGCATCCTGCGCCTGGCTGAGCTGGCGGCGCAGATCGGCCTCCTCGGCTGCGGCGCGGTCGCGCGCATCCTCGAGCGCCTTGATGCGCGCCTGCGCGTCGTCGATCGCCGCCTTGTTCTGGGCGAGCGCATCGCTGTTGGCGCCCTTCATAAGCAGGGTGTTGGCAGCCGCCAGCTGACGCCGCAGCTCGTCGACCTGAGCGCGAAGCTCCCCGGTGGGCGCTCCGGCCTGCTCCGCCGGAGGAGCGGCGCGATGGACCGGCGCGACCACGCCATAGCCGACCCCGCCGATGGCCAGGAGGCACATCGACACCAGGGCCAGCTGCAACCGGCGGCTCAGCCTGATGTAGCTGACCCGCCCTTCCGCGCGCACCAGGATCTGGCGGTCTGGAAACAGCCGCAGGGTCGATTTCAGCAGTCTGCCGAGCAAATCCCCTCCGCTACCGATACCCGCCTCGCCGAACCGGCGGCCAAAACCGGCATCAAGGCGCCATGTCGTCCCCCCCACGAGGACACTCGGCGAGCGGAACCGAAGGATCGTTCCCATGCCTGCCCGCCAGCGCAGCGATGGCGCGCGAACAACCGCGGGTTTTCCATTCCGCCCGCTGTTTACCATAACGACCCTACCGGCTGGAAACCGCCCTGGCAAGCCGTTTCGGCCCCGGCGCGCCGCTGGCCGGCGCCGGTAAAGCCGCGGTTCGCGGCAGTCGACGGCAGGGAGGTCGGCCCCCCCGCCGGGCCCGCCGACGCCTCTCCCGCTTTTGCCTGCTGCCCAATCCGCGACACACGAATCCCCTGACAAGGCGCGATATCCACGCCGCCCAGCGTTAACCAATTTTACTGATAAACTGTTAACGCGCGTCCAGAGAAACGCAATCAACTGCAAGTATTCACCGCAAACACCGCGCGATCACTCCTTACCTCGCTCCGGCCTGCTGTTTGGCGCGATCCAGATGGGCGTAGAAGTACCAGCACGCAACGCTGCGATAGGGGCGCCATGTCTCGGCGAGGGCGATAAGCCCGGCCCCGGGCGCCGCGCGCGGAAGGCCATAAATGTCGGCGACGGCCGCGCGGATCGACACGTCGCCCAGCGGCAGCACGTCGAGGCGGCCGAGGCAGAACATCAGGTACATCTCTGCGGTCCACCGGCCGACCCCCTTGATGGCGGTCAGCGCCTCGATCGCCGCCTCGTCCGACAGCTGTTCGAGCGCCGCGAAAAAGGCCGGCGCGGCCAGCGCCGCCGCGGCGAGGCCCCGAAGATAGTCGCGCTTCTGGCGCGAGACGCCGCTGGCGGCGAAGGCGGCGTCGTCGAGTGCCGCCACGGCGTCGGGCGAGATCAGCCCGCCGCAGGCCTGCAGCAGGCGGCCGGCGATGGTGGCCGCCGCCTTGCCCGAGAGCTGCTGGCGCAGGATCGACTGGAAGAGAGTGGCGAAGCCGGCCGGCCGCCGGTCGTAGACGCAGGAACCCACGGCCTTGATCACCGCAGCGAGGCGGCGGTCGCGGCGCATCAGCCGGCGGCGCGCCTCGGCGAGCAGCCGGATCGCCGCCGCTTCGTCATGCGGCAGCGCCAGAATGGTCATCTGCTCAGGGCAGCGATCGGCATCCGCCCTCCCCGGACATCGGCACTCTCCCGCGCCGTGCCGCCGGGATTGAACCGGGCGGCGCGAGCGGCGTGTCCGGTGTAGCGCTCCGGCGGGGACGCGGGAAGCGGTCGCCGCCGCGGTCTTCAGGCTTCGATATTGACGATGCGTCCCGGGGCATAGGGCGCTTCCGCGCCGGGCACGGAGGGGGCGTTGGCGAGCGCGGCGGGATCCGGCCTGGCCGGGGCGGGCGGCGGAGCGGCGTCGCGACGCGACGCGATGTCGCCGCGGCCGGTGCGGCCCCGTTGGCCGGCTTGCGCCGACAGGCTGGAGTCCGGGTTAGCCCCGAGCGATTGCTCGAAGGCGACGCCGGCTTTGCTCGAGGCGAGGTCTTTCGCCGCCGGCGGCGGCGCGGCAGTGGTCGGCGGGGGCGGCAGAAAGGCCGCGGCGTGAACCTTCATCGAATGGCTCCGCGAAAGCGCGCGCGCTGCTGTCGGCCGCCGTCACCGCTCACATGTGCAGGTCGAGAAGGCGCTTGGCCGTCGCATGCGACATCGTCTGCCCGGCCCTGCTGGTGCCGGAGGGGCTCAACGACGATTTCGGCAGGCCGTTCGATTTCAGTTGCGGCGTCTGTCCCTGGGCGCGCTGCGGGCGTTGCGCCGGCAGCGGCTGTGGTCGCTGCATCGGCGGATGAGAGGTCGAGATGCTACCGATCGGCATGATGAGTCTCCGCTCCAAGGCTGCGTCGGCGAGACGAACCGAGCCTTCGCGGCGCTTGAAGCAACAACCGTGCCGCCCTTGCCCAAGACGAGATTCTGCGCGGAATCTGGCGGCCGCGCCGTCGATCCCGGCATAATTTGCCGCATCAGGGGAGTCTTTGGCCGGTCGCGAGCACGCCGCGAGCGGCGATCGGAAGGTGGCGGAGGGGATGGGATTCGAACCCACGATAGGGGTATTCCCCCTATAACGGTTTAGCAAACCGCCGCCTTCAGCCACTCGGCCACCCCTCCACCGAAGAGTGAGCATCGACACGGCGCATGCCGGTGGCTTTCTAACCGCCGCCGACCGGAGGTGTCAACGCGCCTGTGGATGATTTCGCCGGCGGAAAGATCGCCGATGGCGCGCGCAACCGGCGGGCGATTCACCGCATTTTAAGAAAAGCCGCGCGATCATGCTGTCAGAGACATTCATGGGAGGCGGGAGATGTCTCTGTCAAAGCGCACGGTCGAGATGCTGCTCGATCTGGTTGAAATCAAGATCAGCTACATGGATGTGGCCGACCGCGAGGACGCACGCGATCTGCAGGCGCTGGAGCGTTGCCGCGCCGAGCTGCGTGCGCTCGACCGGAGCGAGACGGTGGACGTGGTCGCCTTCGCCGGCGCGCCGCGACGTCCGGGGCGGCCGCGCGCGGCGCTCTGAACCGGGCCTTTTCGCGCCGGCGCGCGCACCGTGCCGCGGCGGGCAGCGCCTGAGCAAACCCGCGTCCCGGGGCCGCTGAGCTTCCGGCGGCGCAGCGCCCGATCATCGCGCGTCGCGGTCACGTCGCGCCGGCCGGGATCGACGCCCGGCGAGCCGGAACCAAGCCCGACAGCAAACGTTCAACCCGCAGCTTCTTTCCGGTGCCGGCGCTTGCGCGTCCTCTGCAGTGCGATGTGCGCCGCACCCATAACAGCAGCGGAGCGGCGGCATGAAGGTGCTGATCACGGGGGCGGACGGCTATATCGGCGCTGTGCTCGCCCCCTATCTTGCCGAGCACGGCCATGAGGTAAGCGGCATCGATTGCGGCTTCTATCGCAACGGCTGGCTCTATGACGACGGCCGCCGGCGCCCGCCGGTCGCGACCCAGGACATCCGCCGCATCGACGCCGCCGACGTGGTCGATTACGACGCCGTCGTGCATCTCGCCGAGCTGTCGAACGATCCGCTCGGCGAGCACGATCAGCGCCTCACCTACGACATCAATCATCGCGGCTCGGTCGAGCTCGCGCGTACCTGCCAGGCCGCCGGGCTGCACCGCTTCATCTACACCTCCTCCTGCAGCGTCTATGGCGCCGGCAGCGACGAGATCAAGAGCGAGACCTCGCTCCCTCACCCGCAGACTGCCTATGCGCGCTGCAAGACGATGGTCGAGCGCGACGTCCAGGCGCTCGCCGACGAGCGCTTCAGCCCGGTCTTCCTGCGCAATGCCACCGCCTATGGCGCGAGCCCGCGCATGCGCTTCGATATCGTACTCAACAATCTGGCCGGCCACGCCTGGACGGGCGGCGAAATCAAGATGACCAGCGACGGGACGCCATGGCGCCCGCTCGTTCACGTCAACGACATTTGCGAGGCAATCCGGCTGGCGCTCGAAGCGCCGCGCGAAGCGGTGCACAACCAGGTCTTCAACGTCGGCAGCGACGAACAGAACTATCGCATCCGCGAGATCGCCGAGATCATCGCCGGCACCTTCCCCGGCTGCGTCGCGACCTTCGGGCCGCCCAGCGGCGATAGCCGCAGCTATCGCGTCTCCTTCGCCAAGATCCACCGTCACCTCCCCGCCTTCCGCTGCCGCTGGACCGCCGAGCGCGGCGCGCGCCAGCTGCGCGACATCTTCCAGCGCATCGAACTCTCGAAGGAGGTGTTCGGCTACCGCGCCTATACCCGGCTGCTGCAGCTCAAATACCTCCTCGCCACCCGACAGATCGACGAGGAATTCTACTTCCGCGAAGCCGCCGAGCGCGCCACTCCGGCATGATCTTCACCCCGGCGCGCCTGCGCGGCCTCCAGCTCCTGGCAATGGAGCGGCACGAGGACGAACGCGGCTGGTTCGCACGCAGCTGGTGCGCGCGCGAACTAGCCGCGCACGGGCTCGAGGCGCGCCTCGCCCAGGTCAGCCTGTCGTTCAACCGCCGCCGCGGCACGCTGCGCGGCATGCATTATCAGCGGCCGCCGCATGCCGAGGCGAAGCTGGTACGCTGCATCCGCGGCGCCATCTGGGACGTGGCGCTCGACCTCCGGCCGGAGTCGTCGACGCGCGGGCAATGGCAGGCTTTCGAGCTCAGCGCCGAAAACGGCTGCGCGCTGTTCCTGCCGAAGGGATTTGCGCACGGCTTCCAGACGTTGCTGCCGGACAGCGAGGTGCTCTACCACATCTCGACCTTCCACGCGCCCGAGGCCGCCGCCGGGGTGCGCTACGACGATCCCGCCTTCGGCATTTCCTGGCCGCTGCCGGTCGCCGCGATCGCGCCGCGCGACGCCGCCTGGCCGGATTATCGCAGCACCGCCGAGGCCTCGGCATGATCCCGACGCGGTTTGCCCCGGCCCGCCGCTCCGGTTAGGCTCGACGGGACTCGGGCCGCGGGGTTCCCGCCGGCGAGGAGACGATGAGATGGCAGCAAGCAAAGAAGCCTCGGGCCGGATTCACCCGGTAATCCTGTCGGGCGGCTCCGGAACGCGGCTCTGGCCGCTCTCGCGGGCGCTCCATCCCAAGCAGCTCCTGCCGCTCCTCACCGAACGCTCGCTGCTGCAGGATGCGGCGCTGCGGGTCGCCGATGGCGGCCGCTTCGCGCCGCCGATCGTGGTCGCCAATGACGAGCACCGCTTCATCGTCGCCGAGCACCTGCGCCTCGCCGGCGTCGCGCCGCGGGCGATCGTGCTCGAGCCGTTGGGCCGCAACACCGCGCCCGCGGTCTGCGTCGCGGCGCTGCTGCTGTTGGCGCAGGAGAAGGACCCGCTGATGCTGGTGCTGCCCTCCGACCATGCCATCGCCGCGGTGCCGAGTTTCCTGGCCGCGGTCGACCGCGCGGCGCTCGCCGCGCGCCAGGATCGGCTCGTCACCTTCGGGGTCGCCGCCGACCGGCCGGAGACCGGCTATGGCTATATCCAGGTCGGCGCGCCTATCGCCGGCGCCGAGGGCGCCTGCGATGTCGCCGCCTTCGTCGAGAAGCCCGACCGCGAGCGCGCGCAAGTCTACATCGCCGCGCGCGACTATTGCTGGAACAGCGGCATCTTCCTGTTCCCGGCGGCGCTCTTCGTGGAGGAACTCGAGCGCCGCCATCCCGCGACCGTGGCCGCCTGCCGCCGGGCGTTCGAGCAGGCGACGCGCGATCTCGATTTCCTCCGGCTCGACCGCGCCGCCTTCGCCGCCGCCGAGAACACCTCGGTCGATTACGGCGTGATGGAGCATACCGAGCGCGCCGCCGTCGTGCCGGTCGATATGGGCTGGAGCGATGTCGGAACCTGGGACGCGCTCTGGCAGGTGAGCGGCAAGGACGCCGCAGGCAACGTCGCCCAGGGCGACGTGCTGATCGAGGACGCACGAAACTGTTATCTGCGCGCCGAGCACGGTCTCGTCGCGGCGCTCGGCATCGAGGATCTCGTCGTCGTCGCCACCGCCGATGCGGTGATGGTCGCGCCGCGCAACCGCACGCAGGATGTGAAGCAGATCGTCGCCCGGCTCGAGCGCGCCGGCCGCAGCGAGGCCGGCGCGCACCCGCTGGTGCACCGGCCCTGGGGCACGTTCCGCTCCATCCACAGCGGCGAGCGCGTCCAGGTGAAGCACATCATGGTGAAGCCCGGCGCCAAGCTGTCGCTGCAGATGCATCACCACCGCGCCGAGCATTGGGTGGTCGTGCAGGGCACGGCCAAAGTGGTCCGCGGCAACGAGGAGATCGTGCTCTACGAGGACCAGTCGACCTATATCCCGCTCGGCACGCCCCACCGCCTGGAGAATCCCGGCAAGATCCCGCTGCACGTGATCGAGGTGCAATCCGGCAGCTATCTCGGCGAGGACGACATCGTTCGCTTCGACGACACCTACGGGCGCTGCTGACCGGCGCTCAGAGCTGGGTGCTGAGCCGCAGCAGGAAGATGTTCGCCGTGTAAGGGAACATCGCCCCTTGGCCGGTCGAGTCGTCCTTCTGGAAGGTATAGGTGCCGCCGAGATAGAGGTTGCGGTTCAGCAGGTATTTGGCACCGACGCCGGCCGAGTAGATGTTGTCGACGCGGGTGATGTTCTGGAACGCGTCGTTCATATAGCTGACGTTGGCGTTGACCAGCAGGTGGCGCAACAGCTCGTGATCGACGCTGGCGCCGACCGAGGTCTGGAGGAAGCCCGGCGAATTGACCGCCGCAATCCCAAGCACCGCGCTGTTGATATCCTGCACGGTGCGGCCGGTCTGGAGCTTCACCGTCGTAAGCTCCGTCGCGTTCCAGGTCACGTTGGCGCCGAAATCGATGCCGCCGATGCTGCCGAACTGGCTCGCCTCGTAGACCTGGTCGAGATATCCGACGAAGACGTCGATATAGGTGACGCCGGTGAGATTGATCCTGCTGCCGACATCGATGCGATAGCCGTTGGAACTCAGGATCGGAACGCCGTTCCCCTCCGCGTGATCGTAATCGCGCTGGTTGTAGGCGGCGCGGACATAGCCCTGATAGCCTGGCGCAAACTCATAATAGGGGCGCACCGCCGCCTCATAGGCGTTGTTGTTGAGGTTGCTTTCGGGGGTGAAGCCGCCCCCGACCAGCTGCAGCGCGCTGTACTCTTCGCGCCGCACCGTCGCCGACGCCTCGTAGCCGAAGCGCAGCCGATACTGGTCGAACGCGACCGTGCCGTTGTAGTCGTTGTAGATGAGCGGCGTCGCCGCATTCCCCGGTACCTCGGGCTCGCCGAGATTGACATGGTTCTGCTCGACGCGGACGTCGCCGGTGAAGTAATGCGTGTTGTCGACGTCGAGCCGGCCGTTCACGTCGCCGTAGCCGTCATTGGTGTTGAGCGAGGTATGGGTATCGTAGCGGGTGATCGCCCCGCCGGCGCTGAGATTGAGCGCGTTCTGCGGCAGATTCGAACGGATATCGATCCCCGGCTGCAGCTCATTGATGAACGCCCCGACGCGGCCGGTGGTGGTGGCGAAGATGTTGTCGTCGTACCACTCGTCTCCTTCGATATGGGGAAAGAAGAAGAAGTCGCCCATGCGGATCCCGGTCGGGTCCACTTCCGGGCGCGCCCGGTCGGTGACGGTCGAGCCCAGCGGCAGGAATTGCTGCGCCGGCGGCAGTCCCGGTATGCCAGGCGACATCGGCAATAGCGGCACAGGCACCATCGGGTCGGTGAAAACGCCCTGTCCCCAGGCCACGGCCGGCATCAGCGTCATGGCCGCCCCTGCGAGCAATGCCGCGATCCGCTCACGCATCTTGCTACCCCCTACCAAAGGCCCCTACGCCTGCAACTTTGTTATCCGCGCCCGACGAGAAGCGCAAGGCTTCAGCGGAGGGCCGGCCGCGGATTGCCCGATAACTGTCACCGACCCGCCGCAGACCACACCCTCCAAAAGGGTGGGTCTAGCCAATCAACCACCACCCAACCATCAGAACGACAACCCAGCATATCACCGCCGCGCCGATTATGAACATAATCCGCGCGCCGGCAGGCCAACGCTCCCCCTCCGAGGCCTCGGCTCCGGAGACCGGGGCGGCTGTCCGCAAAACCGGGTCGGGCTTGCGCGCGTGCTGCACGGCCGCCTCCGTTCTCAACGTGCTCGCGGGCGCGGGCGCTGTTCGCCGGCTGGCAAAGCACTCCCGCGCCAACCGCTGCCCGCCACCTTACGAGAGGCTGGTGCGCCGCGGAAGAACTCTTTGGGATGAATGCTTTACGCTCAGCCGGCGAGCTTCCTGCGGAGCGCTTCATTGACCAGCGCCGGGTTGGCCTTGCCCCCCGTCGCCTTCATCACCTGGCCGACGAAATAGCCGAAGAGCTTCTCCTTGCCGGCGCGGTACTCCGCGACCTTGCCGGCCTCCGCCGCCAGGATGGCATCGATGGCGCCCGCGATGGCGGCGCTGTCGGTCACCTGCTTCAGGCCGCGCTCCTCGACCAGGGCGGCGGCGCTCTTGCCGGTCTCGACCATGGCGGCGAAGACATCCTTGGCGAGGCGGCCGGACAGTGTCCCGTCGACGATGAGGTCGATCAGCTCGCCCAGCGCCGCAGCCGAGACCGGCGGCCGCTCGATGCCGAGACCCAGCCGGTTCAGCACGCCATAAAGCTCCACCATCACCCAGTTCGCCGCGAGCTTGGGATCGCGGCCCTTGGCCACCATCTCGAAATAGTCGGCGCTCGACTGCTCACCGACCAGCACGCCGGCATCATTGGGCGAGAGCTTGTAGGCGGCGATGAAGCGCGCCTTCTTGGCGTCCGGCAGTTCCGGCAGCGCGCGCCGCAGCCCCTCCACCCAAGCCGGATCGAGGGTCAGCGGCAGCAGATCGGGATCGGGGAAATAGCGGTAGTCATGCGCCTCCTCCTTGGAGCGCATCGGTCGCGTCACACCGCGGCCGGCATCGAACAGGCGCGTCTCCTGCTTGACCGTGCCGCCCTCCTCGATCACCTCGATCTGGCGGCGCGCCTCGTACTCGATCGCCTGCATGACGAAGCGGATCGAGTTGACGTTCTTGATCTCGCAGCGCGTGCCCAGCGCCGCGCCGGGGCGGCGCACGGAGACGTTGCAGTCGCAGCGCAGGCTGCCTTCCTCCATGTTGCCGTCGCAGGTGCCGAGATAGCGCAGGATCGAACGCAGCTTGCGCAGATAGGCGCCGGCCTCCTCCGCGCTTCTGATGTCGGGCTCTGAGACGATCTCCATCAGCGCGACGCCGGCGCGGTTCAGATCGACATAGGTCAGCGTCGGATGCTGATCGTGCAGGCTCTTGCCGGCATCCTGCTCGAGATGGAGCCGGGTGATGCCGATCTCGCGGCTCGAGCCGTCCGGCAGGTCGAGGCTGAGCTTGCCCTTGCCGACGATCGGCCGAGAGTATTGCGAAATCTGATATCCGGCCGGAAGATCCGCATAGAAGTAGTTCTTGCGGTCGAACACCGAGACCAGGTTGATCTCGGCATCGAGGCCGAGCCCGGTCCTCACCGCCTGCTCGACGCAATGGCGGTTGATCACCGGCAGCATGCCGGGAAAGGCGGCATCGACGGTAGAGACCTGGGTGTTGGGTTCGGCGCCGAAGGCGGTGGCGGCGCCCGAGAAGAGCTTTGCCCGGGAAATGATCTGGGCATGCACCTCGAGCCCGATCACCACCTCCCAGGCGCCGGTGCGGCCTTCGACCAGAGCGGCCATCACCCGTCTCCCGGCGGCAAGGCCGGCCTGGCGGCAAAGCCCGCGGCGCTTTCGATGACGCCGCCGACGCGCAGCACCGTCGCCTCGTCGAAGGCACGGCCGATCACCTGCAGCCCGAGCGGCAGCCCCTCGGCCGAGAGCCCCGCCGGCACCGAGATGCCGGGCAGCCCCGCCAGGTTCACCGGCACGGTGAAGACGTCGTTCAGGTACATGGCGATGGGATCATCCTGCTTCTCGCCGAGGGCGAAGGCGGCGGACGGCGCCGTCGGCGTCAGCAGCGCGTCGCAGCGCTCGAAGGCGGCGGCGAAATCGCGGGCGATGAGCGTGCGCACCTGCTGCGCCTTGAGGTAATAGGCGTCGTAATACCCCGCCGACAGCACATACGTCCCGATAAGGATGCGTCGGCGCACCTCGGGGCCGAAGCCCTCGGCGCGCGTGTTCTCGTACATCTCGTCGAGCGACTGCCCCGGCACCCGCAAGCCGAAGCGAACCCCGTCATAGCGGGCGAGGTTGGAGGACGCCTCCGCCGGCGCGATGATGTAATAGGCGGGAAGCGCGTATTTCGTCAGCTTGAGGCTGATCTCGATCGGCTCGGCGCCGGCCGCCTTGATCCAATCGATGCCGCGCTGCCACAGCGCCTCGATCTCCGCCGGCATGCCCTCGATACGGTATTCGCGCGGGATGCCGATCCGCAGCCCCTTGATCTCGCCGGTAAGCGCCGCCTCGAAATCCGGCACCGGCAGCGGCGCCGAGGTCGAATCCTTGGGATCATGCCCGGCCATCGCCTTGAGCATGATCGCGGCATCGCGCACGCTGCGCGTCATCGGCCCAGCCTGGTCGAGCGAGGAGGCAAAGGCGACGATGCCCCAGCGCGAGCAGCGGCCATAGGTAGGCTTCATCCCGACGATGCCGCAGAAGCTCGCCGGCTGGCGGATCGAGCCGCCGGTATCGGTGCCGGTGGCGGCGATCGCCGCCCGCGCTGCCACCGCTGCGGCCGAGCCGCCGGACGAGCCGCCGGGCACCAGCGGCCGGTTGTCGCCGGGGCGACGCCACGGATTCTCCACCGCACCATGAGCACAGGTGGCGTTGGATGAGCCCATGGCGAACTCGTCCATGTTGACCTTGCCCAGCATCACCGCGCCGGCCTGCCAGAGCTTCCCGGTGACCGTCGACTCGTAAGGCGGCGCGAAGCCCGCGAGAATGCGCGAGCCGGCGGTGGTGAGCACGCCCTCGGTGCAGAAGAGATCCTTGATGGCGAGCGGCATGCCGTCCATCGGCAGCGCCTCGCCGCGGGCGATGCGCGCATCGGAAGCCGCCGCCATGGCGAGCGCGCGCTCCGGCGTCTCGACCAGATAGGCGTTGAGCGGGCGTGCCCGGACCATCGCCGCGATATGCGCCTCGGCCAGCTCGCGCGCCGAAAATTTCCTGGCGGCGAGCCCGTCGCGTGCTTCGGCAATCGTCAGATCGGTAAGCGCCGCCATCTACTCCACCACTTTGGGCACGGTGAAGAAGCCGCGCTCGGCGGCGGGCGCGTTGACCAGGATCTTGTCGCGGCAATCGCCGTCGGTGATCTCGTCCTCGCGCATCGGCAGCCGCAACGCCGCGCCGCTCGACATCGGCTCGATCCCGGCGGTGTCGACCTCGCCAAGCTGCTCGATCCAGCCAAGAATGGCGGACAGCTCCCGGGCGAGAGGCTCCTGCTCGGACGGGGGCAGTTTGATGCGCGCCAGCGCGGCGATCCGCGCCACGGTAGCCTTGTCCAATGCCATGCTGTAGATGTCTCCCTTCCCTACCTAGCATCGCGTATGCCGATCTGCAACCCCAGCGACTTGAAGCACTTCATCCCCGGCGGCGCGCGGCTTCTCGGCCTCGACGTCGGCACCAAGACGATCGGCATGGCGCTCTCGGACACGACCTGGCTGGTGGCGACGCCCTTCGACACGATCCGCCGCACGCGCTTTCGCGAGGATGCCAAACGGCTTGCCGCGGAGATCGACCGGCATCATGTGGGCGGCATCGTGGTCGGGCTGCCGGTGAGCCTTGACGGCAGCGAAGGGCCGCGGGCGCAAAGCGTGCGGCAGTTCGCCCGGAACCTGCTGCAGCAGATCGATCTGCCGGTCGCCTTCTGGGACGAGCGGCTCTCCACCGCGGCGGTCGAGCGCGAGATGATCGCGGCCGATCTCAGCCGCAAGCGCCGCGCCGAGATCATCGACAAGGTCGCCGCCGCCTACATTCTCCAGGGACTGCTCGACCGTGTTCGCCGGCCGGACCCGGTGCCCCCGCCGCCCGGCGGCTAGCGAAGACGGGCCACGCTCGGAAGCACGCTGCGCAGCACGTAATGCCGTCTTGCTGCCGCGCGTCCTACAACGTATAGTCCGCGCTTTAATGAATACTGGCATCCCCTTCCTTCCCTTTCCCCATCGCCATCTGTTGGGAATCGAAGGGCTTTCGCCGGACGAGATCACGCTGCTGCTCGATCGCTCCGAGAGCTATGTCGAGCAGAATCGCCAGGTCGACAAAAAACAAGCGCTGCTGCGCGGTCGCACCGTCATCAACCTGTTTTTCGAGAATTCGACTCGCACCCGCACCTCCTTCGAGCTCGCGGGCAAGCGGCTCGGCGGCGATGTGATCAACATGTCGGTGCAGGCGAGCTCGATCAAGAAGGGCGAGACGCTGATCGACACGGCAATGACGCTCACTGCCATGCATCCCGACGTGCTGGTGGTGCGTCACCCCGAATCGGGTGCGGTGCAGCTCCTCGCCGAGAAGGTCGACGGTGCCGTCATCAATGCCGGCGACGGCAGCCACGAGCACCCGACCCAGGCGCTGCTCGACGCGCTCACCATCCGCCGCCGCAAGGGCAGGCTCCAGGGCCTCGTCGTCGCCATCTGCGGCGACATCCTGCACAGCCGCGTCGCGCGCTCCAACATCGCGCTGCTGAACATCATGGGCGCGCGGGTACGCGTGGTGGCGCCGCGCACCTTGCTGCCGGCGGAGATCGAGCGACTCGGCGTCGAGGTCTTCCACGACATGGCGGGCGGGCTCAAGGAGGTCGACATCGTCATGATGCTCCGCCTTCAGACCGAGCGCTTCCACGGCAGCTTCGTGCCCTCGATCCGCGAGTATTTCCATTTCTTCGGCCTCGACTACGCCAAGCTCGCCGCCGCCAAGCCGGATGCGCTCATCATGCATCCGGGTCCGATGAACCGCGGGGTCGAGATCGACACCGCGGTGGCCGACGACATCGACCGCTCGGCGATCCGCCAGCAGGTCGAGATGGGCGTCGCCGTGCGCATGGCCTGCCTCGAGGTGCTGACGCGCAACCTGTCCGACGCGGCGCCGGCAAAATGAGCGCACGCACGCTGTTCCGCAACGCGCGCCTGCTCGACCCCGCGAGCGGCCTCGACCAGCCGGGCGATCTCCTGGTGGAGGACGGCCGCATCGCCGCGCTGGGCCGGCCATGTGCCGCGGGAGACGCCGAGATCGTCGATTGCGCCGGCGCCTGCCTCGCACCGGGACTCGTCGACATGCGCGTCGAGCTGCGCGAGCCCGGCGCGGAACACCAGGAGTCGATGGAGACCGGCGCCGCTGCGGCGGTCGCTGGCGGCGTCACCACCATCGTGGCGCTGCCGAACACCGAACCGGTGATCGACGACATGGCGCTGGTCGAGTTCGTCGCCCGGCGCTCGCGCGATGTCGGGCTTGCCCGCATCCGGACATATGCCGCGGCCACCAAGGGCCTGAAGGGCCGCGAACTCACCGAGTTCGGCCTCCTCGCCGCCGCCGGCGCCTTGGCCTTCACCGATGCCGGCCGGGCGATCGCCGATGCCGTGGTGATGCGCCGCGCGCTCGCCTATGCCCGCACCTTCGACCTGCTGGTGATGCAGCATCCGGAAGAGCCGAGCCTCGCCGCCGGCGGCGCGATGACCGAGGGCGAGGTGGCGACGCGGCTCGGGCTTGCCGCGATCACGCCGGCCGCCGAGGTGATCATGGTCGAGCGCGACCTGCGGCTCGCCGAGATCACCGGCGGGCGCCTCCACATCGCCCATGTCTCGACCGAGGCCGCGATCGAGGCGATCCGCGGCGCCAAGCGGCGCGGGCTCGCCGTCACCTGCGACACCGCACCCCATTACTTCGCGCTCAACGAGACCGCGGTCGGCGATTACCGCACCTTCGCCAAGGTCTCGCCGCCGCTGCGCAGCGAATGGGACCGGCGCGCAGTGGTCGCAGGCCTCGCGGACGGCACCATCGACGCCATTGCCAGCGACCACTCGCCGCACGACCAGGAATCGAAGCGCCTGCCCTTCGCTTCGGCGGCGAGCGGCATCATCGGCCTCGAAACGCTGCTGCCGCTGACGCTCGAGCTCTATCACAACGGCCATCTCGGCCTGCTCGACGCGCTGCGGGCGCTGACCGAGCGGCCGGCGGCGATTCTGCGCCTGCCGGCCGGGCGGCTGGCCATCGGCGTCGCCGCCGATTTCGTCATTTTCGATCTCGATCAGCCGTGGCGGATTGACGTCGATGCCCTGCGTTCCAAATCCAAGAACTCGCCTTACGACGGGCGGCCCGTCCAAGGCCGCGTGCTGCGGACGGTGATCGCCGGCCGCAGCGTGTTCCTCCACCGGGGCTGAGCAAGATGGCAGAGATCGCCTTGATCGGTGCCGCCTCGGGATGGGGCGCCGGCTTTCGCCATACCGAGGAAGGACCGCCGGCGCTCAAGGCGCTCGGCCTTGCCGAGCGGCTGCGCGAGCGCGGCCTTGCCGCCGAGTGGCGCGCCATGGTGCGCAGCGAGAAGCGCTGGCGCCAGCACCCCCGCGTACGCCGGCCCGAGACCTTCGGCCTGGTTGCCCGCCATGCCTCGGCGCTCGCCCACGAGGTCGCGCGCGCCATCGCCGCAGGACGCTTTCCGGTGGTGCTCGGCGGCGATCACGCGATCGCGATGGGCAGCTGGGCCGGCGTCGCCCGCGGCCACGGTCACGCGCCGCTGGGGCTGATCTGGCTCGACGCGCATCTCGACGCGCACACGCCGGAGACGACGCCGTCGATGAACCCGCACGGCATGAGCGCGGCCGCGCTCCTGGGCCATGGCTACGGCCCGTTCGTCGATCTCTGCGGCGGCGTGCTGCGGCCGGAACATCTGTGCTATGTCGGCGCGCGGTCCTACGAGAGCGGCGAGATGGCGCTGCTGCACCGGCTCGGCGTGCGCATCATCGAGATGGCGGAGGTGAAGCACCGCGGCATGGATGCCGTGCTCGCCGAAGCGCTGGCCATCGCCACGAACGGCACCGCCGGCTTCGGCGTCACCATCGACCTCGACGGCTTCGATCCCGCGGACGCGCCGGCCATCGGCCTCAAGGAGCCCGACGGGCTGCGGGCGGCAGCGACCTGCGCCGCGCTGTCGCGCCTCGCCCGGCACGAGAAGCTGCGGGCGCTCGAGATCGTCGAGTACATTGCCGAGTTCGACGAAAAGGAGCGCACCGCCGACCTTGTGCGCGATCTCATTCTCGCCGTGCTGGCGCCGGCGCCCGCCGACCTCGCGCTCGCGGCGGCCGGCTAGCGTTCCGACACTGACGCTTGATTCCCAAGCGTCAGTGTCGGAACACTAGCAAGCACAAAAAATTGTGTTGCGGCTTCGACACGTGATCGGGGATCAAGTGTCGAAACCGCAACACCAGGGATCGGGGGATGCCGCAGCCGATGGGGGATTGGAGCTATCTCTGGCCGTTCGCGCTGGGCGCGCTCCTGGCCTATCTCCTGGGCTCGATCCCGTTCGGCCTGGTGGTGACGCGGCTCGCCGGCTACGGCGACATCCGCCGGATCGGCTCCGGCAATATCGGCGCCACCAACGTGCTGCGCACCGGGAGCAAGGCGCTGGCGGCGCTGACCCTGCTGCTCGATGCCGGGAAGGGCGCGGCGGCGGTGATCGTCGCCCGGCAGTTTGGTCCCGACATGGCCGCCTATGCCGCGGGCTTCGTCTTCCTCGGCCATCTCTTCCCGGTGTGGCTCGGCTTCAAGGGCGGCAAGGGCGTCGCCACCTCGCTCGGCATCCTGCTCGCCTATGCCTGGCCGGTGGGGCTCGCCGCCGCCGCCACCTGGCTCGCGGTCGCGGCCCTCACGCGCTATTCCTCGCTCGCCGCCCTCGCCGCCGCGCTGCTGGCCCCGCTCTACGCCTGGCTCCTCACCCGCGAATTCCAACCGACCGAGGTCGTCGCCTTCCTCGCCGTGCTGATCATCCTGCGCCACCATGCCAACATCCGCCGGCTGGCGGCGGGCAGCGAGAGCAGGATCCGGCTCGGCAAGGGTTGAGGACTTAGTCCCGCCATTTGATCGAGCAGCCGATGCCCGGATGCTGCTGCGCCGGCGCCGCACCGCCGCGCGCGATCGCCGCCATTGCCTCGAACAGCTCGCGCCTGGCGCCGGGCACGCGCTTGAGGTTGCGCACGTCATAGAGCCGGCCGCGGTATGCGAGGTTCAGCGCCGCGTCGAAGCCGAAGAAGTCGGGCGTGCAGACGGCGCCATAGGCCCGCGCCACCGCCTGCGTGCGATCGATGAGATAGGGAAAGGGAAAGTCCTTCGCCCGCGCCAGGCGCTGCATGTTCTCGAAGGCATCCTCGGGATAGGCCTCGGTATCGTTGGGCATGATGGCGACGGCGCCGACCCCCAGCGGCTGCAGCTCCCGCACCTCGGCGATGAGGTCGTCGAGCACCGCCTTCACGTAAGGGCAGTGGTTGCAGAGGAACATGACCAGCGTCGCCTTCTGCCCCCGCAGCTCAGCGAGGCGGTGGCGCCGCCCGTCGGTGCCGTCGAGCGCAAAATCCGGCGCGGTCGCCGGGCCAGCCGAAGGAGTTGTCGTCGCCATCGCCGCTCCCTTCCTTACTTCGCGATCTCCGAATAGGGATAGAGGAACTTGCCCGAGCGGAATTCGGGCGGATAGAGGATCACCGCCCGCCCCGGCTGCTTGAACTGGTCGACGCCGCTGCCGGAGACCCCTTGATACTGCACGAACAGGATGCGCGACTTCTCCCACTCGCCGTTCTCGGCGAACTTCACCTCGCCGACGATGGTGTGGAAGGCGTTGGCGTGGATGAAGGCGGCGATCTTGCCCTGGTCGAGGCCGCCGGTCTTGGTGATCGCCTCGCCCAGGATCTGCAGCTCGGCATAGGCGAAGGGCGGCAGGTAGAAGCCCAGGGGATCGACGCCATCGGCCGCCGCCTTCCGGCGGTATTTCGCCAGGAACTCGTCGATGCCCGGGAACTTCATCGTCGGCTCCGGCACATAGACGTCATAGGAGACGATGCCGTTGAGCAGCGGACCCAGCTGCTGCTTGACCGGCGCGAAGGCGAGCCCGATCATGCCGCCGCCGAACATGCGCGTCTTGAGCCCGGCCTCGTGCGCCGCGCGCACCATGCCGACGCTGTCGGGCGGATATGACGCGATGTAGACGATGTCGGGATTGACCGCCTGGATCGAGCGCACCACCGGCCCGAAATCGACGGTGTTGGGCGGATAGCTGCGGTCATAGACGACCTTAAGCCCGAGCTCCTTGACCTTCTCGCGGGCGCCGGCGAGCACCGTCTGGGCATATTCGGCGTCGGCGCCGGCGAGCGCGATGGTCGTCGGCTTGGGCTCCATCGTCATCGCCGTCTCGAGGAAGCCCAGCGACGGGCCGAAGCGCGTCTCCTTGCCGTTCGGCAGGATCTGGAAATATTTGTCGTAGTGGAACTTGTCGTTCACGCCGGTGCCGAACAGCGCCATGAACACCAGGTTCTTCTGCATCACGATCGGCATCGCCGGCACGATCTGGTTGGTGGCATAGGCGGAGACCACGAGATCGACCTTGTCGATCTCGATGAGCTTGCTGTAGATGCCGGGGACGTTGGCGCCGTTGCTCTGGTCGTCGTAATAGACGAGCTGCACCGGCCGCCCGAGCAGCCCGCCCTTGGCGTTGATGTCCTCGACCCAGACCTGCATGCCGAGCAGTGCGCTCTTGCCGCCGCCGGCAAGCCCGCCGGTCAAGGACATGCTGAGCCCGATCTTGATCGGCTCCGCCGCCTGCGCCGACGCCGCCGCCAGCAGCAGCGCGACCATGCCGAAGGCCGCGCGGAGGCGGCGCCAAAGATGCTTGCCCATCACTTACCCCCTTGTGAAGATTACGATGCGCGCCCGGCCGCGGCCAGCACGCGGCGGCTGCTCTCGGCGAGCTCCGCCTTGCGGCGGGCGAGGCCGTCATAGGCGAGCCGTCCGTTCCGCTTTGCTATGCGGCCGGCGACGAGGACGGTATCGACATTGGCCGGGCCGGCATGGAGCACGATGCTGGCAACGGGATCGACCACCGGCAGCAGATTGAGGTCGTCGGAGCGCAGCAGGACGATGTCGGCCTGCTTGCCTGGGCGAAGCGAGCCGATACGGTCGTCGAGCCCGGCCATGCGTGCCCCCTCGATGGTCGCCCAGCGCAGCGCCTCGCGGCAGGCGATCGAGATGCGCTCGGGCGCACGGCCGGTACGCGCGATGACCTGCTGGTTGTCGAGGTTGCGCTGCGTCTGGAGCGCGAGGCGCAGGACGGTGAACATGTCGGCGCCGAGGCTCGATTCCACGTCCGAGCCCAGCGACGGCGCGGCGCCAAGCGCGCGCAGCCGGCCGGTGAGGCAGTCGCCGAAGCCCATTTGCAGCTCCGCCTCGGGGGTGACGGTCACGCCGGCGCCGCTCTCGATCAGCCGCTTCACCTGGTCATCCGGGAGGCTGTTGCCATGCACGATGTTGGTGCGGTCGTCGATCAGGCCTTCGGCGGCGAGGCGCGGGAAGCCGTCGGGTGTGCGCATCGCGCCGCCGCCGACATGCATGCTGCAGACCATGCCGAGCTCGCGCGCCAGCGCGAAATCGTGGCGGCTCACTTCGTAGGTGGAATAGGCCGGGCCAAGGACCGCCATGCCGAGCCCGACCAGCCCGTCGCGCGCGCCGAACTGGCCGCGCGCCAGCCGCTCGATCTCGCCGCGCGGATGCGGGATCTCGCTGAAGTGCCGCTGCCCCGGCTGCGGGTCGGGCTTGGGCGAGCCGTGCAGGAAGAGCGCGCGGATGCCGCTCTCCAGAAGCCCCTCGACCGCGGCGTCGGTATGCGCCGGAGTTGGATTGTTGTGGCACCAGTCGACGAGGGTGGTGACCCCGGAGTCGAGCTGGCTGAGCGCGCCGACGAGGTTCGCGATGAAGATGTCCGCCGGCCCGAAGCTCGGCGCGATCGCCGCGTGCATGTTGTGGAGATATTCCGGGATGGTCCAGTCGGCGGCGATGCCACGCAGGCCGGTCTGCCAGGTGTGGATATGCGCGTTGACCAGCCCCGGCATGACGATCCGGTCGGCGGCGTCGATGATCTCGGCGTCCGCCGCCGCGATCTCCGGCGCCACCGCGGCGATGTGATCGCCCTCGATCAGCACGTCGCCGCGGCGCAGATCCGGGACGCTGTCGTCGAGCGTGACCACGATGCCGGATTTGATCAGTGTACGAGCCATCAACGCATCCTCCGCGCGCTGCGCCGGCAGAAGCTTAGCGCGGCGCGCCGGCGAAGGACAGGCTGGCCCGGGCGTGCGCTCGCCCATCTGTGGGCTCGTCATGCCCGCGGTACGCGACAGCCGTTGACATTGAATCGGGCGGTCGCATGAGCTAAGGAAACCGCGGTTCAAATATTCAAATGATGTTCCCGTACCTTCCCGCACAGGCCGCCATGAGCAGAGCCAGCACCGCGGCGCCACGGCCGTGACGCGCAGCCCGGACCCAGCCGGCAAGCGCCAACCGAGGCCGCCCCGCCGGTATTGGGAGGCCATGGTGAGGCCGCATTGGATGGAGCTTATTCTGACGACCGCCCTGGTCGTGCTCGGCGGCTTCCAGGTGCTGGTCTATTTTCGCCAGGTCGCGATCATGGACAAGCAAGCCGACATTGCCGCCAGCCAGTTCAACGCCGCCGTTCGGCTTGACCGCCCGTATATGTGGATCAGTGCCGTCCCCGCCGGCCGGTCGGGCAGCGACGATGTAGAAACCGGCATCGCCCACTATTCCATGATCAACTACGGCAAGACGCCGGCGCTGGTCGAATACATGTGCTGGGGGCTGCAGGTGGTGGAGAATTTCGACGGTTCTCCGGACTACACCAAATGCGCCGAGAGCAGCGGCGACGTGGTCTACGAAGCCGGTCAGTATCAGCCCGGCAGCAACCGACCCGGCAGCGCGTCGACCGATCGGGAATATCTGGCGGGATACCCGACGCGGAAAATCAAAATCACCGAAGCGCAGAAGGCCGATATCAGATCAGGCAAGGCGTTCCTGGTTTTTGTCGGCATCGTGCGTTACAAGTCGATCTTCCAGCATGAGCACATCGGCAGGTTCGCGTACCGGTATCAAGCCAACCGCGCGGAACCTGGATTCGGCGAATACCGCCCGATCGCCGATAACAAAAAGTGGCACGACCCCACGGAACAATAGCGTGCCGCGATCCGATTGACGGCGCGCTGGAGAACCTGCGTCGTCCGGTAATCGGTCCTTAAGCGCTCGGCGGCACAATCTGGCGCGTCAGATCGGAGAACCGCATGGTCCACGTCTTCGAGCTTATCGCGCTCATCTTGGTCGCCGGCACCACCGGCTGGCTGACGCAAGCTTATGTGGAAGAGCGCCACGGCGACCGCCTGCCCTGACGCTCGGGCTCGCTTCTGTAGCTGACGCGGCAGCTTCACCCCTTTATTGACGTCGCCCGCGGCGGCACCGCATGGTGGCGCCATGCCCGCCGCGCGCGAGCTCAACCCGGCCGAGAAGCTCGACTGGCTGCGCCTCATCCGCAGCGAGAATATCGGACCCGTCACCTTCTACCAGCTGCTGGCGCGCTACGGCTCGGCGGCGGCGGCGCTGGACGCGCTGCCGGCGCTTGCCCGCAATGCCGGGCGCCAGCGCCCGCTCGCCCTCTGCCCGAGGGCAACGGCCGAGCGCGAGCTGGCGGCGCTCGAGCGCGCCGGCGCCCGGCTCGTCGCCTGGGGCGAACCCGACTACCCGGCGCCGCTGGCGGCGGTCGAGGACGCGCCACCGCTGCTGTCGCTCAGCGGCGACGCGACGCTGCTGCGGCGGCCGGCGCTTGCCGTGGTCGGCGCCCGCAACGCCTCGGCCAATGGCCGGCGCTTTGCCCGCGACATGGCGCTGCAGCTCGGTGGGCATGGGTTCGTCGTCGTCTCCGGCCTGGCCCGCGGCATCGACGCCGCGGCGCACCAGGGCGCGCTGCCGACCGGCACCGTCGCAGTGCTCGCCGGCGGGGTCGACACGGTCTATCCCGAGGAGAACCGCGAGCTCCATCGGCTCATCGCCGAGCGCGGCCTGCTGGTGGCGGAAATGCCGGTCGGCACCGAGCCGCAGGCGCGGCATTTCCCGCGCCGCAACCGCATCATCTCGGGCATCTCGCTGGGCGTGCTGGTGGTCGAGGCGGCGCTGCGCTCGGGCTCGCTGATCACCGCGCGCTTCGCGCTCGAGCAGGGGCGCGAGGTCTTCGCCGTGCCGGGCTCGCCGCTCGATCCGCGCTGCCGCGGCAGCAACGACCTGATCCGCCGCGGCGCGGCGCTGACCGAGACCGCCGAGGACGTGCTCGCCGAGATCGAGCCTCATCTGGCGCCCCGCCTCGCGTCGCCGCCGAGCCCGCCTGCCGCGGCGCCGCCGCCCGGCCCGGCCGAGCTGGCACTCGCGATGAGCCGGGTGCTGGAGCATCTCTCGCCCAGCCCGGTAGCCGTCGACGAGCTCATCCGCCAGTGCCGCCTCCCCGCTGCGGTGGTCAGCGCCGTGCTGCTCGACCTGGAACTGGCCGGCAGGCTGGAGCGGCAGGCCGGCCATCAGGTCGCGCTGGCAGGATGATGCCCAAGTATAATTCTCTTTATTTTCAGATGGTTATAGGATAATTCAGGGGCCTCTTTCCCGGTATCGGGCGCACGGTAGCCTTGCTTTAACCAACTTGCGGAACTATCTGTGCCCGGCTTTGGGACCCAGATCAGCCCCATGAACATCGTCATCGTCGAGTCGCCTGCGAAGGCGAAAACCATCAACAAGTACCTCGGCAAGGACTTCAAGGTCCTGGCCAGCTACGGCCATGTCCGCGACCTGCCGCCCAAGGACGGCTCGGTGCGGCCGGACGAGCATTTCGCCATGTCGTGGCAGATTGACGGCAAGGCGGAGAAGCGTCTCAAGGATATCACCGAGGCGGTCAAGGGCGCCGAGCACGTCTATCTCGCCACCGACCCCGACCGGGAGGGCGAGGCGATTTCCTGGCACATCCAGGAGGTGCTGAAGCACCGCAAGGCGCTGAAGGGCGTCGACGTCAAGCGCGTGGTCTTCAACGAGGTCACCAAATCGGCGGTGCTGGACGCCTTCCGCCATCCGCGCGAGCTCAATCGCGAGCTGGTCGACGCCTATCTGGCGCGGCGCGCGCTCGACTATCTCGTCGGCTTCACGCTGTCGCCGGTGCTGTGGCGCAAGCTGCCCGGCAGCCGCTCGGCCGGCCGCGTGCAGTCGGTGGCGCTGCGCCTCATCTGCGAGCGCGAGAGCGAGATCGAGGCGTTCAAGGCACGCGAATACTGGACCATCGAGGTCGAATTCGCCACCCCCTCGGGCGAGCGCTTCACCGCCCGGCTCACCCATCTCGACGGCAAGCGGCTCGACAAGTTCGACATCGCCGACGAGGCAAGCGCGCGTGCCGCCGCGGAGCGGATCCTGCGGCAGCAGAGCTATGCCGTCGCGGCGGTCGAGAAGAAGCAGATCCGCCGCAACCCGCCGCCCCCCTTCACCACCTCGACGCTGCAGCAGGAGGCCTCGCGCAAGCTCGGCCTCGGCGCCAGCCGCACCATGCGCATCGCCCAGAGACTCTATGAGGGCGTCGAGATCTTCGGCGAGACCGTCGGCCTCATCACCTATATGCGCACCGATGGCGTCGCCATGTCGGCCGAGGCGATCACGGCCGCGCGCCGGCTCATCGACACGCGCTACGGCGAGAGCTATCGGCCCGACGAGCCGCGCATCTACAAGACCCAGGCCAAGAACGCGCAAGAGGCGCATGAGGCGATCCGGCCGACCGACATGTTCGGCCTGCCGGAGAAGGTCGGCGGCGGTCTCGAGCCCGACCAGCTCGCGCTCTACGAGCTGATCTGGAAGCGCGCGATGGCGAGCCAGATGTCGCCGGCGGTGATCGACCAGGTCGCAGTCGACATCGACTCGCCGGACGGCACGCTGCGGCTGCGCGCCACCGGCTCGACCATCCGCTTCGACGGCTTCCTGACGCTTTATCGCGAAGACGAGGACGACGTCGAGGAGAGCGAAGAGAACCGCCGCCTGCCGCCGCTCAACGAGCGCGATGCGCTCGCGCGCGGCAAGGTCGATCCGCAACAGCATTTCACCCAGCCGCCGCCGCGCTATTCCGAGGCGAGCCTGGTCAAGAAGCTCGAAGAGCTCGGCATCGGCCGGCCATCGACCTACGCCTCGATCCTGCAGGTGCTGCAGGACCGCAATTATGTCCGGCTCGACAAGAAGCGCTTCATCCCCGAGGATCGCGGCCGCGTCGTCACCGCCTTCCTCGAGAGCTTCTTCGAGCGCTACGTCGAGTACAATTTCACCGCCGATCTCGAGAACAAGCTCGACGAGATCTCCGACGGCCGCATCTCCTGGCAGAAGGTGCTGGAGGAATTCTGGCGCGACTTCTCGGCCGCGGTAGCCGGCACCAAGGACCTTTCGATCACCCAGGTGCTGGACGCGCTCGACGCGGATCTGGGGCCGCATTTCTTCCCGCCGCTACCCGACGGCCGCGACCCCCGCCTCTGTCCCGGTTGTGGCGCCGGCAGGCTCAGCCTGAAGCTCGGCAAATTCGGCGCCTTCATCGGCTGTTCCAACTACCCGGAATGCCGCTATACGCGGCCGCTCGCGGTCGAGAACGGCGGCGAGAACGGCGAGCCGGTCGGGCCGCGCGAGCTCGGCGCCGACCCCGAGAGCGGCCTGCCGGTCAGCCTGCGCAAGGGGCCCTACGGCTATTACGTCCAGCGCGGCCAGGGCGACGAGAGCGAGAAGCCGAAGCGGGTCTCCCTGCCCAAGGGCTTGGCGCCCGCCGAGGTGACGCTCGACCGGGCGGCCAAGCTGCTGACGCTGCCGCGCGACATCGGAACCCACCCCAGCGACGGCAAGAAGATCGTCGCCGGCATCGGCCGTTTCGGCCCCTATATCAAGCACGGCGACGAGTTCCGCTCGCTGCGCGGCGACGACGACGTGCTGACCATCGGCATCAACCGCGCCGTGGCGCTGCTGGCCGAGCCGAAGAAGGGCGGACGGCGGACGCCGACGCCGCTGCGGGTGCTGGGCCCCCATCCCCGCGACGCCGCGCCGGTCAACCTGTTCAGCGGCCGCTATGGGCCCTATGTCAGCCATGGCGGCGTCAACGCCACCCTGCCGCGCGACCTGGAGCCCGAGAGCGTGACGCTGGAGCAGGCGCTCGAGCTGCTGGGCGCCCGCAGCAAGAGCAAGGCCAAGGCGCAGCCCGCCGCCGAGGCGCAGACGCCGGCCGCCAAGCCGGGCAAACGGAAAGCGCCGGCGCGGCTAAAGGGCGCCAAGAAAGGATCGTCGAGCCGTGCCAAGGCGCCCGCCGGGAAGAAAAAGCCGGCCAAAGAGACCCCCGAAGCCGCCGAGTGACGGCTCCGCCCATACCGGCCGCCGCGCGCTCGGGCGGCTGCCGACGCGCGCCGAGATCCTCGACTTCATCGCCGCCAGCCCGGCGCCGGTCGGCCGCCGCGACATCCTGCGCGCCTTCAAGGTACCGCCCGAACAGCGCGTCGCCCTCAAGGGGCTGATCAAGGAGGTCGAACGCGGCGGCTCGGTCGAACGCGGCCCGCGCCGGCGCATCGAGGTAATCGAGGACCTGCCCGAGATCGGCATCGTCGAGATCACCGGCGTCGATGTCGATGGCGAGATGCTGGGCCGGCCGCTGGCCTGGCGCGAGGCCACGGACGCGCCCGCCATCTATGTCGTCGCCGAGCGCGGCGCGCCGGCCCTGGGAGTGGGCGAACGCGCCGTGGTCCGCTTCGTCCGGCTCGACCAGCACAGCTACGAGGCGCGCATCATCCGCGCCCTCGGCGGCGCCCCCGACCGCGTGCTCGGCGTCTTCCACCGCGACCGCGACGGCGGCCGGCTGGAGCCCACCGACCGCAAGCTCAGGACCGAGTTCCGCATCGCCGAGGCCGACGCCGCCGGCGCCGGCGAGGGCGACGTCGTGCTGGTGGAGGTGCTGCCCACGCGCCGGCTCGGCCTGCCGCAGGCGCGCGTGGTCGAACGCATCGGCGACAGCGCCGATCCCCGCTCCTTCAGCCTCATCGCCATCCACGCCCATGGCATCCCCACGGGATTTCCCGCCGAGGCGGTCGAGCTTGCCGAAACGGCGCGGCCGGTGGCGCTGGGCGCGCGCGCCGATCTGCGCCACATCCCGCTGGTCACCATCGACGGCGCCGACGCGCGCGATTTCGACGACGCGGTCTGGGCGGCCCGGGATCCGGAGCAGGAGGGCGGCTGGCACGTGCTGGTCGCCATCGCCGACGTCGCCTGGTATGTCCGTCCGGGCGACGCGCTCGACCGCGCTGCGCGCGAGCGCGGCAATTCCGTCTATTTCCCCGACCGCGTCGTGCCAATGCTGCCCGAGGCGCTGTCCAACGAGCTCTGCTCGCTCAGGCCCGGCGTCGACCGCGCCTGCATGGCGGTCCATCTCTGGCTCGACCGCGACGGGCGGGTTCACCGCCACCGCTTCCAGCGCGGGCTGATGCGCTCGGCGGCGCGGCTCACCTATGAAGAAGTGCAGGCGGCGGCCGACGGACGGCCCAACGAGGCGACGCGCCCGCTCCTCGACACGGTGCTGGAGCCGCTCTACGGCGCCTGGCGCGCCTTCGATCGCGCCCGCCGGCATCGCGGCACGCTCGACCTCGACCTGCCGGAGCGGCGCATCCTGCTCGACCCCGGCGGCCGCGTCGCGCGCATCGAGCCGCGCCAGCGCCTCGACAGTCACCGCCTGATCGAGGAGTTCATGATCGCCGCCAACGTCGCAGCGGCGGAAGAGCTGGAGCGGCTGCGCCAACCCTGCATGTACCGCGTCCACGACCAGCCCGATCCGGCCAAGCTGGCCGCGCTCAGCACCTTCCTCGAGGGCATCGGCGTCCACGGCCTGACGCTCGCCCGAGGCCAGAGCGTACGCCCGCACCATTTCAGCGAGATCCTGCGCCGCGCCGCCGGCACGCCTTATGCCACGCTGGTGAGCGAGCTGGTGCTGCGCAGCCAGGCGCAGGCGGTCTACAGCCCGATCAATCTCGGCCATTTCGGCCTGGCGCTCAAACGCTACGCGCATTTCACCTCGCCCATCCGCCGCTATGCCGATCTCCTGGTGCATCGGGCGCTGATCGCCGGCCATGATTTCGGCTCGGGCGCGTTGCCGGCGACCGAGGCCGCCAGCTTCGTCGAGACCGGCGAGCACGTCTCCATGACCGAGCGGCGGGCGGCCGCCGCCGAGCGCAGTGCGATCGACCGCTACACCGCCGCCTTCCTCGCCGACCGCGTCGGCGCCAGCTTCGCCGGGCGCGTGAGCGGGGTCACCCGCGCCGGGCTTTTCGTCACGCTGACCGAGACCGGCGCCGACGGGCTCATTCCCATCCGCACGCTGCCGGACGATTATTACGACCACGACGAGACGCATCACCGCCTGGTCGGCCGCCGCCGGGGCCGCCGCTACACCCTCGGCGACGAGCTCGGCGTGCGGCTGGCCGAAGCCAACACGGTCACCGGCAGCCTGCTGTTCGCGCTGGTCGAGACCGGGGACGGCGCCGCGCGCCGGCCGCACCCGCCGCACAAGGCGAAGCGGCGGCGCGTCTCAACCCGTCCTTAACCGGCCGCATGCGGTAATGACCGAGCTACCCGGCGGAACCGGGAATCCGCTTGCCAGAGCCGCGCATGCCACGCAACAATGCCAACCGCTTTCACCACGCGACCGTGCGGCGCCCTCTGGTCATCATGTGTGCTTTGGACTCCGCCGGGCTCGAATTCCTCATCATGCGATGAGCAACCTCCGCACCGCCCGCTGGCGTCGGCGCCTGATCGCGAGCTTGAACATTCTGGCGCTTGCCGGCTGTGCCGCCGCGCCGGCCGCAGCGCCGTCGGCCGACGAGCGGGTCAAGCTGCTCGACGAAGCCTATGGCGGCATCGCCAAATACTATATCGACCCCATCACCCCCGGCGGCCTGGCACTGGCCGGGATGCGCGGCCTCGCCGCCGTCGATCCCGGCGTCTCCATCGTCCAGAAGGGTGACACGCTGGTGCTGCACGAGGCAGGCCAGACGCTCAGCTTCCCAACCCCGGCCACGGCGTCCGACGCCGCGAGCTGGGCGCGCTTGGCCGACACGGTCGCGGCGGCCGCCCGGGAGCATTCGCCGGAACTGGCGGCGCTGTCGGACGACCGCATCGAGCAGGTGCTGCTCGACGGCAGCCTGACGCTGCTCGACCGCTTCTCGCATTATTCGCCCCCCGAGATGGCGCAGGAGCGCCGTGCCGCGCGCGACGGCTTCGGCGGCATCGGCATCACGCTCAACACCGGAGGCGCCGACATCCGCATCGTCGAGGTGCTGCCGGAGACGCCGGCCGCCTCGGCCGGGCTGCGCGTCGACGACCGCATCCTGGCAATCGACGGGACCGAGGTCTCCGCGCTGTCGCGCGAGGATGTAGTCCATCGCCTGCGCGGCCCGGCTGACAGCGTCGTGGCGCTCGCGGTGTCGCGCAGCGGCAGCGACAACCGCATCACCTTCGCGATGCGTCGCGCGCGCATCGTGCCGCCCAGCGTGGTCCTGACCGAGGAGCACGGCATCGCCCGGCTGCGCATCGCCAGCTTCAACCAGCAGACCGGCGAGAGCCTGAGCGAGCTGCTGCGCCAGGCGCACCGCGATCTCGGCGGCAGGCTGCGCGGCATCGTCCTCGACCTGCGCGGCAACCCCGGCGGGCTGCTCGACCAGTCGGTCGAGGTGGCGAGCCTGTTCCTCGACGGCCAGCCGGTGACATCCACCGTCGGCCGCGTGCCCGAAAGCATCCAATACTTCACCGCGCCGCATCGCTCGGTCGAGAACCTGCCGCTGGTGGTGCTGGTCAATGGCGGTTCGGCGTCGGCCTCGGAGATCGTCGCCGCGGCGCTGCAGGATGCCGGGCGGGCGGTGCTGATCGGCTCCGCCTCCTACGGCAAGGGCACCGTGCAAAACGTGCAGCGCATGCCCAATGACGGCGAGCTCACCATCACCTGGGCGCGGCTGGTGACCCCGGGCGGCTACATCCTGCACCAGCACGGCGTCGTCCCCACCGTCTGCACCGCCGATCTGCCCGACGACGACAGCGGTGTCGCCGCGGCGCTGGCGCACAGCGCCGGCGGCCTCGGCGTCGCGCTTGCCCAACCGCGCGCCAAGCTCGACGATGCCGCCTGGGAGCGGCTGCGCGCGCTCTGTCCCGGGCAGCGCGAAGACCATCAGATCGAAGTCAGCGCCGCCGAGAGGCTGCTGGCGAATCCCACCCTCTACGCTCACGCCCTGCGCCTGACGCCGACCGCCAAGGCACGGCCGCTGACGACAGCCGGCGTGATGCAGTAGGGCGGCGCGGACGAACTCGCTGACGCGAGTTCGCCTACGCACCCCCCACGCTGCAGAAATGCCATTCGCTGCCGCGGTGGGCGTAGAGCAGCACGTAGCGCTGAGCGCCGGTATGATCGATCAGCACCGCCAGCTTGTCGCCCAGGCAATGCTCCGGCGGGTTGCCGACCGGGCCGAGGCGCTTGGCCTTGGCACAGGCGGCGATGCTCGCCGGCAACGTCCCGGCGATAGCGTCCGGGCGCTTGCCGTTGACGTCGACGAAATAATCGACGGCCTCGCCACTCTTCACCGTCGCCATCACCTCGATCCGGCCGAAGCGCGATTTATATAATCCGGCATTCTGCTCGCCATCGGACAGGCCCGAGGGCACCGGCCGGAAGGTGATCGCAGCGCAGGCCGGGGGCTCCTTCTCCGCGCCGCCGGCGCGGTCGCCCGCCGTGGCGGCGATGACGGCAAGGACGGCCAGGGTGATGACAGGTGCTGAACGCATTCTTGCCTCTTCGCTCCAGAGAACGCGGGACGGCGCGATTATGGCCGCAAGGCGGCGTCGGCGGCAACCTCGGATCGCGGCGGCGCCGGCGGTTTGCCTCGTTCCGTCGCCGCGCCATCCTTCTGCCAAATTCGGCCCCGCATAGTGTCGGAGGGACAGAAGCCATGCCGATCGCCCGCACCATCGCCCTCGCCGCCTTCGCAACCTTGGCCGTGTCAGGTCTTGCGCTCCCGGCGCGTGCGGCCACGGTCGATCTCGCGCTGGTACTCGCCGTCGACGTGTCGGAGAGCGTCGATGCCGAGGAATACGAGCTGCAGCACGAAGGCATTGCCAAGGCGTTCGAGAGCGCGCCGCTGATCGCCGCCATCCGCAACGGCCGGAACGGCGCCATCGACGTGCTGGTGATGGAGTGGTCGGATCGCGACAAGCAGGTGGTGACGGTCGATTGGACCCGGATTGCCGACGCCGCCGGCGCCGCGCGCTTTGCCGCCGAGGTGCGGGCGACCCAGCGCAGCTCGAACGGCCTCACCGCCATCGGCGACGCGCTCGACGCCGCCGGCGAAGCGCTCGCGCGGCTGCCCGACGCGGCGGCGCGGCGCGTCATCGACGTCTCCGGCGACGGCATGGCCAATATCGGCCCGCCGCCGCAGCAGGTCCGCGACCGGCTGGTGGCCGAAGGGGTCACCATCAACGGACTCGCCATCCTCAAGCACGAGCCCTGGCTCGACGGCTATTACGACCAGAACGTGGTGGGCGGCCGCGGCGGCTTCCTGATGCAGGTGGAGGACTTCGCCTCCTTCATCGCCGCCATGCGGCAGAAGCTGCTCAACGAAGTGACGGCGGCGCGGCCGATTCGCCGCGCCGCCGTTCCGCCCTGTCCCGTCACGCCGCTCAGATGCAGTAGGTCTTGATCGGCGCGAAGCCGTTGAAGCCCACCGAGGCGTAGCTCGCGGTGTAGGCACCGGTGGAAAGGATCTGCACCTTGTCGCCGACCTTGAGCGCCATCGGCAGCCGGTACTCGGTCTTCTCGTAGAGAATGTCGGCGCTGTCGCAGGTCGGGCCTGCCAGCACCACCCCGCCGCTCGGCCCGCCATCGGCCGGCGTGCGGATGCGGTACTTGATGCTCTCGTCCATGGTCTCGGCAAGGCCGTTGAACTTGCCGACATCGAGATAGACCCAGCGCTTGGCGTCGCCGAAGGCCTTCTGCGAGATCAGCACCACCTCGCTCTGGATGACGCCGGCGTCGCCGACGATCGAGCGGCCGGGCTCGACCACGATCTCCGGCAGGTCGTTGCCGAAATGCCGGGTGATCGCCGCCATCACCGCCTGGGCGTAGCGCTCGACGCCGAGCACGTCGCCGCGGTAATGCGCCGGGAAGCCACCGCCGATATTGACCATGCGCAGGTTAATGTCGGTCTGGGCCAGCAGCGAGAACATCGTCGCGGCGCGGCCGACGGCGCTGTCCCACTGGTCGAGATTGGTCTGCTGCGAGCCGACATGGAAGGAGACGCCGTAGGGGTCGAGCCCGGCCGCCTTGGCGCGGCGCAGCAGCTCCACCGCCATTTCCGGCGCGCAGCCGAACTTGCGCGACAGCGGCCACTCCGCCCCCTCGCCGTCGACCAGGATGCGGCAGAAGACCCGCGCCCCCGGCGCCGAGCGGGCGAGCTTCTCCAGCTCCGCCTCGCTGTCGAAGGCGAACAGCCGCACGCCCTTGTCGAAGGCGTAGGCGATGTCGCGCTCCTTCTTGATGGTATTGCCGAAGGAGATCCGGTCGGCGGTAACGCCGAGGCCGAGGCAGAGATCGACCTCGCCGCGGCTCGCCACGTCGAAGGCGGAGCCGAGACCGCGCAACAGGTCGACGACCTCGCCGGCGGGGTTCGCCTTGACCGCGTAGTACACCTTGGCGATCGGCATGTAGGTGCGCAGCAGCTGATACGCCTCGGCGACCACGTCGAGGTCGACGACGAGGCACGGCGTCTCGGGCTGCTTCTCGGCGAGGAACTTCTCGATCTTGCGGTTGCGCTCGATCTTGCGGTCGATCTTCTTCTTCATTTCGGCTGGGTATCCTGTCGTCAGGGCGCGCGTCGACGGTTCACTTCGTCGGCGCGCTCTACCGCTGCCCCCTCACGGAGGAAAGCGGTGGAGCGAAACTCGGTCCATGACACGGGGGCGATCCGCCGTGGTCCTGGACAACTCCGCTCAGATCTGACTGCTGGGTTCGTTGGCGCCCCGGCCACCGCTGCCGCGCGCAGCCCGGATGAAACGAGGTGTCTCGTCAGGCCAGGGCGCCGCGGCCCTGAGTGCGATTGCAACCATATCGACCTCCCTCTCGGGACCGGCCCACAGCGACCGGCTCTGCCAAAAAGGACGCGTTACGTCGTTGCATAACCACAAGGGCCATAGGCACGTGCGAGTGCGTCGTGATTTGGATACATACGCTCAAAACGTGGCGATGCAAGAAAAAATTCACCCCGGGACAAAGTTTTTTGCGAGTCCGTGGCGCCGGGAACGCTGTCGGCACCGCGAGCGGCGATGCGGTGCGCGCGCCGGCCGCGCGGCAGGCGGTCGATGCGCCCGCGAAACGAAAAACGTCGCGCCGCCGCGGCCCCGAGTCCCGGTGCCGAGCGCAGCGTGGTTTATGTTTCCTTTATCGCCGGCGCGTCAGCCGCCGCGCGCCGAGGCGATGAACGCCTCGACGTCGCGCGGCTGCGTATCGAAGGCGGTAACGAGGCGCAGGCAAGCCGCGCCCGCGCCGCCCCAGCGATAGAAGCCTGCGCCCGCCACCTCGAGCCTGGCAACCGCCGCTGCCGGCAGCTCGACGAAGACCTCGTTGGCCTCCGCTGGATGCCTCAGCCTGGCGCCCGGCAGCGCGGCAAGGCCCGCCGCCAGCCGCGCCGCCATGCGGTTGGCCTGGGCGGCGTTGCGCAGCCACAGCCCGTCGGCGAGATAGGCGTCGAGCTGCGCCGAGAGAAAGCGCATCTTGGAGAAGAGATGGCCGCCGCGCTTGCGGCGATAGGCGAAGCTCTGCGCCCTGCCCGCGTCGAAGAACACCACCGCCTCGGCAGCGAGCGCGCCGTTCTTGGTGGCGCCAAAGGACAGCACGTCGACGCCCGCGCGCCAGGTGAGATCGGCCGGGCTGCAGCCGAGCGCCGCCACGGCGTTGGCGAAGCGGGCGCCGTCCATGTGCAGCGCCAAGCCGCGGCGGCGCGCCAGCGCGCCGAGCGCAGCGATCTCGGCCGGGCGGTAAAGAGTGCCGGCTTCGGTCGCCTGGCTGATGCTGAGGGCAGCGGGCTGGACGTGGTGGACGACGCCGGCCTCGGTCAGCGCCGCTTCGACCACCGCCGGCGCCAGCTTGCCATCCTCGCCGGGCAGCGGCAGCAACTTGGCGCCGCCGGCGAAGAATTCCGGCGCGCCGCATTCGTCGGTCTGCACATGCGCGGCCTCGTGGCAGTAGATCGCGCCCCAGACCGGCGTCAGCGTCGCCAGCGCCAGCGCATTGGCGGCGGTCCCGGTGGCCACCGGGAAGACGGTCACTTCATGTTCGAACACCGCCGCGAAGGCGGCGGCGAGCCGCTCGGTGACGGCGTCGGCGCCGTAGGAGGGCGCGGTGCCGGCATTGGCGGCGACGATGGCGGCGAGGATCTCGGGTGCGATGCCGGCGACGTTGTCGCTGCGGAAGTTCACTTGCCGCCGCCCGGCGCCGCCGGCCGCAGCTCGATGGTGCCGAGCCGCGCGCCGCTGCGGGGATCGATCAGGATCAGCGCCTCGCCGCCGTCGGCAAGGCCGATGCGCACCGCCAGACGATCGCCGACCGAGTCGCTGCCGAGCACCCGCGCCCCTGCCGGCAAATCGATCACGGCACGGTCGAAGCCATGCGCCACGGCGGGCGCCGGTGCGGCGACGCGATGGCGGGCGCGGTCGATGACGGCGACGATCAGCGCCGCGGTGCCGCCCACCAGCAGCACGCCCATGACCGCAACCAGGAGCTTGAGGGCACGCATGCTTCCGGTCAGTCTAGCGTCATGGGTGAGCGATCCGATGCCGGCGAGAAGGTGACACAGGTGACGGTGGAGCCTGGCGATGCCGGCGAGCGCCTTGACCGCCTGCTGGCAGTACGGCTGGGGACGCTGTCGCGGACCCGCTTGAAGCAGCTCGTCGAGGCGGGCCAAGTGACCATCGGTGGGGCGACGATAAAAGACCCGTCGCTGAGGGTCAAACCCGGTCAGACTTTCGTGCTGGCGCTGCCGGAGCCGGTCGCCGACCGGCCGCAGCCGCAGGCGATGGATCTCGCCATCCTCTATGAGGATTCGCATCTGCTGGTGCTCGACAAGCCGGCCGGACTCGTCGTGCATCCGGCGCCGGGAAATCCCGATCGGACGCTGGTCAACGCGCTGCTGGCGCATTGCGGCGAGAACCTCGCCGGCATCGGCGGGGTCAAGCGGCCGGGCATCGTGCACCGTCTCGACAAGGATACCAGCGGCTTGATGGTGGTGGCCAAGGACGAGCTGGCACAGACCCGCCTCTCCGCCGATTTCGCCGCGCGGCGCATCGAGCGCGCCTACCGGGCTGTGGTGTGGGGCGTGCCACAGCCGCGGGACGGCGAGATCTCGAACCTGATCGGCCGCAGCCCGGGAAACCGCAAGAAGATGGCGGTGCTGCGGCACGGCGGCAAGCCGGCGGTGACGCGCTACAAGGTCGTGCGCGCCTTCAAGGACGCGGCGGCGCTGGTGGAATGCCGGCTCGCCACCGGCCGCACCCATCAGATCCGCGTCCACATGACCGAGCGCGGCCATCCCCTGATCGGCGATCGCAGCTACGGCAATCCGCGCAGCGCCGGACGGCTGCACGCGCTGCCGTCGGCGGTGCAGTCGGCCATCGCCGCCTTTCCGCGCCAGGCGCTGCATGCGGTGCTGATCGGCTTCCGCCATCCCGCGACCGGTGAACACGTCCAGTTTACCAGCCCGTTACCAAAGGATATTGCTGATTTGATCAGTTTATTAGAAGTAATCTAAATTAGACAAGCCGGCGCTGCTGGTCTAGGATGTAGCGGTTTGCGGCGCGCGTCGATGGCGCGCCCGAGGGGCCGCAACGCAAGGAAGCGGATGGCGTCCACGACCCACGCCCTGCCCAGCATCTCGTCGGAAGGGAATCTTTCGCGGTATCTCCAGGAGATCCGCAAGTTCCCGATGCTGCAGCCGGAAGAGGAGTACATGCTGGCGAAGCGCTGGCGCGAGCACGGGGACCCCGATGCGGCGCAGCGTCTGGTGACCAGCCATCTGCGGCTGGTGGCGAAGATCGCTATGGGCTATCGCGGCTACGGGCTGCCGCTCTCGGAGCTGATCTCGGAGGGCAATGTCGGGATGATGCAGGCGGTGAAGCGCTTCGATCCCGATCGCGGCTTCCGGCTGGCGACGTACGCGATGTGGTGGATCCGGGCGTCGATCCAGGAATACATCCTGCATTCCTGGTCGCTGGTGAAGATGGGAACGACGGCGGCGCAGAAGAAGCTGTTCTTCAACCTGCGCAAGCTCAAGGGCCAGCTTCAGGCGATCGAGGAGGGCGACCTGTCGCCGGAGAACGTGCGCAAGATCGCCACCGAGCTGGGGGTGCCGGAGGCCGACGTGGTCAGCATGAACCGGCGGCTGGCGGCACCCGATCATTCGCTGAACGCGCCGCTGCGGAGCGACGGCGAGGGCGAATGGCAGGACTGGCTGGTCGACGAGGTCGAGGACCAGGAGACCAGCCTGGGCGAGCGCCAGGAGCTGAGCCTGCGCCGCGACCTCCTGCGCGATGCCCTGTCGCATCTGACGCCGCGCGAGCGCGACATCCTGGCGGCGCGGCGGCTCAGCGAGGTGCCGACCACGCTGGAGGATCTGTCGCAGAAATACGGCATCTCGCGCGAGCGGGTGCGCCAGATCGAGGTGTGCGCCTTCGACAAGTTGCAGAAGGAGATCGTCGCGGTCGCGCGCCGCACGGCGAGAGTCGGCCGCTCGCCGGTGCGCAACCCGCGCGGCGGAGGACTGCCGTGACGTTCCATAGCCACGCCGCCGATCCCGGCCGACTGCGCTGAAGGCAGGCGATTCGATGTCGTCTCCCAGAGTTCTTGCGCGGCGGCTTTTGCGCCACCTCGAGCGCTTCGCGGAAGCGACGAACGACGTGCTGCTGGTCGTCGCCATCGGCCTCGGCGGCTTCTATCTCAGCGTCCTGGTGATCCTGACATTGATGCCGCTTCCGCCGGCCGACGTTGTCGGCCGCGTCGGTTATTTCCAGGCCGATCGCGCCGGCGAAGGGTTTCCTCACCGGCCCGAGTAGTTGTTCCCGCCATCCCGCTTCTGGCGCGTGCTCACGGCGATGCACCCAGCACCGACAGGATGAGCACCGCCATGACGCTGGCCACCGCCAGGCTACTGATGCAGCACACCACGATGCGCTCGACCAGCGGCTCGATGTCAAGTCGCCGTCGCTTCGCTGATGGGGGCGTCATCGCAAATCCTCCGCGTGCGGCATCTCCGACAAGCGTGATAGGCGGCGCTGCGCAAGGCCATCCCCGGCACCGACGGTCGCCGCGCCCTGGCACGCGCCTTGCTTGACGGAAAGGCAGGTCGGCTTGGAGGTCATCACATGTCCGATGTCCCCGTTTCCACAAAGCTGAGTGCGTTCGAATTCGCCGGTCGCGCCGAATGGGTCGACCGCGCGCTCGATGCGGCGCGCCGCGAGGGGCGCGTCGTCTCGCCGGGAGAGCGCGCGATCCTGGAGCGATATGCCCGGGGCGCGATCAGCGGCGAGGAAGCCCGTCAGGAGATCCTGCGCCTCTACGAGACGCCGCCTCTCTCGTGATCCCGCGTGCCCACCGCAGGGCCGCCGCCGCCGCTTAAACGATCAGCGTCTGCCGCGTAAATGGTCATCCGACGGCGCATTGCATACTGATGGCCGGCCTGCGCCTTATGGCTGGGCGGAGAGTGCGGTCGCCGGTCGCGCGCCGCGCCGGTCGGGCTTATGTATCTGACCATGCGAGGCTAAAGCGGGCTGCCACGGTCCCGGAGCCGGCCGAGCAGGCGCAGGAGAGCGATCGCCGACGGCGAGGTGCCGCAGCTGGCACGGCTCTTGCGTCAAATGCCGCATGTCGATGATCGATTGCGAGCCCTATCCACTGGCGTTCGACCGCGCGCATGCGGCGCTGCTCATCATCGACATGCAGCGCGATTTCCTCGAGCCGGGCGGCTTCGGCGCGGCGCTCGGCAACGATGTATCGCTGCTGCGCCGGGCGATCGAGCCGACGCGGCGGGTGCTGACGGCGGCGCGCGCGGCGGAGTTGCTGGTCATCCACACGCGCGAAGGCCACCGACCGGACCTCTCCGACCTGCCCCCCGCCAAGAAGGCGCGCGGCCGGCTCAAGGCCGGCATCGGCGATCGCGGACCGATGGGGCGCATCCTGGTCCGGGGCGAGCCGGGGCACGACATCATCGCCGAGCTGGCGCCAGTCGCCGGCGAGCCGGTGATCGACAAGCCCGGCAAGGGCGCCTTCCACGCCACCGATCTCGATGCCATCCTGCGCAACCGCGGCATCGCCCAGCTCATCGTCTGCGGCGTCACCACGGAGGTCTGCGTCAACACCACCGTGCGCGAGGCCAATGACCGGGGCTACGAATGCCTCGTGCTCGAGGATTGCGTCGGCTCCTACTTCCCGGAATTCCACGAGATGGGCCTGCGCATGATCAAGGCGCAAGGCGGCATCTTCGGCTGGGTCGGTCGATCGCAGCCGCTGATCGCGGCGCTGGGCGAGAGGTGACCGGCGCGGGCGCAGGATCAAGAATCGAGATCGGGGTTTCGGAAGGAGGGGGTTATGACCACTGGCGTCGTCACCATGACTGCGAAACCGAAGATCTGGGTTCCCGGCGACTGGAACGCGTTTTTCGGCTTCGGCACCAATATCCTGGTCAATGTGCTGACCTTGACCGGGCTGCTGCGCTTCGTGCTCAAGATGCCGGACTCGCTGGTCTTCGGCCGTATCCTGCCGGCGACCGGGCTGATGCTGTGCCTGAGCACGCTCTACTACGCCTGGCTCGCCTATCGCCTGGCTCGCAAGACCGGCCGGACCGACGTCGCCGCCTTGCCGTCCGGCACCAGCGTGCCGCACATGTTCGTCGTCACCTTCGTCATCATGCTGCCGGTCCTCGGCAAGACCGGCGATCCGATGCAGGCCTGGGAGGCGGGGCTGACCTGGGTGTTCGTCCAGAGCTTCGTGCTGATGGCCGGCGGCTTTCTCGCGCCCTGGATTCGCAAGATCACGCCGCGCGCCGCGCTGCTCGGCTCGCTGGCCGGCGTCTCCATCACCTTCATCTCGATGAGCCCGGCCTCGCAGATGATGACGACGCCGGTGATCGGCTTCGTGTGCTTCGCGTTGATCCTGGCCAACTGGTTCGGCGGCGTGCGCTACTTCAAGGGCATACCCGGCGGCCTCGTCGCCATCGGCGTCGGCACGATCATCGCCTGGGGATCGAACGCCCTCGGGCTGGGATATGGCGCCCTCACCAGCGCCGCGCTGTGGAAGTCGGTCGCCAGCTTCGGCTTCGAGTACCCGCTTCCGGCCATTGGTCCGGTCTTCGCCGGCTTCAAGTATCTCGGCGTCATCCTGGTCACCGCCATCCCCTTCGGCATCTATGATCTGGTCGAGGCGATGGACAATGTCGAAAGCGCCGCCGCCGCTGGCGATTCGTTTCCGACCACCCGGGTGCTGACCGCCGACGGCGTGATCAGCCTGATCGGCTGCCTGATGGGCAACCCCTTCATCAACGCCGTCTATATCGGCCATCCCGGCTGGAAGGCGATGGGCGGGCGCATCGGCTATTCCGCGGCTACCGGCGTCGTGGTGATCGTGCTCTCCTGGTTCGGCATCGTCGCGGTGATGATGGCGCTGATCCCGGTAGTCGCGATCCTGCCGATCCTGCTCTATATCGGCATGCTGATCGGCTCGCAGGCCTTCCAGGAGACGCCCAAATCGCACGCGCCGGCGATCGTGCTGGCGATGGTCCCGCAGATCGCCGCCTGGGGAAAGCTTCAGATCGACGGCGCGCTGGGCGCGGCGGGAACCAACGCCCACGCGGTCGGCATCGACAAGCTGTCCCAGGTCGGCGTGCTCTATCACGGGCTCGAAGTGCTGGGCGGCGGCGCCATTCTGGCGGGCGTGGTGATCGGCGCGATCACCGTCTTCATGATCGAGCGCCAGTTCGCCAAGGCCGCCGCTTTCGCCGCGGTCGGCGCGGTGCTGACCTTCTTCGGCTTCATCCATGGCGAGGCGATCGGCGTCGGCCGCTCGCCCGCCGTGGCGGTCAGCTATCTCGCGGTCGCCGTCTTCCTCTATGGCTGCTCGCGCTTTGCCGTCGCTGCGTCGCAGCCGGTGCAACGGCATGCGCATGCCGTCAGCGCGACGCCGGCCGAATGACGCGGCACCGGCCGCCTTCTCCGGCAATCGGACGAGGCGGCCGGCGCGCTAGGCCCCTTCTTGCAGAAAGCGCGAGAGCAGGCCCGACCATCGATCATAGGCGAAGCCCGCCGAAGGGTGGCTGATGCGGGTGAAGCGGCTGCGGCGTCCGTCGAGGGTGACGCTGCGGCAGGGCTCGCCGCTCTCGCCGCAGCGGATCGGCGCGTCGGCTTCCCATTCGGCGTCCGCGACGGCGAGCGCCTGCCAGTTCGCCTCGCCCCAGACGATGGCGTGGGTCGGCTTGTAGGTCAGCAGCATGTCGCGCAGCAGCCGGGCATGCCGCTGATCCGACCGCGCGCCCGCGGTGAGCGGCGCGCCGCTCTGCCCGCCAAGGTAGGTGGCATTGTAGTTGTAGAACGTCGTCCGCTCCCAGAAGCCGCGCACCGCGGCGCGGAAGCCCTCTTCCCAATGGCGCCGGCCAAGTACCGCCTGCTCGAAATTGGTGAAGATGAGATCGGCCGCGCCGCCGAGCTTCCGCAGGACGCATTCGCGGTCGGTCAGCGGCGCGTCGAGGCGGGTATCGCCGATCACCAGGAGTCGCGGATTGCTGGTCTCGTATTTGCCGTCGACGCCTGCCCAGGGCTCGAAGCCGTCGATGCCGAACATGGCGCCCGCCTCCCGCTACCGTCGCTCGTGCGCGAATGATACCGGCATCGGCGGCGATGCTCGAGCATCGTGCTGGCACGCCGCCTGCTTTGATTGCCGCGGGACCGTCGCCTCATGCCTGGTGAACCTCTATGCAATCCCGGTCGCAATCCGCTACGGCTTGCCCCCGGCCGCGCTTTCCCGGCAGTATTGGCGCGACCGTCGGGCAGGCGCTGGTCATCGGGAACGGTTCGGCGGGGCGCAGAGAGATGAAGGAAAACGGACGCTGTCAGGTGCCGTTGCTGGTGTCGCCCTGGTCCCGCTCCGCCTAGCGTCGCGGCGGCACCGAGCAGGGCTGCGCGGCGCTCGGCGGCTAGGTGTCGCCGCGGTGGGCGCCGGTGGTTGAGGCCGTGCCGGCGCCGGGCAAAGGGCGACGCGTGCTGGAGGCGCGCGGCATCGTCAAGCGCTTCGGCGATCTCGCCGCCAATGACGGCGTCGACCTCGCCGTCGGGGAAGGCGAGATCCATGCGCTGCTGGGCGAGAACGGCGCCGGCAAGTCGACGCTGGTCAAGGTGCTCTACGGCGCACTCCAGCCCGACGAGGGCGAAATCTTCTGGCAGGGCGCCCATGTCGAGATTGCCTCGCCCGCGGCGGCGCGCGCGCTCGGCATCGGCATGGTGTTCCAGCATTTCTCGCTGTTCGAGGCGCTCACCGTCGCCGAGAACGTGGCGCTTGGCCTGCCGACGCGCGAGACGTTGCGCTCGATCGCTTCCCGCATCGAGGCGCTGTCCGCCGCCTTCGGCCTGCCGCTCGATCCCGCGCGCTACGTCCATGATCTTTCGGTCGGCGAGCGTCAGCGCATCGAGATCGTGCGCTGCCTGCTGCAGGACCCCAAGCTCATCATCATGGACGAGCCGACCTCGGTGCTGACCCCGCAGGAGGCCGATCTGCTGTTCGCAACGTTGGGGCGGCTGGCCGGCGAGGGACGCGCGATCCTCTACATCACGCACCGGCTCGAGGAGGTGCGGCGGCTGTGCGACGCTGCCACCGTGCTGCGCCAGGGCCGGGTCGTCGCCGGCGTGTCGCCCCGTCGGGAGACGGCGGCCGCGCTCGCCCGGCTGATGGTAGGATCGGACGTCCAACCGATCGAGCACCGCGCGGCGCGCGCCGGCGCGCCGCTTCTCGAACTGCGCCGCCTGTCGCTGCCGCCCGACCGCGTGCTCGGCACGGCGCTGGTCGATATCTCGCTCTCCGTTCGTGCCGGCGAGATCGTCGCCATCGCCGGGGTGGCGGGAAACGGTCAGGGCGAGCTCTTCGCCGCGCTCTCGGGCGAGCGTCCGAGCCGCGCCGATGCCGTGCTGATCGACGGCGCGCCGGTCGGCCAGCGCGGCATCACCCAGCGCCGTCGGCTGGGTGCCGCTTTCGTGCCGGAGGAGCGGCTGGGCCATAGCGCGGTGCCGCACCTCACGCTGTCCGAGAATGTGCTGCTGACGCGGCACGGCACCGGCGGGCTGACGCGGCTCGGATTCCTGCTGCGGGGCCGCGCGGCGCAGCTTGCGGCGGAGGTCTGCGCCGCCTTCGACGTGCGCAAACCGGGTCGCGATCCCGAGGCGGCGAGCCTCTCCGGCGGCAATCTGCAGAAATTCGTCGTCGGTCGCGAGCTCCTGGCCGAGCCGCGTCTGCTGGTCGTCAATCAGCCGAGCTGGGGCGTCGATGTCGGCGCCGCGGTGATGATCCGTCAAGCGCTGGTCGATCTCGCGGCGCAGGGCGCGGCGGTGCTGGTCATCAGCCAGGATCTCGACGAGATCCTGGAGATCGCCGACCGCATCGCGGTGATCGCGCATGGCCGGCTCTCCGAGGCGCATCCGGCGTCGGCGCTGTCGCTGGAGCGGATCGGGCTGCTGATGGGCGGCGCCCATCCCGAGAGCGTGCCGGAGCCGGCCGATGCTGATTGAGCTGGAGCGCCGGTCGGCGCCGTCGCGCATCATGATGCTGGCCTCGCCGGCGATCGCGGTCGCGCTGACCGTGGTCACCGCCGCGCTGCTGCTGGCGGCCATCGGCGTCGATCCCGTGCACGGGCTCGGTGTCTATTTCATTGCGCCGCTGAGCACCGGCTGGAGCCTGCAGGAACTGGCGGTCAAAGCCTCGCCGCTGGTGCTGATCGCCGTCGGCCTCGCCATCTGCTTTCGCGCCAACAGCTGGAACATCGGCGCCGAGGGCCAGTATCTCGCCGGCGCCATGCTCGGCGGCTGGTTCGCGCTCGCCTATCAGACGGCCGGCGCCTGGTGGGTGCTGCCGGGGATGTTGCTGCTGGGCGCGCTCGGCGGCATGCTCTATGCCCTCATCCCCGCGGCGCTGCGTGTCTTCTTCGGCGCGAACGAGATCCTCACCAGCCTGATGCTGGTCTATGTCGCCCAGTTCGGGCTCGATTATCTCGTGCGCGGACCCTGGCGCGATCCGCACGGCTTCAATTTCCCGCAGACCGTGGCTTTCGAGCCCGCGGCGACGATGCCGCTGCTTCTCGCAGGTGGCAGGCTACATTGGGGCGTGCTGCTGGCGCCGCTGGCGGTCGCGGTCGCAATCGTCTTCCTCGGCGCCACCCTGCGCGGCTTCGAGCTGCGCGTCGTGGGCATGGCGCCGCGCGCCGGTCGCTTCGCCGGCTTCGATGTCCGCCGCGACATCCTGCTGGCTTTCGCGGTCTCCGGCGCGCTTGCCGGGCTTGCCGGCATCATCGAGGTGGCGGGGCCGATCGGACAGCTGCTGCCCACCCTGTCGCCGGGCTACGGCTTCGCCGCGATCATTGTCGCCTTCCTCGGCCGGCTCAATCCGATCGGCATCCTGCTGGCGGGGCTGATCCTGGCGCTCTCCTATCTCGGCGGCGAGCAGGCGCAGATCGCGCTGCGCGTGCCGCTCGATCTCACCATCGTGCTGCAGGGCGCGCTGCTGTTCTACGTGCTCGCCTGCGACACCTTCATCCTCTATCGCCTGCATCTGTTCGGCGGGCGGCGCAAGGCGGTGCAGCGTGCTGCTTGAGCCGCTCCTGCTCACCATCATCACCGCGGCGACGCCGCTGCTCGTCGCCGCGCTGGGCGAATTGGTGGTCGAGCGGTCGGGCGTCCTCAACCTCGGGGTCGAGGGCATGATGGTGATGGGGGCGTCCTGCGGTTTCGTCGTCGCCATTCTCACCGGCAGCTCGATCCTTGGCGCGCTCGCCGGCATCGGCGCCGGCATGGCGCTCGCCGCCGTCTTCGCGCTGATGACGTTGGGTTTTGCCGCCAACCAGGTGGCCTCCGGGCTGGCGCTTACCATCTTCGGCCTCGGCCTTTCCGGGTTGATCGGCGCGGATTTCGTCGGCGCGCGGCGCGATCCCGCGCCGAAGCTGCACCTAGCCGGCCTCTCCGACCTGCCGTTCGTCGGCCCGATCCTGTTCGGCGAGGATGGCTTCGTCTACGCCTCGGTCGCGCTGCTGCTCGGGGTCTCCTGGTTCCTGTGGCGCACGCGCACCGGCTTGATGCTGCGTGCGATCGGCGACAATCCCATCTCGGCGCATGCGCTCGGCCACCAGGTGCTGCGCGTGCGGCTGCTGGCGATCCTGTTCGGCGGCGGCTGCGCCGGTCTCGCCGGGGCCTACCTGTCGCTGGGCTACACGCCGTTCTGGGTGCGGGGGATGACGGCGGGCCGCGGCTGGATTGCGCTGGCGCTGGTCGTGTTCTCGTCCTGGATTCCCTGGCGGCTCGCGCTCGGCGCCTATCTCTTCGGCGCCGTCACCATCCTGCAGCTCTATGCCCAGGGCTACGGACTGGGCGTGCCGTCGCAGCTGATGTCGGCGCTGCCGTATCTCGCTACCATCCTGGTGCTCGTGGCGATCTCGCGCTCGCACGGCCGCGGCGCCGGCCCGGCATCGCTCGGCACGCCCTTCGTGCCGGATCACTAGGGGCTTTCGTTCAGACGGAGGAGAAACGATGATCAGACGCGAATTTTTGAGGGGGACCGCGCTCCTGGCGAGCTTGCCGCTCGTCGCGCGCCCTGCGCAGGCGGCCGAGCGGCTCAAGGTGGGCTTCATCTATGTCGGGCCGGTGGGCGATTTCGGCTGGAGCTGCCAGCACGACATCGCCCGCAAGGCGCTCGAGCAGGCGCTCGCCGGCAAGGTCGAGACCACCTATGTCGAGAATGTGCCGGAAGGACCCGATGCCGAGCGCGCGATCGAGGGGCTGGCACGGTCGGGCTGCAAGCTCGTCTTTACGACCTCCTTCGGCTTCATGGATGCGACGGTCAAGGTCGCCAAGCGCTTCCCCGAGGTAAAGTTCGAGCACGCCACCGGCTACAAGCGCGCGGAAAACCTCGCGACCTATTCCGGCCGCTTCTACGAGGGCCGCTACGTCATCGGCCAGATCGCCGGCAAGATGTCGAAGCGCGGCGTCGTGGGCTATGTCGGCTCCTTCCCGATTCCCGAAGTGGTGTCGGGCATCAATGCCTTCATGCTCGGCGCCTGGTCGGTCAATCCTGCCATGAAGGTCAAGATCGTCTGGGTGAATTCGTGGTTCGATCCCGGCAAGGAGGCCGACGCCGCCAAGGCGCTGATCGACCAGGGCGCTGACATCGTCACCCAGCACACCGACAGCCCGGCTGCGATGCAGATCGCCGAGCAGCGCGGCGTCCACGCCTTCAGCCAGGACTCGGACATGCTCAAATTCGGCCCGAAGGCGCAGCTCTCGGGCATCATCGACAACTGGTCCCCCTACTACATCGAACGCACCAGGGCGGTGCTCGACGGCACCTGGACGTCGGGCGACGTCTGGGGCGGGCTCGGCAGCAGGATGGTGGTGATGGCGCCCTTCACCAACATGACGCCCGAGGTGAAGATGATGGCGGAAGCCACCACCGCATCGATCGCGGCGGGCAAGCTCCATCCCTTCCACGGGCCCGTCTACAAGCAGGACGGCACGCTGATGGTGAAGGACGGCGCCGTGCTGCCCGACCCCGACATTCTCGGGATGAACTGGTATGTCAAAGGCATCGACGAGAAGGCGCCGGGCTAGGTTGGGCGAGCGCGGCGGCGCGCGGGCGGGATCGAGGGAGCAGGAGGGACTGATGAGCGGCGAGGCCTTCATGCGCCGGGCGATAGCGCTCTCGCGCGAGCGGATGGAGCAGGGCAGCGGCGGTCCCTTCGGCGCTGTCATCGTCAAGGGCGGCGTCATCATCGCCGAAGGCTGGAACCGCGTCACCTCGACCAACGATCCGACCGCGCATGCCGAGATCGTCGCCATCCGCGCCGCCTGCGCCGTGCTCGGCAGCTTCAGCCTCGGCGACTGCGAGATCTATGCCAGTTGCGAGCCCTGCCCGATGTGCCTGGCGGCGATCTATTGGGCGCGGCTCGAGCGTGTCTATTACGCCAACACCCGCGCCGACGCGGCACGCATCGGCTTCGACGACGATTTCCTCTATCGTGAGATCGCGGCGCCGCTCGCTGCGCGCCGCCTGCCGATGATCCACCTGCTCGCCGACGAGGCGCGGCGCGCCTTCGACGCCTGGGAGGCGAAGGCGGACAAGGTACCCTACTGAGCGGCGCCCATGAGATCGAGCAGCAGGTTCGCCACCACCTCGGTTGCCTTGAGGAGATCGTCGAGCCGCAAATGCTCGTCGGCGCCATGGGCGTTGGCCTCGCCGATGCTGCGCGGGCCGGCGCCGTAGAGCGCGGTCGGGATGCCGGAGGCGGCGTAGTGGCGGGCGTCGGTATAGAGCGGCACCCCTTGCGGCTTCACCGGCGCGCCCATGATGCGGCTGCCGTGGCGCATCAGCGGCTCGACCAGCCGCTCGATTCCGGGAAGCGGCGCCAGCGGCAGCGCCAGCAGGATGCGGCGGATGGCGCAGCGCGCTTGCGGATGCGCCGCCATCGCCGTGGCGATCACCTCGCGCAGCTCCTGCTCCGCCGCCTCGGCGCGCTCTTCCGGGATGATGCGCCGATCGAGCCGCAGCACGACGCGGTCGGGAACGACATTGGTGTTGATGCCGCCCTGGATCAATCCCACGACCAGGGTCGGCGATTGGATGCCCTCGACCGCGGAACGCCGCGCGGCGTAGCCGCGGCGATGGCGGTAGAGGGCGGCCAGCACGTCGGTTGCCGCCTCGATCGCGTCGACGCCGGTGTCGGGCAGCGCCGCATGCGCCTGCCGGCCGGAGATCTCGACCTCCAGATGCAGACAGCCGTTATGCGCGGTGACGATGGCGTAGGAGAATCCCGCGGCCAGCGCGTAATCGACGCGGCTGATGCTGCGTTCGAGCAGCCATTTCGGTCCGATCGCGCCGCCGGTCTCCTCATCGGCGGTGACGTGCAGCTCGACGGTGCCGGCGAGCGGCGCGCCGCACTCGGCAAGCGCCAGCAGCGCGAAGGCATAGGTCGAGATGTCGGACTTCGAGACGGCGACGCCACGGCCGTACATGGCGCCGTCAATCACCGCCGCGCCATAGGGATCCTGCGTCCAGCCGGCGCCGGGCGGTACGACGTCGCCATGGGCGTTGAGCGCGATGGTGGGGCCGGGGCCGAAGCGGCGGCGCACCACCAGATTGGTGACGGAAATCATGCCGCAGGCTTGCGCCTCCGCCGCCGGCACCGGGTGACGCTCGACCGCAAAACCCAGGCCTTCCAGCAGCGACGCGGCGCGCGCGGCCAGCGGCGCGCAGTCGCCCGGCGGATTGTCCGAAGGGCAGCGGACCAGATCGGCAAGGAACTTGGTCTGCGCCGGAAAGCGCCGGGCGATGGCGTCGTGGAGGCGCTGGCGCGGTTCCTCGCTCATGGGTGCACCTTCGGCGGGGCGGGCGTGAAACCGCGGATGAAGTCGAGCAGCGCCGCCGCGCCCAGCTCGGCGTCTTCCTCGGTGATCGATTCCGCGGGATTATGGCTGATGCCTCCGCGGCAGCGCACGAACAGCATGCCGATATCGGCGATCGCCGCCATCGCCATGGCGTCGTGTCCGGCGCCGCTGGGCAGATGGCGGATGGCGAGGCCGCTTGCGGCCACCGCACGGTCGAGCTGCGCCATGAGCCACGGAGCGCAGGCGGCGGCGGCGCTGTCATGGGTCTGCACCGCCTCGAGCGCTACGTCGCGGCGGCGGCAGATCGCCTCGATCCCGCGCAGAATGTCGTCGGCGGCGCGCCGCCGCTCCTCGTCCTCGGCGGCGCGGATGTCGAGGCTGAGCTCGGCACGGCCGGGAATGACGTTGATCGCGCCGGGCGCGGCGGCGATCCGGCCGACGGTGCCGACGAGGCCCCCGCTTTCGGCGCAGCGCCGCTCGACCAGCAGCACCGCCTCGGCGGCGGCGGCAAGCGCGTCGCGGCGCAGCCCCATCGGCACCGTGCCGGCATGGCCGGCCTCGCCGGTTAGGGTCAGGGCATAGCGGCTGGCGCCGGCGATCGAGGTCACCACGCCGAGCGGCAGCCCTTCCGCCTCCAGCACCGGTCCCTGTTCGATGTGCAGTTCGACATAGGCGAGCGCCTGCTCCGGCCGCCGCGCCGCCGCGCCGATCCGCTCGGGCGCGCGGCCGAAGCGAAGGAGCGCCTCGCGCAGGCTGATGCCCTCGGCGTCGCGCCGGTCGAGCAGCGCGTGCTCGAAGCGGCCCGCCACCGCGCGGCTGCCCAGCAGCGTCGATTGGAAGCGCACGCCTTCCTCGTCGCCGAAGCCGAACACCTCGATGGCGAAATCCGGCCGCGTCCGCTGCCGGTTCAGCTCGCCGACGCAGGCAATGGCGGTGATGACGCCGAGCATGCCGTCATAGCGTCCGGCGTCGCGCACGGTATCGAGATGCGAGCCCAGGAGCAGCGCCGGCAACCCCGGCGAGCTGCCCTCGTAGCGCCCGACGACGTTGCCGATGGCATCGAACCCGGCGGTCATGCCCGCCGCGCGCATCCAGCCGATCACCGTCTCGCCGGCGCGCCGGTGTTCGATGGTGAGGAAGGTGCGGGTCAGCCGGCCCGGCTCCTCGGTGATCGCGGCAAGCTCTTCGGCGCGCTTCATGATCTCTGCGCCCGGTGGCGCCCGGTGGCGCCCGGTCGCCGCCGGCGCGGCGCTCATCCGCCGGCCCTTGGCGCGGGATGATGCGCGATCCAGTGGCGGGCGATATCGACGCGGCGGCAGACCCAGACATCGCTGTGGCCGGCGACATGATCGAGGAAGCGCGCCAGTGCCGCTGCGCGCGCCGGGCGGCCTGCAAGGCGCGCATGAAGGCCGATCGACATCATTCTGGGCGCGGTCTCGCCCTCGGCATAGAGCAGGTCGAAGGCGTCGCGCAGATAGGCGAAGAACTGATCGCCGGAGTTGAAGCCCTGCGCGGTGGCGAAGCGCATGTCGTTGGCGTCGAGCGTATAGGGGACGATGAGCTGGGACCGGCCGCCGACCGCCTCCCAATAGGGCAGGTCGTCGGCGTAGGAATCGGCGTCGTAGAGGAAGCCGCCATGCTCGGCGACGAGCGCGCGCGTGTTGGGGCTGGTACGCCCGGTGTACCAGCCGAGCGGGCGGCTGCCGGTGGCGCGCTCGATCGCTGCCACGGCCAGCCGGATATGCTCGCGCTCGACTGCGGCGTCGACATGCTGATAGTCGATCCAGCGCCAGCCATGCGCGGCGATCTCGAAACCGGCCTCGACCATCGCCGCCGCTGCCGCCGGATTGCGCTCCAGCGCCATCCCGACCGCGAAAACGGTGGCGGTCATGCGCCGCTCGGCGAAGAGCCGCAGCAGCCGCCAGAATCCGGCGCGGCTGCCATATTCGTAGATCGATTCCATGCTCATATGGCGCACGCCATGGAGCGGCTGCGCCGCGACGATCTCCGACAGGAAGGCCTCCGAGGCGGCATCGCCATGCAGCACGCAGTTCTCGCCGCCTTCCTCGTAATTGATGACGAACTGCACCGCGAGCCGCGCGTTGCGCGGCCAGCGCGGATGCGGCGGCCTGCCGCCATAGCCCACCATGTCGCGGGGATAGCGCGCGCTCGGGGCGGCGGGTTTCGCATTCCTGGTCAAACGGCGATCCGGCGGCCGGCGGCGGTGCGCGCCGCCGCGTAGAAGACATGCGTCATCACCACCCTCCCTGCGCCAGGCCGTCCGGGCAGGCCGGCGGCGATTTCCACGAGGAGATTGCGTGCAAAATCCGCGCCATCGCTTGCGCAGGGTCGGGCATTGCGGTTTGCTGGGCAGGCGGCAGCAGAGAGGTGGAACGGTGGCACACGGCGGCGCTCTCTGGATCAAGGATCCCCTGGCGACCCTCGCCGAGGGGGCGGAGCGCGGGGTCGTCGTCGAGGACGGCTGGATCGCCGAGCTGGTGCCGGCAGGGCGGGTTCCGGCGCGCGCGGCGGCGGTGTTCGATGCCGGCGCGCATGTCGTGCTGCCGGGCCTGATCAACACGCACCATCATTTCTACCAGACGCTGACGCGCAGCCTGCCGGCGGCGATCGACCAGGAGCTGTTCGGCTGGCTGTCGACGCTCTATCCGATCTGGGCGCGGCTCACGCCTGACGCGCTGGAGACGGCGGCGAGCACGGCGATGGCGGCGCTGCTGCTCTCCGGCTGCACCACCACGACCGATCACCACTACGTCTTTCCGCCGGGGCTCGAGCACGCGATCGACGGCGAGGTCGCGGCGGCGCGCGCGCTCGGCATCCGTGTCGTTCTCACCCGCGGCTCGATGAACCGGTCGCGCCGCGACGGCGGGCTGCCGCCGGACAGCGTCGTGCAGGACCAGGACACCATCCTCGCCGACAGCGAGCGCCTCATCGACGCCTATCACCAGGCGGCGCCGGGTGCCATGGTGCAGATCGCGCTGGCGCCCTGCTCGCCTTTCACGGTGACGCGCTCGCTGATGGAAGAGACGGCGGCGCTCGCCAAGCGCCGCGGCGTCCGGCTCCACACCCACTTCGCCGAGACCGCGGACGAAAACCGCTATTGCCAGGAGGTGCTGGGCTGCCGCCCGCTCGACTATCTCGAGCAATGCGGCTGGCTCGACGCCCCGGTCTGGGTGGCGCATGGCATCCACGTCACGGCCGAGGAGATCGCGCGGCTGGCGCGGGCCGGCATTGCCGTCAGCCACTGCCCTTGCAGCAACCAGGCGCTGGCCTCGGGCGCCTGCCCCGTCGCCGAGATGGAGCAGGCGGGGGTGACGGTGGGCCTGGGGGTCGACGGCTCGGCCTCCAATGACGGCTCGAACCTGATCCAGGAGGTGCGCGCCGCCTTCCTGTTGCAGCGCGGCCGCTCCGGCGTCAAGCGCATCGGGCATCGCGACGCGCTGCGCTGGGCGACCGAGGGGTCGGCGGCCTGCCTCGGCCGCGGCGAGCTCGGCCGCATCGCGCCCGGTCAGGCTGCCGACCTTGCGCTCTTCCGGCTCGACGGGCCGAATTTCGCCGGCTACGGCGATCCGGTGGCGGCGCTGGTGCGCTGCGGCGCGCATCGCGCCGACCGGGTGATGGTCGCCGGCCGATGGGTGGTCGAGGACGGCGCCATCCCCGGCCTCGACCTTCCCGTGCTGCTCGAGCGCCAGCAGCGCGTCGCGCGCGCCCTTCAGGGCTAGGAAAGCGCCATCAGGCCGTCTTGCCTGCCCGATTTCTGAGCAGCCGCCGACGGCCGCGGCGCATCCTTGTGCAATGGCAAAAGCCGCTTCAATATCACCCGCATGCCGCGGCGCCGCGGCGGGCGCCGTGGTGACGGCCTGGAGCGGCGGCCAGAACGGCAAAAAAAGCTGCTCGCAGGGAGGGGATGCATGGTTGCCGAGATCCCGACCGTTGCCGATATCACGCGCCGCCACGCCGAGACGCGTCCCGACACGGTGGCGCTGCATTTCGAGGGCGAGACGATCACCTATGCGGCGCTCGACCGGCGCGCCAACCAGGTGGCGCAAGGGCTGATCGCCGCCGATGTCGGCCTCGCGCGGCGGATCGCTTTCCTGTCCAAGAACAACCCGCCCTTCTTCGAATTGTGGTTCGGCGCGGCCAAGACCGGCGCCGTGCTGGTGCCGGTCAATTTCCGCCTGGCGTCGCCCGAGATCGCCTTTGTCGTCAACGACGCCGAGGCCGAGCTGCTGTTCGTCGGCGCCGATTTCTACGCCGCGGTCGAGAAGGTGGCGAGCGAGCTCAAAACGGTGCGCGCGATCATCGCGCTCGATGGCGGGCACCCCGCCTGGCCGGACTATCGAAGCTGGCGCGACAGCCAGAAGGCGCAGGATCCGCGGCGGCCGGTCCGCGCCGGCGACTGCGCCATCCAGATGTATACCAGCGGCACCACCGGCCACCCCAAGGGGGCGCAGCTCAGCCACGACAATCTCCTGGCGCTGCTGCCGCTGGCGCTCGACGAATGGGGCCGCTGGCATGATGGCGACGTCAGCCTCGTCTGCATGCCGCTGTTCCATATCGGCGGCAGCGGCTGGGCGCTGGTCGGGCTCTATCGCGGCGTCGAGAACGTGCTGACCCGCGACTTCGATCCGCCGGCGATCCTGCGCCTGATCGAGCGGCAGCGCATCACCAAGGCGATCTTCGTCCCGGCCATGATGCTGTTCCTGCTGCAGGCGCCGCAATCGCGCGACACCGATTTTTCCTCGCTCGAGCTCATCGTCTACGGTGCCTCGCCGGCGCCGCTCGACCTCATCCGGCGCGCGCTCGATGTCTTCGGCTGCGGCCTCGGCCAGGTCTACGGCCTGACCGAGACCACCGGCGCCATCACCTATCTTCCACCCGCGGATCACGGCGAGCATGCGGTCGAGCGGATGAAATCCTGCGGCAAGCCGATGGCCGGGGTCGAGATCAAAGTGGTCGACGCCGCCGGCAATGCTCTGCCGCCGGGCGAGGTGGGCGAGGTCGTCTGCCGCACGCCGCAGGTGATGCTGGGCTACTGGCATCTCGACGAGGCGACGCGGCGCGCGATCCGCGGCGGCTGGTTCCATTCCGGCGACGCCGGCTACATGGACAAGGACGGCTATCTCTACATCTACGACCGCGTCAAGGACATGATCGTCTCCGGCGGCGAGAACATCTATCCCGCCGAGGTCGAGAGCGCCCTCTTCGGCCATCCCGCGATCGCCGATGTCGCGGTGATCGGCGTGCCGGACGAGCAATGGGGCGAGGCGGTGAAGGCGATCGTGGTCAAGAAGCCGGAGGCACGGGTCACGGTGGCCGAGCTGATCGACTACGCGCGCGAGCGCATCGCCGGTTACAAGGTGCCGCGCTCGGTCGACTTCGTCGCCGTGCTGCCGCGCAACCCCTCGGGCAAGCTGTTGAAGCGCGAGCTGCGCAAGCCCTATTGGGAAGGCCGCGAGCGGCAGGTGAACTGAGCCGCAAAGCCGGAGCGCGCCGCGGGATCGGGACGCGCCGGCGCGTCGGGCGACGCCGTGTCCGTGTCGCCGGCCAGCCGCCGCCGCTATCATCAGCAACAAAGGAGCCTTGTCATGGGAGTGATCAGCAATCTCTTCGAGCGGGGCTTGGCGGTGCGCAGTGCGGTGCTGGGCCGCGCCCATGTCGAGCGCTCGCGCCAGCGCGCCACCGCGCTTACCGAGGATTGGCAGACCTTCATCACCGAATACGCCTGGGGCGGCATCTGGACACGACCCGGCCTGGATCGTAAGACGCGCAGCATGCTGACCATCGCGCTGCTCGCCGCGCTCGGCCAGGAGGAGGAGCTGAAGCTCCATCTCCACGCCACCGCCAATACCGGTGTGAGCCGCGACGAGGTCAAGGAAGTGCTGATGCATACCTCGATCTATGCGGGGGTGCCGGCGGCGAACTCGGCCTTCGCCCATGCCCGCGCCGTGTTCGAGGAGATGGACAAGGAGAAAGCGAATGGTTGACGTTACGGGTTATCGCCGCGAGAAGCCCGGCAATCACCCGCCCAACGACTATCCCGGCTACTCCAGCACGGCGAAGCGCGCGCCGAAGCGCCTGCCGATCCGCCTCGAGCACACGCTCACCGAGACCACCGGCCCGACCTTCGCCGGCGGCTGGGAGGGGCCGAATCAGGCCGATCTCACCCGCGCCGGCCGCGGTGAGCCGATCGGCGAGCGCATCATCGTCGCCGGGCGCGTGCTCGACGAGGATGGGCGACCGGTTCCCGGCACGCTGGTCGAGCTGTGGCAGGCCAATGCCGCCGGGCGCTATCTCCATGACGGCGACCAGCATGACGCGCCGCTCGATCCCAACTTTCCCGGCAAGGGCCATGTCGTTACCGACGCCGAGGGCGGCTATCGCTTTCTCACCATCAAGGCGGGGGCCTATCCCTGGCGCAACAGCTACAACGCGTGGCGGCCGCAGCATCTGCATTTCTCGGTCTTCGGCCCGGCCTTCGCCACGCGGCTGGTGACGCAGATGTATTTCCCCGGCGATCCGCTGCTGCCGCTCGACCCGATCTTCAACAGCACGGCCGATACCGAGGCGCGCCGGCGGCTGATCTCGACCTATGATCCCGAGTTGAGCCAGGCCGAGTATGCGCTGGGCTACCGCTTCGACATCGTGCTGCGCGGCCGCGGCGCGACCCCGATGGAGACGTGAGATCATGCTCATTCCGACCGCCTCGCAGACGGTGGGGCCGTTCTTCGCCGTCGGCCTGACCCGGCCCGAGCTGGCCGATCTCACCCATGCCGGCAAGGCCAAGGGCGAGGCCATCGTCATCGAGGGCCAGGTGCGGGACGGCGAGGGCGCGCCGGTGCCCGACGCCATGCTCGAGATCTGGCAGGCCAACGCCGCCGGCAAATACGCCCATCCCGAGGACCGGCAGGAGAAGCCGGCCGATGCGAACTTCGTCGGCTTCGGCCGCGTCTTCACCGACAGGCAGGGGCGCTACCGCTTCGTCACCATCCGTCCGGGCGCGGTGCCGGGGTGCGGCAACGCGCTGCAGGCGCCGCATATCGCGATGACCGTGTTCGCCCGCGGCCTGCTCAAGCACCTCGTCACCCGCATTTATTTCGCCGACCTTGCCGCGGCCAACGAGGCGGATCCGGTGCTGAGCGCGATCGACGATCCCGCCGCGCGCCAGACGCTCCTCGCCAAGCCCGTGAACAGCACCCCGTCGGCCTACCGCTTCGACGTGGTGCTGCAGGGCGAGGGAGAGACCGCCTTCTTCGATGTCTGACCGGAGACCGGCGCGATGAGCGTCAACCCCGCGGATTCCACGGTCTTCGGCGGCCTGTTCGGCAGCGACGCGATGCGGGCGCTGTTCTCGGATGCGGGGCTGGTGCAGAAGATGCTCGCGGTCGAGGCGGCACTGGCGCGGGTCGAGGCTCGGCTCGGCATCGTGCCCGCCGCCGCGGCCGAGGCGATCTCCGCCGCGGCGAAGGTGGAGCGCGTCTCGCTGCCGGAAATCGGCGCCAGCACGCGCAGCGTGGGCTATCCCGTGCTGGCGGTGGTGAAGGCGCTGGGCCGCGCCGCCGGCGGCGATGCCGCGCGCTATGTCCATTGGGGCGCTACGACGCAGGACATCATGGACAGCGCGCTAGTGCTGCAGATGCGCGACGGGCTCGCGCTGATCGAGGCGCGGCTCGGCGAGATCATCGCCGGCCTCGGCGAGCAGGCGCGCCGCCATCGCACCACGGTCATGGCCGGACGCACCCACCTCCAGCACGCGCTGCCGGTCACCTTCGGCTACAAATGCGCGGTCTGGCTGGCGCCGCTCGTCGATCACCGCACGCGCTTCGACGAGGTGCGGCGCCGCGCGCTGACCGTGCAATTCGGCGGCGCGGTGGGTACGCTTGCCTCGCTAGGGGCCAAGGGCCGCGCGGTGGCCGAAGGGCTCGCGGCCGAACTCGGCCTTGCCGCGCCCGATGCGCCCTGGCATGTCAGCCGCGAGCGCGTCGTCGAGGTCGCGTCGCTGCTCGGCATGCTCTGCGGCAGCCTGGCCAAGATCGCCACCGACGTCATGCTACTGATGCAGAGCGAGGTGGGCGAGGCCTTCGAGCCGCATCAGAGCGGCCGCGGCGGCTCCAGCACCATGCCGCAAAAGCGCAACCCGATCGCCTGCGAGTACATCCTTGCGGCCGCGCGCGGGGTGCACGCGCTGGTGCCGATGATGTTCTCCGCCATGGCGCAGGATCACGAGCGCGCCACCGGTCCGTGGCAGAGCGAATGGCTGGCATTGCCGCAGATCTTCGCGCTGACCGCCGGCGCTCTGGAGCACGCCGCGGTGCTCGCCCGCGATCTCACTGTCGATGCCGCGCAGATGCGGCGCGGGCTCGGACTGCAGCAAGGCCTGATCATGGCCGAGGCGGTGATGATGGCGTTGGCCGAGAAGATCGGCCGCGACGCCGCGCATCATGCGGTGCAGCAGGCCTGCGAGCGTGCCGTCGACCAGAAGCTGCCGCTGGTCGAGGTACTCGCTGTGGATGATGTGGTGACGCCGCATCTCGACCGCGCGGCGCTGGAGCGGCTCACCGATCCCGCGAGCTATCTCGGCGAGGCCGATGCGGTCATCGACCGCGTGCTGGCGCGGCTGCGCTGACCGGCGGTCAGGACGCCGCTTTCTCAGCCCGGAACAGCGCGACATCGAGAATGAAGCTGCCATCCGCGCCGATCTCGTAATGGCGCACGACGCTCTCGGACATCGCCCGTTGCAGCGCGCGGATGGCATCGGCCTGGAGCTGCGGCGTGCGCATTCGTTCGATCCAGGTGGCGAAATCGAGGCGCACGCGATAGGGACTGACCGAGTGCGGCTTCAACCCTGCGCGAACCATCGCCTCTTCCCATTCGGCGCGCGAATAATTGCGCACATGCGAGGGGTCGCGCAGCAGCTCGACCGCTTGCAGGTAAGTGTCGAGCAGCGGCGAGCCAGGGGAGACGGCATCGACGATACCGACGATGCCGCCGGGCTTGAGCACCCGCGCCGCCTCGCGCAGCGCGGCCTCGACATCGCGCCAGTGATGGGCGCTGTAGCGGCTCAGCACGCAATCGAAGCTCTCGTCCGGGAAGGGCAGGCGCTCGGCCGCGCCTTGCCGGGTTGCGATGTTGCCGAGCCCGCGCTCCGCCGCCGCTTGGGCCACCACCGACAGCATTTCGGCGGAAAGATCGTAGGCGATGATCTCCCCGGCGCGGGCAGCGGCGTTGAAGCTGACATGGCCGGCGCCGCAGCCGAGGTCGAGAACGCGCGCCCCGCGCCCGTCCTCCACGAGGGCGGCGAGCGCCTGCAGATCGGCGCCTTGCGCATGGACGGCGCTGCCCAGATAGGCGCCCGCTCGCGACCCGAACTGCTGGCCGACCAAGGCTTCGTGTGTCCTGCTGTCCGACATGATGCGCTGCTCCGGAAGAGTTCGTGTGCCAGCAGATATCATCGAGAGGATACCGGTTTAAGGTGGCTAGTTATACTGGTATGATATCTGCCATGATTGCCGCGAGATCCAGCGAACAACGCCGTGCGCTCGCCGACTTCGTCCGCGCTCAGCGGGAAAGGCTGACCCCGGCCGCTATCGGGCTTGCCGCCGGAAGCCGGCGGCGGACGCCGGGCCTGCGGCGGGAGGAAGTCGCGCAGCTCTGCGGGCTGAGCGCGACCTGGTACACCTGGATCGAGCAGGGGCGGGAGGTGTCGGTGTCGCCTTCCGCTCTCGCCCGGCTGGCGGGCGCGCTGCGGCTGGGCCGTGCCGAGCGCGCCTATCTCTTCGAACTCGCAGGAAAGCGCGACCCCGATCCCGGCGGGAGCGGGCGCGAGTCGCTGCCGGCGGCGGCGCTGCGCTGCCTCGAGACGATCGCATCGCCGGCCTACATTCTTGACCGACGCTGGAACCTCCGCGGCTGGAATGCGCCGGCCGAGCGGCTGTTCGCCGGCTGGCTGGACCGACCGGGGGAGCGCAACCTGCTGCGCTTCATCTTCCTGCAGCCGCAGGCGCGCTCGCTGATCTGCGGTTGGGAGGAGCGCGCCCGTCGCGTCGCGGCCGAGTTCCGCGCCGGGTGCAGCGCGCATCTCGACGATGCCGCACTCCGCCGCTTCATCGCGGGGCTGCATGGCGAAAGCGCGGAATTCGCACGCTTCTGGGATGAGCACGGGGTGATGGGACGCGCGGGCGGCGAGCGGACCTTCAACCATCCGCAGGACGGCTTCCTGCGCTACGAGCAGGTCGCGTTCTCGCTGGCCAGCGATCCCGATCTGAAGCTGACGATGCTGGTCCGCAGTGGCGACGAGGCGAGCGATGAGACCGGCGCGGCGAACGCCCGTTCGCCGCTTCCGCGCTGAGCGCTATCGCCGGTTGAGCACGCCCAGCAGGCCGGTCAAGGTCGGCGGCGGGCGCTTGGCGAGTCGGCGGCGGGCGATGATCGGCGCGCTGCTGGCAATGCGCTTGCGCACGCCGGCGTCGAGCTCGTCGAAGCTGTCGCAGGCATCCTCATACGCGTCCTTGCTGCGCTCGCGCAGCAGCCGCTGCAGGCTTGCGACCACCGGCGCGTCGCGGCCAAGCTGGCGCACGGCAGCGGTTGCCAGCACCGCGACCGCCTTCGCATCGTCCCTGTCGAGCCAATCCGCCACGGCCTCTCTCCTTGTGCTTCGAGGCTAACGCGGGTGGGTTAAGAAAATGCGCAAGCGCTTGATCAGCGACACGGCAAGAGAAAAAGCCTATTGTAATACTCTCAGGGCGAGAATTTCCGGAGGGCGCTCCCTGCGTTCGGCGCAAGGCTGCCTTCCGGAAACAGGCTGGCTTATTATAAGCAGGCTCACTATATCCCTGCCATGGCTCCCTCGACGCTCGATCGCAGCTTCGGCTTTGTGCTGCACGATATCGCCCGGCTCATGCGCAAGCGCTATGAGCAGCGGGCGCGCTCGCTCGGCGTGACCCGTGCGCAATGGCAGATGCTGGCGCACCTGCAGCGCCATGAGGGCATCAATCAATCGGGCTTGGCCGAGCTGCTGGAGCTGGAGCCGATCACGCTCGCCCGCCTCGTCGACCGGATGGAGCTGGCGGGGCTGGTGCAGCGCCGCGATGATCCCGCCGACCGCCGCGCCCATCGCCTTTACCTCACCGAGCGCGCCGCGCCGCTGCTCGAACAGTCGCGCCTGGTCGGCGACGCCGTGCGCGCCGAAGCCTTCGCCGGGCTGGCCGACGACGAGCGCGAACGCCTGATCGATCTTTTGCTGCGCGTGCGCGGCAACCTCTCGGAGCGGCGCGGCGATGACGGCGCCCCGGTGCCGGCAGAACAAGAAACAGCGGAGACCATGATATGAGTTCGACCATTACCGAGCGGAGCCGCGAGCGCGACCGCACGCTGAGCCGGCGGGTCGGCTGGACCCGGGCGCGCTGGCTGCGCCTGCTGCTGATGGTTGCGCTGCCGCTGGCGGTGATCGTCGGCGGCGGCTGGTGGTATCTCACCTCCGGGCGCTACGTCTCTACCGATGACGCTTATGTCCAGGCCGACACCGTGGCAGTCAGCAGCGACGTCCCCGGCCGCGTCGTCGCGGTCGAGGTGCACGACAACCAGTATGTGAAGGCGGGGCAGGTGCTGATCCGCCTCGACGACCGGCCCTACCGTGCCAGCGTCGAGCAGGCCCAGGCGACGCTCGCCAATGCCCGGCTGCAGATCGAGGCGCTGCGCGCGACCTACCGCCAGCGCCAGGCCGATCTCGCCGCGGCGAAGGACACGCTGGCCTACCAGCAGCGCGAATACGATCGGCAGAAGGATCTGCTCAAGACGCACGTCACCTCGCAATCGGCTTTCGACCAGGCGCAGAACCGGCTGGTTACCGCGCGCCAGCAGGTCGCCGCCATCGAGCAGCAGCTCGCCAATGCGCTGGCGAGCCTCGGCGGCAACCCGGACATCCTGACCGACCAACATCCGATGGTGCGCCAGGCGCAGGCGCAGCTCGACCAAGCCACGCTCAATCTCGGCTATACCGTCATCCTTGCCCCGGCCGACGGTATCGTCACCAATGTCGACAAGCTGCCGGTCGGCAATTATCTCGCGACCGCGACCCCGGCCTTCTCCCTGGTGGAGACCGATCAGCCCTGGATCGAGGCCAATTTCAAGGAGACCGAGCTCACCCATATGAAGCCCGGCGACGAGGCGACGGTTACCGTCGATGCCTATCCCGGCACCACCTTCAAGGCGCGGGTGACGAGCCTCAGCCCCGGTACCGGCTCGCAATTCTCGGTGCTGCCGCCGCAGAACTCCTCCGGCAACTGGGTCAAGGTAGTGCAGCGCCTGCCGGTGCGGCTGGCGGTGGAGAACCCCGATCCGAACCACCGGCTGGCCGCCGGCATGAGCGCCGATGTCGAGGTCGACACACGCTATCAGAGCGCGCTGGCGCGCCTGCTGGCGTCGTTCTTCTGAGACGACGGCCGTGCCTGCAGCCTCCACCGGCGCCGGCGCGGTGCCGAACCGCGCGCTGATCACCGTCTCGATCATGCTGGCGACGATCATGCAGGCGCTCGACACCACGATCGCCAATGTCGCGCTCCCCTACATGCAAGGCAGCCTGTCGGCGGCGCAGGATCAGATCACCTGGGTGCTGACCTCCTACATCGTCGCTGCCGCGATCATGACGCCAGTGACCGGCTGGATCACCGGCCGACTCGGACTCAAGCGGGTCTTCCTCACCTCGGTCGCCGGCTTCACGGTTGCCTCGATGCTGTGCGGCGGCGCCAGCAGCCTCGGCGAGATGGTGGTGTTCCGCCTGCTGCAGGGCGTGTTCGGCGCGGCGCTGGTGCCGCTGTCGCAATCGGTGCTGCTCGATATCAATCCGCGCGAGAAGCAGGGCCAGGCGATGGCGATCTGGGGCGCCGGCATCATGGTCGGCCCCATCCTGGGCCCGTCGCTCGGCGGCTGGCTCACCTTCAACTACGATTGGCGCTGGGTCTTCTACATCAACCTGCCGGTCGGCATCCTGGCCTTCCTCGGCATTCTCGTCTTCGTCCGCGACACCAGGCGCGAGGGCGGGCAGCGCTTCGACTTCCTGGGCTTCGCCCTGCTGAGCCTCGGCGTCGGCGCCTTGCAGGTCATGCTCGACCGCGGCGAGCAGGAGGACTGGTTCGGCGCGATCGAGATCGTCGTCGAATGCGCGCTCGCGGTCTGCGGCTTCTGGATGTTCGCGCTGTGGACCAGCATCGCCGATCGTCCCTTTCTCAACCCGACGCTGCTCAGGGACCGCAACTTCCTCGGCAGCTGCGTGTTGATCTTCGTCGTCGGCATCATCCTTTATGCGACGCTCGCGCTGCTGCCGCCGATGCTGCAGGACCTGATGGACTATCCCGTCACCACCGCCGGGCTGGTGATGATGCCGCGCGGCATCGGCACCATGGTGGCGATGCTTGCGGTCGGCCGGCTGATCAACCGCGTCGACATCCGCCTGCTGCTGCTGTTCGGCCTGGTCGTCACTACCTTCTCGCTCTACATGATGACCGGCTACTCGCTGGAGATGGATTGGTGGCCGATCGTCTGGGCGGGCGTGATCCAAGGGGTGGGGTTGGGCTTCCTCTTCGTGCCGCTCAGCACCGTCGCCTTCGCCACGCTGAACCCCGCCTTGCGCCCGGAAGGCGCCGGCATCTTCAGCCTGGTGCGCAATGTCGGCGGCAGCATCGGCATCTCCATGGTCGAGACGCTGCAGGATCGGATGACCCAGGCCGTCCATGCCTCGCTGGCCGGGGCGGTGACGCCGTTCAGCGCCGCGCTCCATCTGCCGATGGTGCAGCGACTGTGGAACATTCACAGCACGGCCGGGCTCGCCGCGCTCAACCAGGAAATCACGCGCCAGGCGTCGATGATCGCCTATATCGACAACTTCCAGTTCATGATGCTGATGACGCTCGCCGCGGTGCCGCTGCTGCTGCTGCTGCGCCGCGCCCGTCCGGCCCCCGGCACGGCAGCTCATGCGGTGATGGATTAGCTTTCCGCCACCAGCTTGCGCAGCTCGGCCTTGGCGATCTTCTCGAGCGTGGAGCGTGGCAGGGCGTCGACCAGCCGCACCTCCTGCGGCAGCTTGAAGTCCGCCAGCTTGCCGCGGCAATGGGCGAGGACGCGCTCGGCGAGATCGGGTGACGCGGCCGCGATGCCGCCGCGCGGCAGGACGAAGGCGACCGGCACCTCGTCCAGCATCTTGTGCTTCTTCGCCACCACCGCGACCTCGGCCACGTCGGGCAGGCCGAGGATCGCCTGCTCGATCTCGGAGGCGGCGACGTTCTCGCCGCCGACCTTGAGCATGTCCTTGCTGCGGTCGGCGAATCTGATGAAGCCCTCGGCGAGCAGGCTGACGCGGTCGCCGGTGCGGAAGAAGCCCTCGGAATCGTAGCTCTCCGCCGTGGCGCGTGGGTCGTTGAGATACTCCTTGAAGAGCGATACGCCGGGGATGCCGCGGATCGACAACTCGCCGGTCTCGCCCGGCGCCACCGCGCCGGCATCCTCGCCGAGGATACGGATGTCGTATTCGGCGGCGGCCCGGCCGATCGAGAGCGGCGGGTTGGGCTGGCTCACCTCGCCGACGATGCCGTGCGTCATGGTCTCGGTCATCCCCCACCAGCCGATGGTCTTGACGCCAAAGAGCGCGTCGCTCGGCGGCTCCGACACCGCGCTGCCCCACAGGCGGAAGCTGTGCTGCCGGGGCCGCTCGTGCTCCATGAGCGCGCGGGTGCAGAACGGGATGGTCGAATTCCAGCTGCAGCGATGCTTCGCGGCGACGCTCCAGAACCGGCTTGCCGAGAAGCGCGGCTGGATCACCGCGCTGGCGCCGGCCCAGAGCGTTGCCAGCACCGAATAGGCCTGGGCGTTGGTGTGGAACAGCGGCAGGTAGATGAGGTGCACGTCCTCCGGCCGCAGCTCCTCATGCGCGGCATTGACCTTGGCGCCCCACAGCGCATTGGCATGGGTCCACACCACGCCTTTGGGCCGCGCCGTGGTGCCGGAAGTGTATTGCACCCCCACCGGCGCCATCGGTTCGGGCGGCCGGCGCGGCGATCCCGTGGCCTCGGCGAGGAGCCCCGCGAAGGCGGACGCACGGTCGGGGCCGCGGCCCGTTGCCGGCGGCGCCCCGGCGTCATGGGCGGTGACCGCGAGCCATTTGATGTGCCGGCAATGCGCGTTGACCAACTCGGCATAGGCCGGCTGGGTTATCGCCGCCGCGGCGCCGCAATGCTCGGCGAAATAGGCCAGTTCCTCGCCGGAGGAGCGCGTGTTGGTGGTCACCGCCACCGCGCCCAGCGTCGCCGCCGCATACCAGGCGAGGACGATCTCGAGGCAGTTGTCGAGATGCAGCAGCAGGAAGTCGCCGGGCACGAGGCCGCGTCGGGCGAGACCCGCGGCAAGCCGGCCGACCCGGTCGTGGAAGGCGCCGTAGCTCAGGCTTTCGCCCGGCCCCTCGAAGGGCTCCCAGATCAGGAAGGGATGATCGCGCCGGCTGCGCGCGCGCAGCGCCACCAGCCACGGCACGTCGATGCCGGCGAAAGGACCGACATAGCCTCGCTCCAGCCCGCGCATCGTCATCGCATTCCTCCCGCCCCCATCCTGCGGAAGTACGCGCGGAATTTCAAACCGGCGCCGGCCGGGCTAGGATCGCCGGCATGAAGCGGAGGAAAGGCGGCCAGCTCGACGGCTATGTGCTGGAAGCGCAGATCGGGCATCTGCTGCGGCGCGCGCATCAGCGCGCCACCGCGATCTTCCTCGCCGAGCTCGGCGAGGCGCACGGCGTCACGCCGACGCAATTCGCAGCATTGGTCAAGCTGTACGCTCTCGGCGAGCAGTCGCAGAACGAGCTGGGCCGGCTCACCGCCATGGACCCCGCCACCATCCAGGGCGTGATCCGGCGGCTCACGGCGCGCCGCCTGATCGTCCGTTCCGCCGATCCCGCGGACCGCCGCCGCGCCCGGCTCCGCCTGACCCCCGGCGGCCGGGCGCTGGTCGAGCGCACCGTGCCGCTGGGCTTCGCCGTGAGCGCGCGCACGCTGGCCCCGCTCTCGCCGCGCGAGCGGGCGCAGTTCCTCAAGCTGTTGAAACGGCTGGCCTGAGGTCGCCGTCGCACGAGCGGCTTGACATCAGGGCACGGCTCGGCTGTTAGAATATACGTACACGAACGAAAGGGCTCCGCCCCGATGGGGCTTTATCTGCGCCCGACCGATCTCGCCGAAGCCCTGGCGGCGCTGGCCGACCAGCCGATGACGGTGCTGGCCGGCGGCACCGATTTCTATCCCGCGCGCGTCGGCCGCCCGCTCGCCGACGACATCCTCGACATCACCGCGCTCGCAGCGCTGCGCGGCGTGATCGACGCGGGCGACCATCTCCGCCTCGGCGCCACCACGCGTTGGAGCGACGTCGCCGCGGCGGCGCTGCCGCCCTGGCTCGACGGCCTCAGGCTCGCCGCGCGCGAGGTCGGCGGCGTGCAGATCCAGAACGCCGGCACGATCGCCGGCAATCTCTGCAACGCCTCGCCCGCCGCCGACGGCATGCCGCCGCTGCTGGCGCTCGACGCCGCGGTCGAACTCGCCTCCCGCCGCGGCCGGCGCGTGCTGCCGCTCGCCTCCTTCATCACCGGCAACCGCCGCACGGCGCGCGCTGGCGACGAGCTGCTGACCGCGGTGCTGGTGCCGAAGCCCCGCCATCCGGCCCGCGCCGGCTTCAGCAAGCTCGGCGGCCGGCGCTATCTCGTCATCTCCATCGTGATGGCGGCGGCGGTGCTCGAAGTGGAGGCGGGACGCGTCGCTGCGGCGCGCATCGCCGTCGGCGCCTGCGCGCCGGTGGCGCAGCGGCTCGGGGACCTTGAGGCGGCGCTTGTCGGGCGCGCCTGCGCTCCGGGTCTCGGCGGTCTTGTCGAGGACGCGCATCTGGCGCATCTCGCGCCGATCGACGATGTCCGCGGCACCGCCGGCTATCGCCGCGACGCCGCGCGCACGGTCGTCGCCCGCCTCATCGACGCACTCGCCGGAGATCCGGCATGAACCTCTCGCTTACCGTCAACGGCCGCGCGGTCACGGTCGAGACCGAGCCGGCGCGGCGGCTCGCCGATCTCCTGCGCGACACGCTCGGCCTCACCGGCACCAAGATCGGCTGCAATGCCGGCGATTGCGGCGCCTGCACCGTGCTGCTCGACGGCGCGCAGATCTGCGCCTGCCTGGTGCCGGCGGCGCAGGCCGCGGGGCGTCGGGTGGTGACCGTCGAGGGGCTGGCGGAAGACGGCGCGCTCGGCGCGCTGCAGGCGGCTTTCCTCCGTCATGGCGCGGCGCAGTGCGGCATCTGCACGCCGGGCATGCTGATGGCCGCATCCGACCTGCTGGCGCGCGTGCCTGATCCCGACGAGGCGGCGGTGTGCGACGCGCTCGGCGGCGTGCTCTGCCGCTGTACCGGCTACCGCAAGATCGTCGAGGCGGTGCTCGACCATGCCGGTCGTGGCGAGAGCAATGCACCGGCAGTCGGCACGGCGGTGGGCGCGCGCGCCGCCAAGGTGGATGGCGCCGCCAAGCTTACCGGCAGCGAGCGCTTCGGCGCCGACGTCGCGCCGGAGGATGCGCTGTGGCTGCGCGCGGTGCGCTCGCCACATGCGCGGGCGCGCTTCGCGCTCGGCTCCTTCGCGCCACTCCGTGCGCGCTATCCCGGCCTCGTGCGCGTGCTCACCGCGGCCGATATCCCGGGCTCCAACCGCTTCGGGATCTATCCCACCGGCAAGGATCAGCCGGCGCTTGCCGAAGGCGAGGTGCGCTTCCGCGGCGAGGCTATGCTGGCGCTGGTGGGCGATGCGGTGACGCTCGAGGCGATCACCGACGATGATCTCCCGATCGCCTGGGAGCGGCTGCCGCCGGTGACCGGCGTCGCCGCGGCGCTGGCGCCGGGCGCGCCGGCGCTGCATGCGGACAAGCCGGACAACGTGCTGATCGCCGGCCGCGTCGCGCGCGGCGATGTCGAGCGCGCGATCGCCGGGGCTGCCGCGGTAGTCGAAGGCAGCTATCGCACGACCTTCGTCGAGCACGCCTATATCGAGCCCGAGGCCGGCTATGCGCGCCGCGTCGGCGACCGCGTCGAAATCTTCGCCTGCACCCAGACGCCCTATATGGACCGCGACGAGCTGGCGCTGATCCTGGGCCTCCGGCCGGAGCAGGTGCGCATCGTGCCGAGCGCGGTGGGCGGCGGTTTCGGCGGCAAGCTCGATCTGTCGCTTCAGCCGCTGATCGCCACCGCCGCCTGGCTGCTGCGCCGGCCGGTGCGCTGCGTCTACACAAGGCCGGAATCCATGGCCTCTACCACCAAGCGGCATCCGGCATCGATCCGTGCGCGCATTGCCGCCGATGCCGAGGGCCGGCTCACGGCGGTCGATTTCCACGCCGATTTCAACACCGGCGCCTATGCCTCCTGGGGGCCGACGGTGGCGAACCGCGTGCCGGTGCATGCCAGCGGACCCTATCTCGTGCCCAATGTCCGCGCCGTCGGCCGCGCCATCTACACCAACGAGACGCCGGCCGGCGCCTTCCGAGGCTTCGGCGTGCCGCAGACGGCGGTGGCGACGGAGACGCTGCTCGACGAGCTCGCGGAAAAGCTCGGCATCGACGCGCTCGAGTTCCGCCTGCTGAACGCGCTGCGGCCCGGACATGCCACCGCGACCGGGCAGGTGCTGGCGGCGAGCGTCGGGCTCGTTCCCTGCCTCGAGGCGCTGAGGCCGCGCTGGCGCGCGGCGCGCGCGGCGGCGGCGCGCTTCAACCGCGAGCCCGGCGCGATCCGCCGCGGCGTCGGGCTGGCGGCGATGTGGTACGGCATCGGCAATACCTCGATGTCGAACCCCTCGACCATGCGCGTCGGACTCGACCGTGACGGCGCGCTCACGCTCTATAGCGGCGCCGTCGATATCGGCCAGGGCGCCAACACCATCCTCGCCCAGATCTGCGCCGACGCGCTGGGCGCGCCGCTCGCCGCGCTGCGGCTCGTTGCCGGCGACACCGACCGCACCGCCGATGCCGGCAAGAGCTCGGCCTCGCGCCAAACCTTCGTTTCGGGCGCGGCGGTCAAGCGCGCCGCCGAGGATCTCCGCCGCCAGATCCTGGATCTCGCCGGGCTCGCCGAGCCGGCGGAGATCGGCTTCGGCGGCAATCCGCTGGGCCTGCGGCAGGGCGCGCGCCTGCGGCAGCTCGATCTCGCGGGTTTGCCGGCCTCGAACGAGACCGGCGACGTGCTCACCGGCAGCGGCTTCTTCGATCCCCCGACCACGCCGCTCGATGATGACGGGCAGGGCGTCCCCTATGCCAGCTACGCCTTCGCGGCGCAGATCGCCGAGATCGAGGTGGATATCGGCCTCGGCACGGTCAAGGCGACGCGCATCACCGCGGCCCATGACGTCGGCCGCGCCATCAACCCGACCCAGGTCGAGGGCCAGATCCAGGGCGGCGTCGCGCAGGGGCTGGGGCTGGCGCTGATGGAGGAATACGTTCCCGGCCGCACCGAGAATTTGCACGACTATCTCATTCCCACCATCGGCGACGTGCCGGAGATCGAGTGCCTGCTGGTCGAGGCGGCGGATCCGCTCGGCCCCTATGGCGCCAAGGGCATCGGCGAGCCGGCGCTGGTGCCGACCGCGCCGGCCATCCTCAACGCCATTTATCACGCCGCCGGCATCAGGCTGCGCCAGGTGCCGGCGACGCCGGACCGGGTGCGCGCGGCGCTCATCGCCGCCGGCAAGGGAGGCTGAGATGGCGGAGGATGTCGTCACCTGCGACGCATGCCCGGTGCTGTGCCGCATCCGTCCGGGCAAGGCCGGCGCCTGCGACCGCTACGCCAATATCGACGGCGTGCTGACGCGCACCGATCCGATGGTGCTGGCGCAGCAGGCGATCGACGCGCGAGGCGCGGTGGTACCGTTCCTGTCCGACGCCGACTGGGACGGCTCGCTGGTCTCGGGCGCGCCGACCTTCGTCACCGGCATCGGCTCCGGCACGACCTATCCGGACTACAAGCCCGCGCCCTTCATCGTGGCGAGTCGGTATCAGGGCGTCGACGTCGTCACCGTCGTCACCGAGGGCATCTTCAGCTATTGCGGCGTCAAGGTGAAGATCGACACCGACCGCTATATCGGCCCGGAGCAGGCCGCGGTGCGGGCGGCGGGCGAGCAGGTCGGCCACGTCACCACCGCCGAATACGGCTCACAGATGCTGGCGCTGGGCGGCGTGCGGCATCTCACCGGCGGCAGCAAGAGGGAAGGCGTCGTCACCTGCGACACACTGCTTGCGCTCTGCAACAAGGGGCCGGTGGAGCTTGCCGTCGATGGCGGGGCGCGGCTGACCGTGCAGGCCGGCCGGGCGCCGGTGATCGACGGCGTGCAGGAGGAACGCATGCGCGTTGGCTGCGGCTCCGCCACCATCGGCATGTTCGCCAAGCAGTGGTTCGGCCATGTCGACGAAGTGATCGTGGTCGACGACCACATCACTGGCGTGCTGACCGAGCACCAGGCCGGCCGCTTCCTCGGCATGGCGCCCGCCGGCATAAGGGTGCGCGGCCGGCGCTCGACCCCCGGCCGTTACTTCCAGGTCGCCTCGCCCGGGCGCGGCTGGGGCGGCACCGATGTCGCCGACCCGCTGGCGATCATCGAAGCGATCGATGCCAAGACGGCGCGGCCGGGATTGCGGCTGCTCATGGTCTCCACCACCGGCGAGGACGCGGCCTATTTCGTCCTCGACGAGCGGCTGCGGCCGGCGCCCGCGGCGATGCCGGAGCCGGTGCGCAAGGTGGTCGAGCGCATCGGCGAGAATTGCGAGCCGGCGCTGGCCTCGGTGCTGTTCATGGCCGGCGCCGGCGGCAGCCTGCGCGCCGGGGTGACCGAGAACCCGGTGCGGCTGACGCGCTCGGTGCGCGACGCGCTGGTGCGCGTCACCTGCGGCGGCGCGCCGAGCTATGTCTGGCCAGGCGGCGGCATCACGCTGATGGTCGATGTCACGCTGCTGCCCGACCGCGCCTTTGGCTATGTGCCGACGCCGGCGCTGGTCGGGCCGATCGAGTTCACCATGCGGCTCGACGACTACGCGGTGCTGGGCGGCCATATGGACCGCGTGCAGAAGCTCGAGGCGGTGCTGGCCTCGCCGCGGCTCAGAGGCACGCCCTGGCGCGACGGCAATCCCTGGCCGCTCGCCGTGGCGCGCGATGGGGAGGAGCGATGAGCGGCGGCCCGGCGCGGCGCCTGCTGCCGGACGGCCGCCGGCTTCACCTGCAGCACGGGCCGATCGACCTGGTCATCGAGGCCTGGGGCGAGCGCGCCGAGATCGCCGCCGCCTATGAGCAGGCCTGGCGGCGCTTTGCCACCGTGCTGCCGGAACTCGTCGTCGAGCTGCCGCTGCTGCGCCTTCCGGCCGATGACGCGCATCCCGGCCTCGACGGGCCGGTGGCGCGGCGCATGCTGGCCGCCTGCCGGGCGCATCGCGGGGATTTCCTCACGGCGATGGCGGCGGTGGCGGGGGCGGTCGCCGACGAGGTGCTGGCGGCGATGCTGGCCGGACGCCGTCTCGCCCGGGCCTATGTCAACAATGGCGGCGACATCGCCCTCCACCTCGCGCCGGGCGAGCGGCTCGATATCGGCCTCGTCGCCGATGTCACCCGGCCGGCGCTCACCGGCAGCGCCGGCGTCCGGTCGGATTGGCCGGTGCGCGGCGTCGCCACCAGCGGCTGGCGCGGCCGCAGCTTCTCGCTTGGAATAGCGGATGCCGCGACCGTGCTGGCGCGCGACGCCGCGGCGGCGGATGCGGCGGTGACGCTGGTCGCCAATGCCGTCGACGTCGATCATCCCGCGATCACGCGCCGCCCGGCCTCGGCGCTCGACCCGGCGAGCGATCTGGGCTGGCGCCTCGTCACCACCGGCGTCGCGGCGCTGCCGCCGGCGCTGGTGGCGGCGGCGCTCGACCGCGGCGCCGCCCTCGCCGAGACCATGCGCGCGCAGCGCCTGATCTTCGGCGCGGTGCTGGCGCTGCAGGGGCGGCTTCGCGTCATCGGCGATGTCGCGCCGCGCCTTGCCCTGGCGGCGCGAGCGGGCTAGGCACGATTATTGCGAGCTGACATCATCGGATCGGACAGGCAGGGGAGACCGTCATGAGGAAAGCACTGGGGACAGCGGGGCTGGGCCTTGCCGCGGCGCTGCTGGCGGTCTCGCCGGCGCCGGCGCAGCAGGGGCCGATCAAGATCGGCGAGATCAACAGCTATACCGCGATCGCCGGCTTCACCGTGCCCTATCGCAACGGCTGGACGCTCGCCGTGGAAGAGATAAACGCCGGCGGCGGCGTGCTGGGGCGCAAGCTCGAGGTGGTCTCGCGCGATGACGGCGGCAAGCCGGAGGATGCGGTGCGTATCGCCGGCGAACTCGTCGGCGATCAGAAGGTGGCGCTGCTCGCCGGTACCTTCCTCAGCAATATCGGCCTGGCGGTGGCCGATTACGCGACCCAGAACAAGGTGCTGTTCGTCGCCGCCGAGCCCCTGACCGACGCCATCGTCTGGCAGAAGGGCAGCCACTACGTCTTCCGCCTGCGGCCCTCGACCTACATGCAGGCGGCGATGCTGGCCGAGGAGGCGGCGAAGCTGCCGGCCAAGCGCTGGGCGACGATCGCGCCCAATTACGAATACGGCACTTCCTTCGTCGCCAATTTCAAGAAGCTGCTCTCGGCCAGACGCCCGGACGTGCAATGGGTCGGCGAGCAATGGCCGGCCCTCGGCAAGCTCGACGCCGGGCCGACGGTCGAGGCGCTGATCGAGGCGAAGCCCGAGGCGATCTTCAACGCCGAGTTCGGCGGCGATCTCATCAAGCTGGTACGCGAGGGCACGACGCGCGGTCTCTTCACCGGTCGTACGGTGGTGAGCGCGCTGTCCGGCGAGCCCGAATATCTCGACCCGCTGAAGGACGAGGCGCCCAGCGGCTGGATCGTCACCGGCTATCCCTGGTACGCGATCGACACGCCCGAACACAAGAGATTCCTCGCCGCGTACCAGAACCGCTTCCACGACTATCCGCGCCTCGGCTCGGTGGTGGGCTATTCGACCTTCAAGGCGATCGCCGCCGCCATCGCCAAGGCGGGCTCGACCGATACGCAGAAGATGATCGCGGCGATGGACGGTCTGCCGGTGGAGACGCCCTTCGGCGGCATCGTCTTCCGCGCCATCGACCATCAATCGACCATGGGCGCCTGGGTCGGCAAGATCGCGGTCAAGGACGGCAAGGGCGTGATGGTCGACTTCCATTACGACGACGGCAAGAACTACCAGCCGACCGACGCCGACGTCGCGGCGCTCCGGCCGGCGAAGTGACGGGGCTGTCACTACACATTAGGCAAAGTCCTTCTCCGCCCTTCAGGGCGGAGAAGGATTTAGGATGAGGTGGGTGCGCGCGGCGCAAATGATGATCGCAATCGAGAATCCCCCACCTCACCCTAGCCCTCTCCGCGCCTGGGGGGCGGAGAGGGGACTCGCTGATATCCGTTAGGACGGCAGCGTGGACTTCGTCGTCATCCAGTTGCTGAACGGCCTGGCCAGCGCCTCCTCGCTGTTCCTGGTGGCCTGTGGCCTCTCGATCATTTTCGGCGTCACCCGCATCGTCAATTTCGCGCACGGCTCCTTCTACATGCTGGGCGCCTATATCGCCTATTCGCTGGTGGAGCTTCTGCCGCGGACGCCGCTGGGATTCTGGGGCGGCGTCGCGCTCGCCGCGCTGGCGGTTGGCGCCATCGGCGGCGCCGTCGAGATCGCGCTCTTGAAGCGCATCTATCGCGCGCCCGAGCTGTTTCAGCTGCTCGCCACCTTCGGCGTGGTGCTGGTGGTGGCCGATCTCGCGCTGAAGATCTGGGGCGCGGAGGAATTGCTGGCGCCGCGCCCACCGGGCCTGCGCGGCGCGGTGATGATCCTGGGCCGCGCCTTTCCGCAATACGACCTGCTGCTGATCGCGGTGGGGCCGGTGGTGCTGGCGGCGCTCTGGCTGCTCTTCCACCGCACGCGCTGGGGAGCGCTGGTGCGGGCGGCGACGCAGGATCGCGACATGGTGGCGGCGCTCGGCGTCAATCAGGGCCGGCTGTTCACCGGCGTGTTCTTCCTGGGATCGCTGCTCGCCGGGCTGGGCGGCGCGCTGCAGCTGCCGCGCGAGGCGGCCAATCTGCAGATGGATCTCTCCACCATCGCCGAGGCGTTCGTCATCACCGTGGTTGGCGGCATGGGCAGCATCGCCGGCGCCTATGTCGCGGCGCTGCTGGTCGCGGTGCTGCAGGCCTTCGGCATCGTCGTCTTCCCCAAGATCACGCTGGTGCTGATCTTCCTGGTGATGGCGGTGGTGCTGGCCTTCCGCCCCTATGGGCTGTTCGGCCGCGCCGCGGCCGAGCCGCGCGCCGCCGGCGCCGAGGCGCAACCGCTCGGCGCCGGCGACGGCCGCGCCTGGCGCTGGGTCGTTCCGGGGCTGGCGCTGCTCGCGGTGCTGCCGCCGCTCGCCGGCGGCTACGCCGTCAGCGTCGTCACCGAGATCGTCATCCTCGCGCTCTTCGCCGCCTCGCTGCATTTCATGATGGGGCCGGGCGGCATGCCGTCCTTCGGCCATGCCGCGTTCTTCGGCCTTGGCGCCTACGGTGCGGCGCTCGCGGCGCGCGATGTCGGCGCGCCGATGCTGCTGGGCCTGGCCGTCGCGCCGGTCGCCGCCGCGCTGCTGGCGCTTGCCTGCGGCTGGTTCTGCGTGCGGCTCTCCGGCGTCTATCTCGCCATGCTGACCCTGGCGGTGGCGCAGATCGTCTGGTCGGTGGCCTTCCAATGGACCGGCATCACCGGCGGCGACAACGGCATCCTTGGCGTCTGGCCGGCGGATTGGGCGCGCGGCAAGACGGTCTTCTACCTGCTGACCCTGCTGCTGTGCGGCGGCAGCCTGTGGCTGCTCCGCCGCATCGTCTTCGCGCCGTTCGGCGCGGCGCTGCGCGGCGGGCGCGACGCGCCGCGGCGCGCCGAGGCCAGCGGCATCGATCTCACGGCGGTGCGCTGGACCGGCTTCGTCATCGCGGCGCTCTTCGCCGGGCTGGCCGGCGGGCTCTTCGCCTACAGCAAAGGCAGCGTCTTTCCCACCTACATCGCGATCTCACGCTCGATCGACGCGCTGCTGATGGTGCTGCTGGGCGGCATCGGCACGCTGGCCGGGCCGCCGGTCGGCGCGGTGGTGTTCGTCGGGCTGCAGGAGGAGATCAGCCGCTACACCGATCTCTGGCGGCTGCTGCTCGGCCTCGTCATCATCACCCTGGTCGTGGCCTTTCCCGAGGGCATCGCCGGCTTTGCCGCACGCTGGCGCCGCCGGGCGGAGGGCGCGACATGAGCCTGCTCGCGGTCGACGGCATCGCCAAGGCCTATGGCGGCGTCGAGGCGGTCGCCGGCGTGAGCTTCGCGCTGGCCGAGGGCGAGTTCGTCGCGCTGATCGGTCCCAACGGCGCCGGCAAGACCACCTGCTTCAACATGCTCGGCGGCCAGATCCGGCCCGATCGCGGCACCGTCCGCTTCGAGGGCCACGACATCACCGGCGCGAGCCCGCGCCGCATCGCCCGCCTCGGCGTCGCCCGCACCTTCCAGATCACCCAGAGCTTCGCCTCGATGAGCGTGCGCGAGAACGTACAGCTCGCGCTCATCGCGCATCATCGCCGCGTCTTCTCCTTCCTGCCGCGCGCCGCCGCGCTCTACCGCCCCGAGGCGACGGCGCTGCTCGAGCGTGTCGGTATGGCGGACCAGGCCGAGCGGCAATGCGGCATCCTCGCCTATGGCGATCTGAAGCGGGTCGAGCTGGCGCTGGCGCTGGCGCAGGCGCCGCGGCTGCTGCTGATGGACGAACCCACCGCCGGCATGGCGGCGCAGGAGCGGCTGACGCTGATGGCGCTCGCCGCCGGGCTGGCGCGGGCGCAGGACATCAGCCTGCTCTTCACCGAGCACGACATGGACGTGGTCTTCGCCCATGCCGACCGCATCATCGTGCTCGACCGCGGCCGCATCCTCGCCGAAGGCCCGCCCGCCGCGGTCCGCGCCGACCGCCGGGTGCGCGAGGTCTATCTCGGCTCCGGCGCCATGTTCGCCGCGTGAGGCCGCGATGGCGCAGGCGCTGCTCGAGGTGGAGAAACTCAATGTCGCCTATGGCCGGGCGCATGTGCTGTTCGACCTCGACCTCGCGCTCGGGCGCGGCGAAGTGCTGGCGCTGCTCGGCCGCAACGGCGCCGGCAAGTCGACGACGCTCAAGGCGATCATCGGCCTGCTGCGCGCTCAGTCGGGCGCGATCCGCTTCGAGGGGGCGCGCATCGACGGCGCCGCCGCCCATGCCGTCGCCCGGCTCGGCATCGGCTACGTGCCGGAGGACCGCCGCATCTTCGCCGAGCTCACCGTGGCGGAGAATCTCGACGTCGCGCGCCAGAAGCCGCGCCCGGGGGCGCCCTATTGGACGCCCGAGGCGCTCTACGCGCTCTTCCCCAACCTGGCCGAGATGCGCCGGCGGCCGGGCGGGCGCATGAGCGGCGGCGAGCAGCAGATGCTGACCATCGCCCGCACGCTGATGGGCAATCCTCTGCTGCTGCTGCTCGACGAGCCCTCGGAAGGGCTCGCGCCCAAGATCGTCGAGGCGATGGCCGATACCATCCTGCGCCTCAAGGCGGAGGGCCTGACCGTGCTGCTCTCCGAGCAGAACCTGCATTTCGCCGCGCGCGTCGCCGATCGCGCCGCGATCATCGAGAAGGGCCGCATCCGCTATGGCGGTACCATGGCGGCGCTGATCGCCGACGAGGCGGCGCAGCACGCCTATTTGAGCGCTTGAGAGGGGAGAATCCCGTGCGCATCATCGGCGTCGATGTCGGCGGCACCTTCACCGACCTTATCCTGCTCGACGAGGAGCGCCGCCAGGTGCGCCTCGCCAAGGTGCCAACGACGCTGGAGAACCAGGCGTTCGGCGTGCTGGCGGCGGTGAAGCAGGCGGGCGCCGACCTCGCCGGCATCGGCGCGGTGGTGCACGGCACCACGACCACGACCAACGCGCTCCTGGAGCGCAAGATCGCCCGCGTCGGGCTGGTCACCACGCGCGGGTTCCGCGATGTGCTCGAGCTCGGCCGGCGCACCCGGCCCAAGCCCTACGGCCTCATCGGCAGCTTCGAGCCGCTGATCCCGCGCGAGCTGCGGCTCGAGGTGAGCGAGCGTGTCGACGCCGAGGGCGCGGTGGTGGAGCCGCTGGACGAGGAGGGGCTGCGCCAGGCGCTGGCGTGCCTGCTGGCGCTCGACGCCGAGGCGCTGGTGATCCATTTCCTCCATTCCTACATCAACCCGTCGCACGAGCGGCGCGCGGCGCAGATCGCGCGCGACCTCTGGCCCAATGACTACGTCACCGTCGGCCACGAGCTGATGTCGGAGTATCGCGAATACGAACGCGGCGTCACCGCCGCGGTCAATGCCGCGGTGCAGCCGGTGCTGCACCGCTACATTGCGCGGCTGGAGGGCGAGCTCAAGGCGGAAGGCTATCGCGGCGACCTGTTGGTGATGCAGGGCAATGGCGGCACCGTCTCGGCGCGACTGGTCGGCGAGGCGCCGGCGACGACGGTGATGTCGGGCCCAGCCTCGGGCGTGATCGCAGCCGCCTACACCGCCAGGGCCGCCGGCTTCGCCAACCTCATCACCTATGACATGGGCGGCACCAGCTCGGATGTCGCGCTGATCCAGGACGGCGTGCCGCTGGTCTCCTCCGAGATCGAGCTCGAATACGCCATGCCGATCCATGTGCCGATGGTCGATGTGCACACCATCGGCGCCGGCGGCGGCTCGCTGGCGCGCATCGACGCCGCCGGCATGCTGCGCGTCGGCCCGGAAAGCGCCGGCGCGCGGCCGGGACCGATCTGCTTCGGCCGCGGCGGCAGCGAGCCTACCATCACCGACGCCAATCTGCTGCTCGGCCGGCTCGATCCCGGCCGGCTGCTGTCGGTGGCGCATGCGGTCTCGCTCGACCGGCTGCGCGCCCGGCTGGTGGAGACCATCGGCGCGCCGCTGGGACTCGACGCCGAGCAGAGCGCTGCCGCCATTTTGCGCATCGCCAACGACAAGATGGCGGGCGCCATCCGCATGGTGTCGCTGGCGCGCGGCCATGATCCCCGCGACTTCGCCCTCTTCGCCTTCGGTGGTGCGGGTCCGCTCCATGCGGCGGCGCTGGCGCGCGAGCTCGGCATCCCGCGCCTCCTCATTCCGATGCGGCCGGGTCTCACCAACGCGCTCGGCTGCGTCGTCGCCGATCTGCGCCACGACTACGTCCGCACCGTCAACCGGCCGGTGGCCCAGCTCCCCGAAGGATTGGCGCGCGAGGTGCTGTCGGCACAGATCGCCGAGGGCGAGCGTACGCTGGCGCGCGAGCGGGCGGAGGTGGAGGATATCCGGCTGCTGCACCGCGCCGACATGCAGTTCCAGGGACAGAGCCACCTGCTGAGCGTGGAGCTGCCGGGCGTCGCCGTGACCCGCGAGGAGCTGCAGCGCCTCTTCGAGCAGGCGTATTGGCAGCGCTTCGGCGTGGCGCTGCCGGAGATCCGCGCCGTGCTGGTCAACCTGCACACCGCGGTGATTGGCCGGCGCCGGCCGGTCGATCTCGCTGCCTTGGCTCCGGCCGAGCCGGCGGCGAGCCTCGATGCCGCACAGAGCGGCGCGCGCCGCGTGTGGTTCGCTTCCGGCTGGCGCGAGACGCCGGTCTATCGCCGCGAGGCGCTGCCGCTCGGCGCCGAATTCGCCGGCCCGGCGGTGATCGAGCAGCTCGACGCCACCACGATCATCGAGCCCGGCGACCGCGCCGCCGTCGATCCCATCGGCAATCTCGTCGTCGCCATCGGAGGAAGCGGATGACCGCGCCGCCCAACGCGCTCGATCCCGTCACGCTGGCGGTGATCCAGAACGGCCTCGTCCAGGTCTGCAACGAGATGGATCTGGCCTTCGTGCGCGCCGCCTTCAGCCCGGTCATCGCCGAAGCGCTTGACCGCTCCGACGGCATCTATCATCGCGACGACGGCGCGCTCATCGCCCAGGGCGATCTGGGGTTGCCGGTCTTCGTCGGCACCATGCAGTTCTCGACCCAGGCGGTGATCGAGCGCGCCAAGGGGGTGCGGCCGGGCGACGTCTTCATCGTAAACGACCCCTATCTCGGTGGCACGCATCTGATGGACGTGAAGTTCGTCAAGCCGTTCTTCTATCGCGGCCGTCTCTTCGCCTGGCTGGCCAATACCGGCCATTGGCCGGATACCGGCGGTTCGGTGCCGGGGGGATTCTCTGCCAACGCCACCGAAGTCGAGCAGGAAGGGCTGCGCCTGCCGCCGGTGAAGCTCTACAAGGAGGGCACGCTCGACGAAGAGATCCTGTCGATCATTCTTTCCAACATCCGGATATCCGATCAGCGCATCGGCGACATCAAGGCGCAGGCGGCGGCGCTGGCGATCGGCGAGAAGCGCTTCACCGCGCTGCTCGACCGCTATGGCGAGGATGTGGTGGAGACGGCGATCGCCGAGCTGCGCGCCCGCGCCGCGCAGCAGATGCGCGCCCGGATCTCGGCCATTCCGGACGGCGTCTATACCGGCGAGGCCTATGTCGACAGCGATGGCGTCGAGGACCGACCGCTCAAGATCGCGCTCGAGATCCGCAAGGCCGGCAGTGAGCTTCATTTCGACCTCGGCGGCTCGAGCCCGCCCTGCCGCGGCCCGATGAACAGCGTGCTCGCCACCACGAAATCCTCGATCTACCTCGCCATCAAGCACGTCTTTCCCGAGGTTCCGATCAATGCCGGCACCTTCGAGCCGCTGCACATCGCCGACCCGCACGGCACCTTTCTCTATGCGCAGTATCCGCGGCCGGTCTCCGGCTGCGCCGCCGAGGTCAGCCAGCGCATCGCCGAGGCGGTGTTCGCAGCGCTGGTCAAGGCGATCCCCGACCTGCTCTTCGCCGCGCCGGCCGGCACCAGCGGTAATTTCGCGCTGGGCGGCTACGACCCGCAGCGTCAGCGCAACTACGTCATGTATCTCATCAGCGGCGGCGGCTACGGCGGCAGCCGCGGCCTCGACGGCATCGCCAATGGCTGCTCCACCATCGGCATCTCCAAGACGACGCCGCTCGAGGTGGTCGAGCAGTATTACCCGGTGCTGTTCGAGGAATACGCGCTGGCCGAAGGTTCCGGCGGTGCCGGGCGGCAGCGCGGCGGCTTCGGCGTTCGCTACAAGCTGCGGCTGCGCCGCGGCGAGGCGCGCGCCTCCTTCGTCATGGATCATGGCCGCTTCGGCCCGCAGGGCGCGCTCGGCGGCGACGATGGCGGGTTGAATACGGTGCTGGTCGAGCAGAGCGGCCGCGCCTATGTGCCGCCGCACCTTTCCAAGGACCAGGACATCCGCGTGGTGCCGGGCGACGCCGTCACCGTCTCGACGCCGGGTGGCGGCGGCTACGGCCCGGCCTTCGAGCGTACGCCGGCGCTGGTCGCCCGCGACGTGCGGCGCGGCTATTACACCACGGCGGAGGCAGCCGAGCGCTTCGGCGTGGCGCTCGACGCCGCAGGCGAGATCGATGCCGCGGCGACCGCGCGGCTGCGCCACGCGCGGCGAGGCACCTCGGACTTGCGTTGATTGCAGCTCTGCCATGCATCGGCGCGCGATTGCGGCGCCCGTGTTGCAGTGCCACATCCGTCGCGGACGCCTTTACGGGCGTTTCCTCCCTAAACTTGGGCCGCGCCGTCGAAGCGCGGCCCGTCTTTTTTGGGTTGCCGGTGATCGCCTCAGAAGCTCTCGACCCAGGGCCGCAGCTCCATCTCCCAGGTCCAGGCGCTGCGGTGCTGGCGGTGGAGGTGGAGATATGAGTCGGCGATGGCATCGGGGTCGAGCAGCCCGTCCCTGCCGCGTTCGCCGGCGCGGGGATCGTCGGCGCGGCCGATGCCGCCATCGATGACGAAGTGGCCGACATGGATGTTCTGCGGCGCCAGCTCGCGCGCCAGGCTCTGTGCCAGCCCGCGTAAGCCGAACTTGCCCATGGCGAAGGGCGCCGAGCGGGCATAGCCCTTGACGCTCGCCGACGCGCCGGTGAAGAGGATAGTGCCGCTGCCGCGCTTCAGCATCCGCCGCGCCGCCGCCTGCCCCACCAGGAAGCCGCCGAAGCAACTCACCAGCAGCGCGTTCTCCACCTCGGCGGGATCGAGCTCGGCAATCGCGCCGCGCGAACGCGCGCTGGGGTTGTAGACGACGAGATCGGGAGTGCCCAGCTCGGCCTCGACGGCGGCGAAGAGCGCTTCGACCTCGTCCTGCTTTGCGGCATCGCAGCGCCAGGCGCGCGCGCCGGTCTCGGCGAGCAGCGGCGCCAGCTTTTCGGTGCGGCGCGCGGCGAGCGCCACGCGCATCTTCTCGCGCGCGAACAGGCGGGCCAGCGCGGCGCTGAGGCCGCTGCCGGCGCCGACGATCAAGGCGGTCTCGCTCATGGGCGGGTCTCCCTCGACGCGGTGGGTGAAGGAGGGGTTCTGCCGCATGGTAAGCGCCGAGGCAATGGCGGGCGCAAACCCGCCTGCGCGGCAGGGCAATTGCGCGTGCCTCCGTGGTGGACCCGATATAAGACGGCCCTGGCCCGCGCCGGGTCGGTCGCCTCAGACGCTGCGCGCCTCCGCCTCGGCGCCGGCACGGCCTGGCGAGGATCCGACCGCGCAGCTCGTCTGCGCCAGATCGAAGAACAGCATGGCGATCGTCGGCACGACCAGGAGCAATGACATCTGCACCAGCGCGGCGCCGCTCCAGCCAAGCCGCGCCACCAGCTCCGCGAAGAGATAGCCCGAGAGCGCGGCCGGCAGGTAGACGCAGGTCACGACCAGCCCCGAGGCGCGTCCGGTCGCGGCCGAGCGCACCGAGCGCTGCATCAGCGAGTAGTTGTTGACATAGAGGAAGCCGCTGAAGGCGGTGCCCTCGACGAAGGACAGGATGCTTTGCCAGAGCGGCGTCGTGGCGATGTTGAAGAGCGCGTAGCCGACGACGCCGAGGCCGATCAAGGTCAGGATGGTCAGCCATTTCTGATTGACCCGGTCGGCGAGATAGCCGCAGAGCAGCCCCATCAGCGCGCCGGCGCCGTACATGCTGGCGGCGGCGCCCGCGGCCTCGACGGAGAAGTGGAGCTCGCTGCGCAGGAAGGTCGGATAGAGGCCGAGATAGCCGTAGCCGGCAATGCCGCCGCCGATCGAGGCAAGCGCCACCAGCACCGTGTTCCGATTGACCAGCCGGTCGGGGATGTGGCGCTCCGCATCGGCGCCGACGCGCGCCTCCTCGGCGTTCTGCTCGGTGAAGCGCTGCGACACGAAGAGCAGCGTCGCCGCGGCTCCCGCGAGCCCGAGCGCGCCGTAGACATAGAGCGGCAGGCGCCAGCTGCCCGACTGGGCGAGCAGATGCGCTCCCCAGCGCGGAGCGATGAAGGAGCCCATGCCATAGGCGCAGTTGAGCAGCCCGAAGGCCATGGTCCGGTTGCGCGCGAAATAGGCGCCGGCCATGGTGAAGATGGCGGCGTTCTGCAGCGCCTCGCCGACGCCCGACGCCGCGCGATAGGCCGCCATGTCGTAGAATCCGATCGCGAGGCAGGTAAGCCCGGTGCAGATCGAATAGACGACGATGCCGAGGATCGCCACCGTCTTGCGCGACGTCCGGTCGAACAGGAAGCCGCCGGGCATGCCGGCGACGCCGAGGCCGAGGGTGAAGACGGTGGCGAGAAAGCCGCCGGCGGCCAGCGTGAACCCGTACTCCCTGTCGACGCTGGGCAGCAGCGTCGGAAACACCATGCGGTCCATGGCATTCACCACATAGGTTGCCGCCACGATCAGCAGCGCGCCGATCGCCGCCGCAGGCGGCAGCCGGTCATTTGTCCGCATCGTCATCCTCCTGCGCTCAGGTCGGCGCCAGCTTGCGCAGGCCGCGCTCGTCGATGCCGAAGCGGTCGGCGAGCCAGTCGGCCATGATCTCCTGGCCGATGGTGGGGTTGTCGTGCTGACAGTGATCGGCGCCGGTCTCCTCCTGCGACAGGAAGCGCAGCGTGACGTCGACGCCCTTGGCCTTGGCGTAGTCGTGCACCCGCGACGCCTGGGCGACGCCGAGAACGTCGAAGCCGCCATGGACGATGAGATAGGGGCAGCGCATGTTCTCGAGCGCACCCTCGAGCGTGAAGGATCGCGCCTTCTCGTCGAGCGCCTCGCGCATCGATGTCGCGCCGAAGACCCATTTGATGTGGTCGGCGAGCCCATGATCCTCGCCGGCGCCGGCCCAGAGATGCGGGATGCTCCAGATCGCGCCGTGCGAGATGCAGGCCGCCAGGCGGTGCTCGTAGCTGCCGGCACGCGCCGCGTAATAGCCGCCCAGGCTCGAGCCGCACACCGCGATCCGGCTCATGTCGACGTCGGGCCGCGTCGCGAGATAGTCGATGCAGCGCCCGATCGGCACTTCGTAATCGTGGCGGGTGGTGACGCCGTGCCGCCGCAGCGTACCGCCCTGGCCCGGCCCGTCGATCATCAGCACGGAAATGCCGCGCTGAAGCGCGCCATGCGCCTGCATGAACCACATCTCGTCCTTGATGCTGTCGAGTCCGCCCATGCAGATCAGCACCGGCTGCCGGGCGGCCGCGAAGGGCGCGCGCACGAAATAGGCGCAGAGCGACACCCCCTTCTCATAGGGCACGTCCACCGCCTCGCCCGGCGGCGCCAGATGCCGGATGAAGCGCTTGGAGCAGGCCTCCATCAGCTCGAAGGTCTCGAGCCGGCGGGGATCCTTGGCGGGCAGCCAGAACTCGGCATGGCGATAGTAGTTCGCGGCGCGCAGCCAGCAATTCTGCGCCGTCCGGATATGGCCGATCCGTTCCGCGTCGTCGCCGCGGCGCCGGTTGCGCTCGGCGACGGTCAGCCACTCCCTGTGCCAGCTTTCCTTGTCGCCCGGCACCATGCGCGCAGCCGCCCGGAAGCACTCGCCGATCGCGCCGCCGCCCTCCTGGGTCTCGCCCAGCGCGCGCCGGAACTGATAGGACATCCAGGGATGCGCCGGCCAATGCAGCCAGCCATAGGGCTCATGATGCGGCGCCGTATCCGTGACCGCCGCGTCGATCAGCTTCGCTTCCGCGTCCATGAGGGCGCATTCCTCGCAATCCGGCCGGTGACCGGCATTCTGACGGCATCGGCGCGACCGTTCAAGTCTCTTGACTAATAAGAAAGTATGATGCACAAGAGGAAAGCATGATGAGTAAAGATCGTGCAAAACGACAGGCGGACAGGTCCATGCTCGGGCGCGGAAAGACTGGCGCCGGCCGCCGCGAGCGCGCGGCGGCGACCGGCGTCGTGCCGCCGTTCGAGGATCACGGCATCAAGATCGGGGTGCGGATCCGGCATGCGCGGATGACGCGCGGCCTGCGATTGCGCGAGGTGGCGGCGAGGGCCGAGTGCTCGGAAAGCCTGTTGTCGAAGATCGAGAACGACAAGGTGCTGCCCTCGCTGAATGCGCTCCATCGCATCTCGGAGGCGCTCGGCATCACCATCGGCGAGCTGTTCGCCAAGCCCAACGAGCCGGCCGGCGTCGTATCGCGCAGCGGCGAGCGCCCGGTGGTGACCATGGATCCGCTGCGCCAGGGTTCGGGCCTGCAGATGGAGCGGCTGATCGCCTATGACCCCGGGCACCTGCTTCAGGGCAGCATCCACGTCGTGGCGCCCGGCGGCGGCAGCGACGGCATGATCACTCATGAGGGCGAAGAGGTCGGCTATGTCATCGAGGGCCGGCTCGAACTCACCGTCGGCGGTCAGTCCTATATGCTCGGTACCGACGATTCCTTCTGCTTCCGTTCGGAGCTTCCCCATGGCTACCGCAATCCGGGGCCCGGGCGGGCCCGCGTCATCTTCATCAACACGCCGCCAAGCTTCTGACGGCGCGAGCGCGGCCTCAGGCGGCGAGCGGCGGAGGAGCGGAGCATGACTCCCGGTATTGACCGTCCGAAGGCGGCGGTCGTCGCCATCGATCTGCATCGCGGTCATCTCGACATGTCGGTCGCCACCATGCCGACGGCACCCGAGGTCGCCGAGCGCGTGATCGCCGCCAATGAGCGGCTGTTCGCGTGGTGCCGCGGCGCCGGCATCCCGATCGTGCATGTGGTCACGCGCTACCGCGACGCCGAGGAAATCCGCGCCAACCCGTTCTGGCGCGGCCGCGCCGAGGATCCGGCCGCGACGCGCAAGAACGTGCTGCGCCACAACCTCATGGGCATGCCCGGATGCACGGTGATGCCGCGGCTGCAGCGGCCTTCGGACTGGGTGGTCGACTCCAAGAAGCGCTATGACTGCTTCCTCGGCACCGATCTTGATGTGGCGCTGCGCACGCACGGTATCGACACGCTGCTGATCACCGGGGTCAATACCAATTCCTGCGTGCTGGCGACCACGGCGGCGGCGAATGTGCGGGACTATGCGGTCATCGTCGTCAGCGATTGCGTCGACACCATGGACGGGCCGGCGCTGCACGATGCCGCGCTCGCCTGCATCCGGACGGCGTTCGGCTGGGTGATGGACACCGAGGCCGTCATGGCAAAGATGGCGGCGGCGCGGACGGCGCAATGAGGGCGCAAGGGACGGGAGGCATGAGATGAGCGGCGAGGATTTGGCCAAGGCGATCCGGGCGCGGGTGTCTTACCAGCCGATACACCAACGCCCCGCCCTGCGGCTTCCGGGCGGCGCCCGGGTCGCCGTCTGGACGATCGTCAATGTCGAGAATTGGAGCCCGGCGGGAGCGATGCCGCGCGCGATTCTGCCGCCGCCCATGGGCCAGCCGCTGCTGCCGGACGTGCCGAACTGGGCCTGGCACGAATACGGGATGCGCGTGGGGTTCTGGCGCTTTCTCGAGACGCTGCAGGCGCGGAAACTCAAGGCCACCTTCGCGGTCAACGGCAGTGCCTGCACGGTCTACCGCGAGGCCTGCGCCGCCGCGCGCGATGCCGGCTGGGAATTCATGGGGCACGGCTTCGTGCAACAGCCGATGCACAAGACCGAGGATCAGCGCGCCGCCATCGCCGATACGATCAAGGCGATTGCCGACTTCACCGGCAGGAAGCCGCGCGGCTGGGAGAGCCCGGGTCTGACCGAGACGGTCGAGACGGCGGACCTGCTTGCCGAGCTCGGCATCCAATATGTTGCCGACTGGGTGCTCGACGAGCAGCCGGTGCCGATCCATACCCGCACCGGGCGCCTCGTCTCGGTTCCCTATACGGTCGAGATCAACGACGTCGTCATCAGCGCCGTGCAGCAGCAGCCCTCGGACGAGATCCTGCGGCGCGGCCGCGATCAATTCGACCGGCTCTATCAGGACGGCGGCAAGGCGCCGCGGGTGATGGCGATTTCCATCCACCCCTATCTCACCGGCGTGCCGCATCGCATCAAATATCTCGAGGCGCTCTACGACTACATCCTCGGCCATGAGAACGTCGTGATGTGGACCGGCGAGGAGATCCTCGACTGGTACCTGGCGCAGAGCGTGGGTTGAGCGCATCGCCGCCACGGCGCCGCTTGCCGGTCGCGCCGGCCGCTGCTACAGCTGGGTAGGGCTTTGGACGCGGCGCAGCGGCCGACGCTCGCATAGACGCGGAGGCGCGCATGCCGCATCTCACCGCCGACGATGGCATCCGGCTCTATTACGAGGAGGCCGGTAGCGGCACCCCGATCGTCTGCGTCCACGAATTTGCCGGCGATTGCCGCAGCTACGAACCGCAGCTCCGCTATTTTGCGCGGCGCTACCGCGTCATCGCCTATAACGCCCGGGGATATCCGCCCTCCGACGTGCCGGCGATGCCGGAGCGCTATTCGCAGGACCGCGCGCGCGACGACATCCGCGCCGTGCTCGACGCGCTCGGCATTGCCCGGGCACATATCGTCGGCGTCTCCATGGGAGCCTACGCCACGCTACATTTCGGCCTGCATTATCCCGATCGCGCGTTGTCGCTGGTGCTGGGCGGCTGCGGCCACGGCTCGACCACCGATGCGGCCGAGCGCAGGCGCTTTCAGGAGGATGCAGCCGGGACCGCCGCCGCGCTCGAGGCGCAGGGCATGGCCGGCTTTGCCAGATCCTACGCCGTCAGCCCGACGCGGGTGCGCTTCGAGCGCAAGGACCCGCGCGGCTGGAAGGAGTTCGCCGAGCAGCTCGGCGCGCATTCGGCGGTGGGCTCGGCGATGACCTTGCGCCGGGTGCAGGGCCGGCGGCCGTCGCTCTATGATCTCGAGCCCGAGCTTGCGCGGCTGGCCGTGCCGGTGCTGATCGCCACCGGCGATGAGGACTGGCCCTGCCTGGAGCCTGCGATCTTCCTCAAGCGGGCGATTGCGACGGCGGCGCTCGCGGTGCTGCCGCTCACCGGCCACACCCTCAACACCGAGGAGCCGGACGGCTTCAACCGGCTGTGCGATGAATTCTTCCATCAGGTCGAGAGCGGTCGCTGGCCGGCGCGCGACCCCGTCGCGCCGGACGCAAGCGCCTTCGGGCGATAAGCCGGCGCGGCCGCCCGGCCCGCGGTGCGGCGCCCGCCGCGGCAGCCACGCCGCCGCGCTAAGACAAAATTAATTAAACCGTTGTGCTATTGTTTGGAAACTCTCCAATTATTTGGTGCGCGGAGGTCTGTTTGACGCAGGAGCCGTGGACAGGGCCGCTTTTGCCGTCGGCAGGCCCTCGCTCCGGGGCGGCACCAGCCCATGGCGAGGCTTCCGATGCCAGCGAGCCGCAGGCGCTACGCACCCTGATTGGACGGATCTCGCTGGATCTCGCGGTCTATTTCGCGCGTCACCCGCCGGTCCGCGTCGTGCTGCTGTGGCTCTGCTTCGTCGTGGCGCTCTCCGAGCTTTATGCTCATGCGCTGAACGCGCTGTTCGATTATCGTCAGACGCCGGCCACCGTCACCCTGGTCACCGCCACGGTGACCGTACTGGTGTCGACGCCGCTCATGACCTTCGCGATGATCAATCTGCGCCGCCTGAACCGGCTGCGCGAGCGGCGCAAGCTCGGCGAGGCGCGCTTCCGCGATGGCATCGACAGCATGGCCGACGGCTTCATCATCGCCGACGCCGACGAGCGCGTGCTGCTGTGGAACCGGGCCTTCGTCCGGCTGTTTCCGCGTCTCGCGCCGCGTCTCGCGCCGGGCATGCCGCTTGCCGAGATCGCCGCGATCCTCGCCGAGGAATACGCCTCTTCGCTCAGCCCGGCGGCGCGCGCGCGCCGGGCACAGCATCTGGTCGAGAGCTATCACCGCCTCGACACGCCGTCGGAAGAGGCGTTCGGCGGCCGTTGCATCATGGCGGTGCATTCGCGTACCTCCGAAGGCGGCACGGTCTCGATCTATCGCGACGTGACCAAGCGCCATCAGCGCGAAGCGGAGCTGGCCGCGGCCAAGGCCGATGCCGAGCAGGCGAGCCGCGCCAAATCGAATTTCCTCGCCAAGATGAGCCACGAGCTGCGCACGCCGTTGAACGCGGTCATCGGCTACAGCGAGATTCTGCTCGAGGACGCGCAGGCGGAGGGTCGCTTCGGGATGACGGCCGACCTGACGCGCATCAACCTTGCCGGCCAGCAGCTGCTGTCGCTGGTCAGCAATGTGCTCGATCTCTCGAAGATCGAGACCGGTCGGATGGAGGTGGATGCGGTGCCGATCGATCTCGACGGCTTCCTGGCGGAGATCGCCGCGATCGCTCGGCCGCTTGCCGAGCGAAACGGGAATCGCTTCGCGCTCGCTGCCGTGGCCGGCAACGGCGTCATGACGGGCGATGCCGCCAAGCTGCGTCAGGTGCTGTCGAACCTGCTGAGCAACGCGGCGAAGTTCACCCAGGGCGGGAGCATCGAGCTTGCCGTGACGCGCGAACGCGACGCGGCCGGCGAGTGGATCGGGTTCGCGGTCAGCGATACCGGGATCGGCATCGGCGCCGACAATCTGGCGCGGCTCTTCGGCGATTTCTCTCAGGCCGACGCGTCGATCAGCGCGAAATACGGCGGTACCGGGCTGGGCCTGGTGCTGAGCCAGCGGTTGTGCTGGCTCATGGGTGGCGAGATCGCCGCCGAGAGCGAGCCTGGCCGCGGCTCCTGCTTTACCTTGCGCCTGCCTGCGGCCGGCATCGCCACGCAAGGCGATCCGGCGCTGGCGGAGCCCCTGACCTCGATCTGACGACGCAGGCGCCGGTCAGCGCGTGCGGCTGGAGCCCAGCACGTGCTCGGCCTCGGCGCGCGCGGCAGCGCGGCGCAGCGCTTCGCGCTTCAGCTCGACCACCACCGGTCGCGCATGGCGGCCCTTGACCACGCCGCCGCCCAGCGAATGGGCGGAGACCGTGCCGGGCACCGACACGCGCAGCAGCTGCGGCGCGGCGGAGCCCTCGGCGAGCGTCGCTTCGACCTCCTGGCCCTTGAACAGCCGCGTGATGCCGGACTCCGTCAGCAGCCGTGCCTCGAAGCCGACGTCGCCCAGCCCGGGCAGGCGCAGCGCGCCCTTGCCGCTCTTGGGATCGAACCACCGTACGACACCGCGCAGGGCGCCGTGATGCGGCGGCGGGACCATCATGCTTGGCGCGGCCGACGCGGCCGGCGCCATCTCGGCGCGGCGCACCAGCTTCTGCGCCGGCAGCGCCGTGACGGGTGCTTCCTCGGCGGCGGCCGGTTCCGCTGCTGCCGTGTCGCGGCGCGCCCGCCGCTTCCGGCGTATCGGTTCCTCCGGGGTCTCCGTCGCTTCCTGTTCCACGGGTTCCTCGACGAGCGCGCCGGGCGCCTGGTTGAGCCGTGCCACCGCCTCATGCACGGTGCGGATAAGATCGCCGATCTCTTCCTGCGAGGTCTGACGATGCGCGAGCAGCCGGGCCGCGAGGCGCGCGGTCACCGTCATGGTGGGAGTGTTCATGCTCAAGGCTTTCCGTTCCTGCCAGGGATGTTCTTCTTGAAGATGCGGCTTTTCCAGCCTGCTTTACCGGTAAACGCCGCTCGCAAGAGGTTTGTCCTCCCCGGCCACCGAATTAGATCGAGGCAGGGCTTCGTGAAGAAGCGGGTGGGGTCACCCGATAAACCATGCGACTCTGCTTGATAGCACGTCCATCCACTCTGGCAAGAGCCGAATTGACCGCATGTCTCGCATCATGCGATCGCATCTGGTATATGTCTGATATATCCGCCCCATCGGGAGAGCAGGGGCATGGCGTTTCGCGCGGCGCTGCACCGGCCGGTCAAAGCCGGTCGCGGACCCTTCGATTGCGCATGCCTGAGCGGCTGCCGCGTCATGGCCGGTCTGGGCGCGGCGGCACGGAAGGTCGATGTCGAGGAGTCGATCACCCGGCGCCTGCCGCTCGCAGGCGTCAATGATGACGCTGCCGTCATCTTCGCCGCGTGAGGATAGAGATGAAAGTCTACGAAGGCGCTCGCAGCCTCGACGGGGCGATTGTCACGGTGGACGGCCGGCTGTTGCCGCCGCGCCACGATCTCCGGCGGCTGTCGCGGGCGGGTTTCGAATGGACCTATGAGGGTGCCGGGCCGGCGCAGCTGGCGCTGGCGCTGCTCGCCGACCATCTCGGCGACGATCGGGCGGCGCTCGCCGCCCATGAGCGCTTCATGCGCGAGGTGGTGGCGCATCTCGACAACGCCTGGCGGCTCACCTCCGCCGACATCGACGCGGCGCTCGGCCGCCATGGCTAGATCGGGCGCACGTCGGCGGCCGCGCGAGGAGGAAAGCGCGGACAGCCTCACCGAGCGGGCCTATCGCGCGCTCGAGGAGTTGATCGTCACGCTGCAGCTCGCGCCCGGCGCGGCGGTCACCGAGACGGCGCTGAGCGCCCGCCTCGGCATCGGCCGCACGCCGATCCGCGAGGCGCTGCAGCGGCTGGCGCGCGAGAAGCTGGTCGCCATCCGGCCGCGACGCGGCATCGTCGTCGCCGAGGAGAATCTGACCACCCAGCTCCGCCTGATCGAGCTGCGCCGCGAGGTCGAGCGGCTGCTGGCGCGCTCCGCGGCGCGGCGCGCGAGCCCGGAGCAGCGCCGGCGCTTCATCGCGATTGCCGAGGGAATGGAGCAGGCGGGGCGAGGCAACGACGATATCGGGTTCATGCGACTCGACCGCGATTTCAACCTGCTGGTGTTGGAGGCGGCGCGCAACGAGTTCGCCGCCGCTGCCATGACTTTGATGCACGGGCTGTCGCGGCGCTTCTGGTATATCCACTACCGGCAGATCGCCGATCTGCCGCTGGCCGCGCGGCTGCATGCCGAGGCGGCGCGCGCGGTGGCGGCGGGGGACGGCAAGGCGGCGGCGGCGGCGGCGGAGCGGCTGATCGACTATATCGAGGCCTTCGCCCGGGCCACGGCGGAGGCCGGGAGCTAGGCCGTTTGGTGCCGGTACGGGGCATGGTCGAGTGCTGATAACATCTGGCGGGAGGCGGGGTCATGATGGGCAGGAGGCAGGCGGCATTCCGCGCGGACTACCGGGAGCGCATCTCGCCCTGGTATCGGGGCTGGGCGCATGTGGCGCTGATCTATGCCATCGGCGGCGCCACCATCTGGTACGCGGTCCGGCACATCGACCGGCCGCGCGCGGCCGAATGGCTGGCGGTGCCGGCGGTGTTCATGCTCTGCAACCTCTTCGAATGGTGGATCCACCGCTTCATCATGCATCGCCCGGTGAAGGGCTTCATGGGCATCTACAAGCGGCATACACTGGCGCATCATCAGTTCTTCACCGACGGCGAGCCGACGATCGAGAGCAGCCGCGACTTCCGCATCACCTTCTTCCCGCCCTACGCGCTGGTGACCTTCATCGCCCTGTCCGCGGCTGGCGCGGCGGTGCTCGCGCTGGCGTGGTCGGGCAACGCGGCCTGGCTGCTGATCTGCACCACCGTCGGCGTCTATCTCAATTACGAGTTCTTCCACTGGTGCTGTCATGTGCGCGATGACCGGCTGGTACGCCTTGTTCCCTTCATCAACACCATCCGCCGCCATCACATCGCCCATCACAACCCCGCGATCATGATGGAGCGCAACATGAACCTGACCTATCCCATCGCCGATTGGCTGTTCGGCACCAGCGACCTCGACCGCGGCCTCCTCGGTCATCTCTTCAACGGCTATGACGGGCGCTTCGTGAAATCGAACCTGCGCAGCACGCGCGCCGGCTCGGACGATCCGCTCACCGCACGGGTGAGGGCCTGAGCCATGGCGACAAAACTGAAGCGTTCGGCGGCCTCGCTGGTGGGCGGCGTCGCGGTGGCGATCGGCGTGCTGCTGCTGTGGCTGCTGCTGGCCGACAGCCTGCAACCGGCGAGCATCGCCGTCGGGCTGGTCCTGGCCACCGCCGTCGGCGCCTGGGTGCGGCTCGCCGATCTCTAAGGCGAACGCGCGAAAGCGCGTTCGTCCGCGGCGGGCGACAGCGGTTGCGGCAGCGACCGCGAGAGCCCGCGGCCTGACGAGCCCGCCGGGTGCGGGAACCCGGGGCGGCGACGCCTTGTTCCTGTCGAGCGTACCGAGCGAGAGGAGGGCGCGGATGCTCTACTGGGCAGTGGTGTTCCTGGTCATCGCCATCATCGCCGGCGTCCTCGGCTTCGGCGGGATTGCCTCGACCGCCGCGGGGATCGCCAAGATCCTGTTCTTCATCTTCCTGGTGGTCTTTCTGGTGGCGCTGGCCACCGGCATGGCGCGGCGGCGCGGCCCGCCGATCTGACGCGGTCAGCGGCGCCGGGCGGCGGCCTCGAGCAGCGCCAGCAGCCCGCTCAGCAGCTGTACCGGCGAGGGCGGGCAGCCGGCGATATGGAGGTCGACCGGGATCACCGCCGAGACGCCGCCGGTCACCGCATAGCTCTCGGCGAAGAGCCCGCCGTCGCGCGCGCAATCGCCGACCGCGACCACCCATTTGGGATCGGGGGTCGCGGCATAGGTCCGCTCCAGCGCCTCGCGCATGTTGGTCGTCACCGGACCACTCACCAGCAGCACGTCGGCATGGCGCGGCGAGGCGACAAAGCGCAGCCCGAAGCGCTCGAGATCGTAGAACGGGGTGCCGAGCGCCTGGATCTCGAGTTCGCAGCCATTGCACGAGCCGGCATCGACCTGGCGGATCGACAAGCTGCGGCCGAGCTGCGCGCGGGCGACCGCGGCAAGCCGCTCGCCGAGCTCCGCGAGCTGCGCCGGCTCCGGCGCCGGCGGCGCGATCGGCAGCGGTTTCGTCAGCAGCGTCCTGGCCAGGAGCTTCCACATCAGCGGTCGTGTCCGGAATAGGAGCAGTTGAAGGACTTATTGCAGAGCGGGAAATCGGCGACGATGTTGCCCTCGATCGCCGCTTCCAGCAGCGGCCATTGGAACCAGGAGGGATCGCGCAGATGCGCGCGGCGCACGCTGCCGTCCCCGGCGAGCGCGACCCAGGCGAGGATGTCGCCGCGAAAGCCCTCGACCAGCGCCATCCCGTCGCCGCCGCCGGCCGCGAGCGGGACCAGGACGGGGCCGGCGGGAAGGCGGTCGAGGATCTGCCCGACGAGGCCGAGGCTCGCCTCGACCTCGCCCGCGCGGATCATCAGGCGGCTGTGCACGTCGCCGTCGCTCAGCACCGGCACGGCGAAGTCGAGCCGGTCGTAGGGCGGATAGCCCGGGTGCTTGCGCGCATCGAAGCCGCGCCCGGAGGCGCGGCCGACGAAGCCGCCGGCGGCGAAGCGCCGCGCCAGCTCGGCGTTGACGATTCCGGTTCCGACGGTGCGGTCGAGCAGCGACGGCTTGCGGTCATAGACCGCCATCAGCTCGGCAAAGCGCGGCCGGAGCGTCGATGCGAGACCGCGCAGCCGTCCGATGCCGGCGCCATCGAGATCGCGTACGAGCCCGCCGGGGATCACGACATCCATCATCAGGCGATGGCCGAAGCAGGATTGGGCGGCACGCAGCACCATCTCGCGCAGCACCGTCAGATGCGATTGCAGGAAGGTAAAGGCCGCGTCGTTGGCGATGGCGCCGATGTCGCCGAGATGATTGGCGATGCGCTCGAGCTCGGCAAGCAGCGCGCGCAGCCAGGCCGCGCGTTCCGGCACCGCGGTTCCGCTCGCCGCCTCCACCGCACGGGCGAAGGCCAGCGCCGCGGCAACGGTGCTGTCGCCGGAGAGCCGGCCGGCCAGGCGCGCCGCAGCCGCGGCCGGCTTGCCCTCCATCAGGCGCTCGGTGCCCTTGTGCGCATAGCCCAGGCGCTGTTCCAGCCGCACCACCGCCTCGCCGCTGCAATGGAAGCGGAAATGGCCGGGCTCGATGGTCCCGGCATGGACCGGCCCGACTGCGATCTGGTGCAGGCCCTCGCCCTCGGCGGTAAGGAAGTCATACTGGCTCGCCGGGCGCGCGCCGGCGGCGATGCCGTCGCGGCTGTGCCACTGGCCGTGATCGAGCCAGGGCCGCGCGTCGGCAATACCCTCGGCGTGCAGCCCGACCAGATCCTGCACCGCGCGCTCGAGCCGGAGCGCGCCCGGGCGCACCGCGGCGAGCGACGGGAAGCCGCCGTCGGCGCAAGCGAGCGACGCGGTAGCGACCGCGTCGCCGGCGGCGTCGCAGAACGCGGCATGCACCTCGCCCGGCTCCGCCCAGAGGCCGAGCAGCGCCCAGTCGGCGACGGCGAGGTGGGTGGCGAGATCCAGCCACTGCTCGCGCGCCAGGCGGAAGCGCGGCCAGGGGCGCTGCGCCAGCGTCTCGCCGCGGGCGAGAAAGTCGAGGAGATCGCTGCCGTTGCCCATCGTTGCCTCAGCCCAGCAGCCGCGCGACGTTCTGGAACCAGGCGACGAGCGGCCCCGGGAGGTAGATCCCGGCCGCCAGCACCATGGCGAAATGGATGAACAGCGGCAGTAGCGCCGCCGGGCTCGCCTTGCCGCCGCCTTCGCCGGCGCCGAAGGCGAGGCCCTGCAGCCGCAGCACCAGCGCGCCGAATCCCACCAGCAGCCCGGCCAGCACCGGCAGCGCCAGCAGCGGCTGGCGCGCAAAGCTGGTGGTCAGCACCAGGAACTCGCTGGTGAAGACGCCGAAGGGCGGCAATCCGGCGATGGCGACGACGCCGATCACCAGCGCCCAGCCGAGCAGCGGCTGGCTGGCGGTGAGGCCGCGGATCTCGGCGATCTTCTGCGTGCCCTTGATCTGGGTGATGTGGCCGACGGCGAAGAAGATCGCCGATTTGGTCAGGCTGTGCATGGTCATGTGCAGCAGTCCCGCGAAATTGGCCAGGCCGCCGCCCATGCCGAAGGCGAAGGTGATGATGCCCATGTGCTCGATCGAGGAATAGGCGAAGAGCCGCTTTATGTCGCGCCGGCGGTAGAGCATGAAGCTCGCCAGCAGCAGCGAGCCGAGGCCCATGGCGATCATCAGCGGGCCGGGTGCCACGGCGAGGGCGTTGCCGGCGAGCAGCATCTTGAAGCGCAGCACGGCATAGAGCGCGACGTTGAGCAGCAATCCCGACAGCACCGCCGAGATCGGCGTCGGGCCTTCGGCATGCGCGTCCGGCAGCCAGGCATGCAGCGGCGCCAGCCCGACCTTGGTGCCGTACCCTACCAGCAGGAAGACGAAGGCGAGGTTGAGGATGGCGGGATTGAAGCCGCCGACCCGCGGCAGGATCGCCGACCAGGTCATCGCCGGCAGCCCTTCGCCCATCACCGGCTGGGCGGCGAGATACATCAGGATGGTGCCGAAGAGCGCCAGCGCGATGCCGACGCCGCAGAGGATGAAATACTTCCACGCCGCTTCCAGCGCCTCGCGCGTGCGGTAGAGCCCGACCATCAGCACGGTGGTGAGCGTCGCGCCCTCGACCGCCACCCACAGCACGCCGAGGTTGTTGGCGGTCAGCGCCAGCAGCATGGTGAAGCAGAACGCCTGGTACATGGCATGGTAGAAGCGGAGGTTCGCCGCCGGCAGGCGACCGATCTCCACCTCGTGCAGCACGTAGCGCGCGCTGAACAGGCTGGTGGTGAAGGCGACGAAGGCGGTGAGCGCGACGAGATAGATATTGAAGTCGTCGATCAGCAGGAAGGGCGTCGTTGCCGGCCGCGCGAAGAACGGCACGATGCTGGCCGACAGCGTCAGCGCCGCCGCCAGCACGTTGAGGCGCGCGGCAAGGCGGTAGCCCGGCAGCAGCGCGAGTACGATGGCGGCGATGGCCGGCGTGGCGAGGACGGCGTGGACCGGGCTCATCGTCCCTCTCCGCGGAACTGCTCCATGTCATGGACGTCGAGCGTGTCGAAGCGCTCGCGGATATGGAAGAAGAAGACGCCGAAGATGATGAACGCGACCATCACCGAGAAGGCGACGGAGAGCTCCACCACCAGCGGCATGCCCTTGACGCCGACCGCCGCGAGGATGAGGCCGTTTTCGAGCGACATGAACCCCACCACCTGGCTGACCGCGTTGCGCCGCGTGATCATCATCAGGAGGCCCAGCAGCACCACCGACAGCGCCGCGGCGAGGCTCTCGCGCGTCAGCGCGCCCGAGGCGGCGGTCACCGGCAGCACGAGCAGGATCGAGAGCGCCACCAGGCCCACGCCGACCGCCATGGTGGGGCCGATTCCGAGCGCGGTCTCAATGCTGCGGTGGATGTCGAGATAGATGATGATGCGGTGGAGGGCGAGCGGAATGACGATCGCCTTGAAGACCAGGGCGATGGCGGCGGTGATGTAGAGGTGCGGCGCGTCCTGCGCATAGGCCTGCCATGCGGCGGCCGCCGCCAGAAAGAAGGCCTGCCAAGCATAGAGGGTGATCATGGCGAAAAGCCGGCGCTGATAGAGCAGCGCGAAGCTCAGCACCAGCACGAAGGTGTCGAGCAGATGCGCGGTGTCGTAGGCGGGGTTGGCGAAGATCGGCATCTTGCCTCCTACAGCTCCTGCGACACATAGAGGAAGATCGCCGCCAGCAGACCCAGCAGCAGCGCGCCGCCGAGCAGTTCGGCAAGACGGAAGACGCGCATCTTGGCGATGCTGGTCTCAAGGAAGGCGAGCGCGACGCCGGCCAGGGCGAGCTTCAGCACGTAGCTGCCCAATCCGACGGCGAGCGCGCGGGCGTCGTCGATATCCGTCGCCAGGCCCCAGGGGAAGAAGATCGCGGCGACGAGCGAGACGTAGAGCAGCAGCTTCACCATCGCCGCGCCCTCGATCAGCGCGAGATGGCGGCCGGAATATTCCAGCACCATCGCCTCGTGCACCATGGTGAGCTCGAGATGGGTGGCGGGATTGTCCACCGGAATGCGCGCGTTCTCGGCGATGGCGACGATGAGCAGCGACAGCACGCCCAGCAGCAGCGAGATGCGGATGCCGACATCGTGCGTCAGCAGGTACTCGGCGATGTGCTGCAGCGAGGTCGAGCGCACCACCAGCGCCACGGTGAAGGTGACCATCAGCATCGCCGGCTCGGCGAGCGAGGCGATCATCATCTCGCGCGACGCGCCGATGCCGCCGAAGCCGGTGCCGACATCCATGCCGGCCAGCGCCAGCGCGAAGCGCGCCGTGCCGAGCAGCGCCACCAGCGCGATGAGATCGGCGGTGCGGCTCAGCAGCAGGCCGGTGGCGAAGGTCGGTACGATTGCCGCGGCGAGCCATATGGCGGCGAAGATGAGGTAAGGGCTGGTACGGAACAGCCAGGAGGCGTTGGGCGCCAGCACCACCTCCTTGCGCAGCAGCCGCGACAGATCGCGATAGGGCTGCAGCAGGCCGGGGCCGATGCGGCCGTTGAGCCGCGCCTTCAGCTTGCGCACCAGCCCGCTGAGCAGTGGCGCCAGCCCTACCGGCAGGGCAAGCTGCAGCAGCTCCAGCAGTGCCGATCTCATTGGCTCACCGCGACGATGAGCAGCAGCAACACCAGCGCTGCGAACATCAGCGAGAGGTAGCGGCGGATGGTCTGGAACTGCAGCAGGTTGAGCCGGTCGGCGAGCAGCGAGACGAGCCGCGCCGTCGGGGCGTAGATCGCTTCCCAGACGGGGTCGCGAAAACTGATCTCGAACCGCGCGGGACGTGTGTCGCCCGGCGCCGGCATGTCGATGCGCTCGCGCGCGGCGAAAACCGTCGCGCCGAAGATGCGGCGGATCGGCTGTGCGAAGCCGGCGGCGCTGTATTGGGTCTCGGGTCGCGTGTCCGGGAAGCCGCAATCCCACGGCGCGGAGCGGCGCGCGCGGTCGGAGGCGAAGCGGTGGATGACCAGCCCGAGCAGCGCCGCAAGGAACGTCACCGCCAGCAGGATGACGCCGCCGCTGTAAGAGCTGTGGTCGGGACCAAGCGGCGCAAGCCAGAGCGGGCTCGAGAGGTCGAGGCCGGCGCCGTGCGGCAGCAGCAGCGTCGCCGCCGGCTGCGCCAGGGCCAGAACGAGCTGCGGCGCCACGCCCGTCACCATGCAAAGCGCGGCCAGCGCCAGCATCGCGGCGAGCATCAGGGCGCCTGTCTCCTGCGCCGTCGCGGCGGCATTGTTGCGCGGGCGGCCGAGGAAGATGATGCCGAACGCCTTGACCAGGGCGACCCCGGCGAGCGCCACCGCCAACGCCAGCATGGCACCGACCACCGGGACCGCCAGCTTCAGCAGCCATTGCGGCAGCAGCGCGCCGTTGACGATCGCCTGGAAGGTCAGCCATTCCGACACGAAGCCGTTGAACGGCGGCAGCCCGGAGATGGCCACCGCGCCGACGAGAAAGGCCACGGCGGTCATCGGCAGGCGATGGATCAGGCCGCCCAGCTTGTCCATGTCGCGGCTATGCGTCGCCACCAGGATGGCGCCCGATCCCAGGAACAGCAGGCTCTTGAACGTCGCATGGTTGAACGCGTGCAACAGCGCCGCGATCAGCGCCAGCTGCGCCAGCAGGTCGAGGTGGTTGGCGTGGAAGGCAAGCGCCAGGCCGAGGCCGATGAGGATGATGCCGATGTTCTCGACCGTCGAATAGGCGAGCAGACGCTTCACATCGCTCTGCATCACCGCGTAGAGCACGCCGAGCAAGGCGGTGATGCCGCCGAGCGCCACGACCACCGCGCCCCACCACCATTGCGCCGGTCCGGCGAGATCGAACAGCAGGCGGATGAAGCCGTAAATCGCCACCTTGGTCATGACGCCGCTCATCAGCGCCGAGACGTGGCTCGGCGCCGCGGCATGCGCCGGCGGCAGCCAGACATGGAGCGGCACCATGCCCGCCTTGGAGCCGGTGCCGATGACGGCAAGCGCGAAGAACAGTCCGCTCTTCCACGGACCGAGCGCGGCACCGCGCAGCGCGGCGAAGGCGAAGTCGCCGCTGCCGCCGGCCAGCAGCCCGAAGCCCAGCAACAGCGCGCCGACGCCGATGCTTGCCATGACGAGATAGAGAAACGCCGCGCTGCGCGTCTCGCTCTGGCGATGCGTCGCCAGCACCAGCAGCCAGGAGGCGAGCGACATCGTCTCCCAGCTGACGAGGAAGCTAAAGGCGTCGTCGGCGACGAGCACCAGGCTCATGCCGGCAAGAAAGGCGGGATAGAAGGGCAGCACGCGGCCGGGATCGTCGTCATGGCCGCCGTAATCGACCGCGAACAGGCTGGTAAGCGCCCCCGCCGTGCCGAGCACGAACAGGAAGAAGGCGCTCAAGGCGTCGATGCGGAAATGCGCGCCGATCCAGGGCAGCCCCAACGGCAGCACGGCGGTCTCGGGCGCCGCGCCGGAAGCGAGAAATCGGGCGGCGCCGAGCGCCGTGGCGGCGGCGGCCAACCCGCTCAGGACGTAGACCGGTACGAGCACGCGCCGGCCGCCGACGACGCCGAGCAGCGCCGCGGCGCCGTAGAGGGCGAGCAGGGCGGCGACGAGGGTCAGCACGGCGGAAGAGACCGGAGGCGGCAAGCGACCGCCCTGGTGCGGCCTGGCGTCACGCGCGCTTGCATGGCCGTGCACAAAGGCATGTCGCTCGGATGCTCACTCTGAGCGCTTGCGCAGGCGCACGCCACGGCCGCCGCCGCCGGCGCTGGCCGCGCCTTCGTTGATGAACTCGACCCCGGCGGTTTCGAGCGCGGCCATGACCTTCATCAGGGTCTCGATCACGCCGCGAACCGTGCCGGTGCTTGCTTCCATGCGCTGAATGGTCGGCAGCGACACGCCCGACGCTTCGGCCAGCGCCCGCTGCTCCATGCCGACCAGCGCTCGGGCGGCCTTCAGTTGAGCGGCGGTGAGCAAGGCTGATTTCCGCTGGGGATTGCCGGGATCTCGAGGTGGATTATGCAGAGATTCATGTTTTTTGCATCATTTATGATGGTTGTATGATGTTTAAACAATCAATATTCTAATATCATGCCTCTAAATAGAGGTCAACGGTCCCGACTGCATCCGGTCGATACGGGACGCCGCCACCGTGATGACGGTCCCGGCGGGAGGCCGAGATAGGCCAGCCCGACAGGCCATAGCGACGCAATCGTGCCGGCGCGTCAGCGCTGCCGTCGCTCATTTCTCTAATCATGAGCCTTTGCTATTAATATATGATGTTTAAAGCATCTATGATATGATATGAAACTTGACTATGCAGGCTTTAAACCCATGTAACTTGCGCTGGCGAGAGACGCGACGGATTCTCGGCTTGCGGCTCTCTCGCGCGCGCGGAAAGGATGGGCGCGGAGATGGAGACAATCGGACTCTTCGGGCGCTACCATCGCCTCGTTCGCGACTTGGCGTCGCAAGGCTGTAGGGTCGATGGCTGGCGATTGGAGCTTCAGCAGGTCCTGCGATCGCTGGACGACGATTGCCGCAGACTGCCGCAGGCTCGCAGCAGCCTGCTTCGCCAGGACCTGTCAACCCAGATCGAGCAGGAGCTTCTGCGCCGCACCGATCCCGACCAGGCCGCGGTGCTCATCATCGTGCTGAAGCATCTCGACGCCGCCTGACGTTTCGGGGCGTGGAAGCCCCGCCGCCTGCCGGGGCGCGGCGCCGGGCGTCTAATGCTGGGTCGCCAGCGCGCGGGCGAGTTGGCTCAGCGCCTCCTGATGCCGCTCGTTCGGGATCTGCGCGAAATTGCGCGCCAGCTCCAGGCACATGCGCTCGCGCTGGCTCACCGGCCGGCCGCTCTGGTTGTCCAGTCCTTCGAAGAAATAGCTGACCGGAACGCTCAGCACCCGGGCGATCTCGAACAACCGTCCCGCCGACACGCGGTTGATGCCGCGTTCGTATTTGTGCGCCTGCTGGTAGGTCACGCCGATGAGGTCGGCGAGCTGCTGCTGCGTCAGGCCGAGCATGATCCGACGCTCGCGGATCCGGGCACCGACATGCCGGTCGATATCCTGGGTGCGGCCGGTCGTTCGCTTCAATTCCGTCGTGTTCATGGGATTTGATGACGAGGCAGGAGGGAAGGGAGCGGTGCGCCGCGAGGCGTCCGACAAGCCGTCAGGGCAACGTTCATACGGAAGGTGCGTATTGTCGGGCCCGATGTGGACGGATCACTTCCATGCAACGTCCCGGTAAGAAACCAAGGTAGGCGACGAGGGCGGCGACTTCAACCGGATTTCGTGTCTGCAATCATCTCGCGCGCGGTACCGAAGATTTTGCGGGTGCCGGGAAAGGCGCGCGCTGGCTGGCATATCCTTCAGCTGAATAGCTCGCCCGCTCGGGCAATGTGCGGTAGCGGCAGGTGCACGCGGCTGCCGTCTGGAAGCGCCGGTAAGCGCCGCCCAGCCGTTGCCTTGCGCCGAACCTCTTCGGCATTCCTCCGCGGCGCACCTCCGTCCACCGCGGCGGCGGCACCGACAGAATTTTTTGGTTCGCGCATCGGGTCGCTAACACTCGCTGCGTGATTGAAGTTCCGCCGACCCGCGGCTGCGTCCGTGGAGCCGGCGTGCGCGCGGGGCGCGAAGCGCGCGGGCGTCCCGGTCACAATCACGGCGCGAGCGGCCTTTCTGCGGGCGCATGGCTGTCCATCGCGCGCGTCGTTTGACAGGACCCCGGGCGGGCGGTAAACGAGGCGCTTGCGTCCCCGCCGGGATTTTCTCTGCCATGCCGCGTATCTCGATCGGCGATTGCCATCTCTATTACGAACGGCACGGGACTGGCTTCCCGGTTCTGTTCGTCAGCGGCCTCGGCGGCCTCGCCTCGTTCTGGCGCGAGCAGATTGCGAGCTTCGGCAAGCGTTTCGAGGTGGTCCTGCACGATCATCGCGGCGTCGGCCAAAGCGACCACAGCCGCATCTCCTACACGGTCGAGCGCATGGCGGAGGATGTCGTCCGGCTGATGGACGCACTCGGCATCGACCGCGCGCATGTGGTGGGGCATTCGACCGGCGGCGCCATCGCCCAGGTGCTCGCCATCGAAAATCCGGAGCGGCTGGCGAGCATGGTGATTGCCGCGAGTTGGACCAAGGCGGACGCCTATTTCCGGCGGCTCTTCGCGCTGCGCAAGGATATCCTGCAGCGTCTCGGTCCCGCAACCTATCTCCAGGCCTCGACCTTGCTGCTCTACCCGCCCTTCTGGGTGGCGCGCAACAACGAGAAGCTGCGTCAGATCGAGGCCCAGTCGCTGGCCACCTTCGCGCCGCCGGAGATCATCATGAGCCGCATCGACGCGGTTCTGGCCTTCGATCGCACCGACGATCTCGCCCGCATCCGTACGCCGGCGCTCATCGTCGCGGCGCAGGACGACGTGGTGACGCCGGCCTATTTTTCCGAGGAGCTTGCCCGCCTCGTGCCCGGCGCCGAAGTGAAATTCTTCGGCCAGGGTGGCCATTGCTTCACGCAGGTCATGCCGCGCGAATTTAACCAAGCCGTGCTCCCCTTCCTCGGGGCACACACGCCATCCTGAAGAGAGCGGTCGCCGGCTTGCGACTTAAGCTTTCATAAATTGGTTCCCACTATGCTCCGCAGTAGGTTCGAGGGTTGGCACCATGGTTTGGTGATCGCCCGAATCATTCAGTGAGCGCGCGACATATGGCTCCGGACGAGAAAGACGTGCCGCATCGCCTGGAGGCTGCCCTCACCGCCGCCGGTGACGTCGCCTATGACTGGGATCTCGCCACCGATGCCATCGCCTGGCACGGCCCGATCGCGTCCATGCTCGGCGTCGTCGATACCGGCGCCATCGCCACCGGCCGGGCGCTGGCGGGCCGGCTCAATCCCGACGATCTGTTGCTCCGCCAACAGCGGCTCAACGCGCACTGGACGCGGCGCGCCACCTTCGACTGCGAATTCCGCGTGCGCGCCGAGAACGGCGGCTTCGCCTGGGTGCATGACCGCGGCTCCGCCATGTTCGACGCCACCGGCCGTCCGCTGCGCATGCACGGCGTCTGGCGCCTCATCACCGGCCGCAAGGCGCAGGAGTTGCGGCTGGAGCACGCAGCGAATTACGACGACCTCACCGGGCACTTCAACAAGAAGCGGCTGCGCGAGGCGCTCGATCACGTCGTCTCTTCGAGCCTGCGCTCAGGCAACGTCGGCGCCTATCTCGCCGTCGGCATCGACAAGCTCACCGCGGTCAACGACGCGCTGGGCTACGAGGCGGCCGATGCGGTGATCGTCGCCATCGGCCAGCGCCTCGACCGCTGCCTGCGCGTGAGCGACGTCATCGGCCGCGTCGGCGGCGATCGCTTCGGCATCGTGCTGGCGAATTGCGCCGAAGAGCATATCGCGGTGGCGGCGGAAAAGATCCTCTCCGCGGCGAGCCAGACGCCGGTTGCCACCGCCGCGGGGCCCGTCTACGTCACGGTGTCGGTCGGCGGCGCCACCTTCCCCGAGCAGGCCAAGACCTCCTACGAGGTGATGACGCGCGCCGAGACCGCGCTCGCCGAGGCCAAGCGGGCCGGGCGCAACTGCTTCATCCCCTATCGCCTGTCCGAGGAGCAGCGTCGCCACCACCGCATGGGCATGGCGCTGGGCGAGCGGGTGCAGCGCGCGCTGCGCGACGACCGGCTCGTCTTCGCCTATCAGCCGGTGGTCGATGCCGATACCGGCGCTGTCGATTATTACGAATGCCTGCTGCGCATGATCGGCGAGGACGGCAGCGTCATCTCCGCCGGTGCGTTCGTGCCGATCCTCGAGCAGCTGGGCTTCATTCGCGTCATCGACCGCCACGTGCTGGAAATGGCGGTCGCCGATGTCGCGGCGCATCCCGGCATCTGCCTCGGCTTCAACATCTCCGGCCTGACCGCCACCGATTACGCCTGGCTGCGGGCGATCACCACCATGCTGAAGGGCAAGCCGGAGCTGGCGAGCCGGCTGGTGGTCGAGATCACCGAGACGGCCGCGCTGCACGACATCGAGGAAAGCGCGCGCTTCGTGGGATCGCTGCGCGAACTCGGCTGTCGCATCGCGCTCGACGATTTCGGCGCCGGCTTCACCTCGCTGCGCCATCTGCAGGCGCTGGCGGTCGACACGGTCAAGATCGACGGCTCCTTCGTGCGCAATCTCGGCCAGAACTACGACAACCAGGTGTTCCTGCGCCATCTCGTCGGGCTGGCCAGCGGCCTCGGCCTCGCTACGGTGGCGGAATGCGTCGAGACCGCGCAGGAAGCGGCGATCCTGCGTCGCGAGGGCGTAGGCTTGCTGCAGGGCTATTATTTCGGCAGGCCGTCGATCGAGCAGCCTTGGCTGCTGAAGGATGCGGCGCCCGGAGCCCAGGCCAAGAAGGCCTGCTGACTACTCCTTCCGGTCCTCTTTCTTGTCCTTGCTCAGCGCGTCGATCTGCTGCTGCAGCGTGTTGAGCTTGTCGGTGAGGTCCTTGAGGCTCGCCTCCGATGGCGGCGTCTCGGTCGGCTTGTCGGCCGGTCGCGGGCCGGCGCCGGGTACGCCGGGGAAGGGCGTGAACATCTTCATCGTCTTCTCGAACAGCGCCAGGTTCTGCTTGCCCATTTCCTCCAGCGGGCCGAAGGGGAAGAGGCCGCCGAGGGTGTCCTGCAGGTTCTTGCGCATCTGCTCCTGATTGCGGGCGAAGGTCGCCATCGCATGCTCGAGATATCGGGGCACCAGCCATTGCATGCTGTCGCCATAGAGGCTGATGAGCTGACGCAGGAAGCTGATGGGCAGCAGGTTCTGCCCCTTCTGCTCCTCCTCGACGATGATCTGGGTGAGCACGGCGCGGGTGATCTCCTCGCCGGTCTTGGCGTCGAAAACCACGAAGTCGCGGCCTTCCTTGACCATGTGCGAGAGGTCGTCGAGCGTCACGTAGCTGCTGGTCGCCGTATTGTAGAGCCGGCGGTTCGCATATTTCTTGATCACCACTGGGGGTGTTTGCGCCCCACCTTGCTCATCCATGTCCCGTATCCCTTCCACCGCTGCGCCCGCGGCGGTCACTGCCAAAGAAATGAGCATAGCAGCATTCTCGATGCGATGCTGCAATGCAGAGTGACCGCTGCGGTCGCTGGAATTTGCGCGGGGGCGCCGATATACTCCGGCGCCATGGCGGAACCGCCGGACCTCGCGAGCCTGGCCAAGAGGTATCTCGACCTATGGCAGGAGCAGCTGATCGCCGTGGCGGCCGACCCCGACCTCGCGGACAGCCTTGCCCGGCTGCTCGCTGGACTTGCGCCGAACGCATGGGCGCCCGCCTTTGGTGTGGGCCGGCATGACGGCGCCGCGTCAGGGGCCGCGGCCGCTGCCGCTTCATCTCGCCAGTGCGGCGACGCTCTGGATGAGCTCGCGGGCCGCCTTGCCGCTCTTGAGGGACGGCTTGCTGCCCTGGAGGCCCGAACTCCTGCCCGCGGCAAACGCGCTCCGGCAAAGCCTCGAGCCCGTCGCCGCTGAGGCCTTCGCCGCCGCCGTCGATGCCGAGCTGCGGATCCGCGGCGAGGGGTTCCTGAACGGGCTCGAGCGCTACCGACGGCATCCCTACCGCCGCGACCTGGACGAGCCACCGGTGCTCTGGCAGGAGGGCTCGACGCGCCTGCTGGATTACGGCGCCGGCCGCGGGCTGCCGGTGCTGGTGGTGCCGTCGCTGATCAACCGCGCCTATATTCTCGATCTCGCCGAGGACAAGAGCCTGCTGCGCTTTCTTGCCGGCGAGGGGCTGCGGCCGCTGCTGGTCGATTGGGGCAAGCCCGGCCCGCTCGAGCGCGGTTTCGATCTCACCGATTATGTCGCCGGCCGGCTGGAGGCCGCGGCGGCGGCGGCGTCGTCGCTGGCCGGGGCGCCCTTTGCCGTCCTCGGCTACTGCATGGGCGGGCTTCTGGCGCTGGCGCTCGCCGACCGCCGGCCGGGCCTCGTCGCCTCGCTGGCGCTGCTGGCGACGCCCTGGGACTTCCACGCCGAGCGCGCCGGCCAGGCGCGGCTGCTGGGCGGAATGACCGAGCCGCTGACGCGCAGCTTCGCGGCACTCGGCGAGGTCCCGGTCGATCTGCTGCAGGCGCTGTTCGCGGCGCTCGACCCGCTGCTGGCGCTGCGTAAATTCTCGCGCTTCGCCGCCCTCGCTCCGGGCTGCCCCGAGGAGCGCGACTTCGTCGCCCTCGAGGATTGGCTCAATGACGGCGTGCCGCTGGCGCTGCCGGTGGCGCGCGACTGCCTGGGCGGTTGGTACGGCGCCAACACGCCGGGGCGCGGGCGCTGGCGCATCGCCGGCCGGGCGGTGCTGCCGCAGCGCGTCGAGCGGCCGAGCCTCGTCGTCCTGCCGGCGCAGGATCGTATCGTGCCGCCGAAGACCGCCGGCGCGCTCGCCGAGCTGTTGCCGACGGCGGAACGGCTGGCGCCGCCGCTCGGCCATATCGGCATGGTCGTGGCGCGCGAGGCGCCGGGGGTGGTCTGGGCACCGATGGCGCAGTGGCTGCGGCGCACGGCGGTTCCCGCGAGGCGGCCGGCTTGATCCAGATCATGTCGCGCCGGCCCGGCGGCCTTAGCCTGACATCGCCCTCGCGGCGGGTTTCCAAACCCGCTGCCGAGGTCTATGTAAGAGAGGATAGCGAGCCCCCCAGCACGAGGATGTCCCGATGAGCGAAATCGTCATTGCCGGCGCGGTGCGCACCCCGATCGGCTCCTTCAACGGCAGCTTGAGTGCCGTCCCCGCGCATTACCTGGGGCAGATCGCCATCGCCGAGGCGATGCGCCGGGCCAATGTCGATGCCAAGGAGGTCTCCGAGGTCATCATGGGCCAGATCCTCGGCGCCGGCGAGGGCATGAACCCGGCACGCCAGGCGGCCATCGCCGCCGGCATCCCGCCCGAGGCGACCGCCTATACCGTGAACCAGGTCTGCGGCTCCGGCCTGCGCACCGTGGCGCTCGGCTTTCAGGCGCTTCGCACCGGCGACAGCGCGATCGTGGTCGCCGGCGGCCATGAGAGCATGAGCCGCGCGCCGCATTGCGTCCATCTGCGCAACGGCGTCAAGATGGGCAACACCGACCTTGTCGATACAATGATCAGGGACGGGCTGTGGGATGCCTTCAACGGCTATCACATGGGCAATACCGCCGAGAACGTGGCGCAGCGCTGGCAGATCACGCGCGAGCAGCAGGATCAGCTCGCCCAACGCTCGCAGGAGCGCGCCGAGGCGGCGCAGAAGGCCGGCCGGTTCAAGGAGGAAATCACGCCGGTGAAGATCGCCGGGCGCAAGGGCGACGTGCTGGTCGATGCCGACGAGTACCCCAAGCACGGCACGACGATGGACGCGCTGGCCAAGCTGCGGCCGGCCTTCGACAAGAACGGCACCGTCACCGCCGGCAACGCCTCCGGCATCAATGACGGCGCCGCGGCGGTGGTGCTGATGAGCGCCGACGAGGCGCAGCGCCGCGGCGCCAAGCCGTTGGCCCGCATCGTCGCCTGGGCGACCGCCGGGGTCGATCCAGCGGTGATGGGCTCGGGGCCGATCCCGGCAAGCCGGCTGGCGCTGAAGCGTGCCGGCTGGAAGGCCGACGATCTCGACCTGATCGAGGCCAACGAGGCTTTTGCCGCGCAGGCCTGCGCCGTCAACAAGGACATGGGCTGGGATCCCGAAAAGGTGAACGTGAATGGCGGCGCCATCGCGCTCGGCCATCCCATCGGCGCCTCGGGGACGCGCGTCCTGGTGACCCTGCTGCACGAGTTGCAGAGGCGCAATGCCAAGCGCGGGCTGGCGACGCTCTGTATCGGCGGCGGCATGGGAATTGCTATGTGCGTGGAGCGCGGTTGAGCGCTTGGAGTAACCTGTCTGCGGAAGGCGCGGCGACGGGCCAATCCGCGGCGGCGGCCGGCAACGGCATAGGGAGGAGACCATGGCACGGGTAGCGGTGGTGACGGGCGGAACGCGCGGCATCGGGCGGGCGATCTCGGTGGCGCTCAGGGACGCCGGCAACAAGGTGGCGGCGAATTACGCCGGCGATGACGAGGCGGCGCGGCGCTTCACGCAGGAAACCGGTATTACCGCCTACAAATTCGATGTCGGCGATTTCAAGGCCTGCGAAGCCGGGGTCAAGCGCATCGAGCAGGAGCTCGGGGCGGTCGAGATTCTGGTCAACAATGCCGGCATCACCCGCGACGCGGTGCTGCACAAGATGACGCCGGAGCAGTGGGGCCAGGTGATCGCGACGAACCTGACCTCCTGCTTCAACATGTGCCGGCTGGTGATCGAGGGCATGCGCGAGCGCGGCTTCGGCCGCATCGTCAATATCGGCTCGATCAACGGCCAGGCGGGGCAATACGGCCAGGTGAATTACGCCGCCGCCAAATCCGGCATCCACGGCTTCACCAAGGCGCTCGCCCAGGAAGGGGCGGGCCGCGGCGTCACGGTGAACGCGATCGCGCCCGGCTATATCGATACCGACATGGTCCGCGCCGTGCCGCAGAACGTGCTCGACAAGATCATCGCGCGCATTCCGGTGGGGCGCCTCGGCCACGCGACCGAAATCGCCCGCGGCGTGCTGTTCCTGGTGTCGGACGAGGGCGGGTTCCTGACGGGTTCGACCATGTCGATCAACGGCGGCCAGCACATGTATTAGGCTTGCGGTCCGGGGGGACGCGGGTGCGCGGCACGACCTTCACGCTCGCCGCGCCCGACGGGGCGGCGCGCTTCGTCCATGCCTGGCTGCCGGAGGGCGCGCCCAAGGCGGCGCTCCAGATCGCGCACGGGCTGGCCGAGCATGTCGGCCGCTATGCGCGGCTGGCCGCGGCACTGACCGGCGCCGGCTACGCGGTCTATGCCGGCGACCATCGCGGCCATGGCCGCACCGCGCCGACGCCGGCGGAGCTGGGCTTCTTCGCCGAGCGCGCGGGCTGGCGCCGCTGCATCGACGATCTCGGCCAGCTTCATTGCCGCATGGCCGCCGAGCACCCGGGACTACCGCTCCTGCTCCTCGGCCATTCCATGGGCTCGTTCATGGCGCAGCACTTCATCAGCGAGCGCGGCAACGAGCTTGCCGGCGCGGTGCTGTCGGGCTCCGGCGGCCGACCCGGCGCGCTCGCCTCGGCGGGTCGCCTGGTCGCCCGGATCGAGCGCTGGCGGCTGGGGGCGCGCGGCCGCAGCCCGCTCATCCACGCGCTGAGCTTCGGCGCCTTCAACAAGCAGTTTGCGCCGGCACGCACCGCCTTCGACTGGCTGTCGCGCGACGCCGCCGAGATCGACAACTACGTCGCCGATCCCCTCTGCGGCTTTCCCGCCACCGTGCAGCTCTGGATCGACATGCTCGATGCGCTCGGCGACGTCACCGCTCCGGCGCGGCAGGCGCGCATTCCCAAGCGGCTTCCCATCCATGTCATCGCCGGTAGCCGCGACCCCGTGGGTGAGAACACCAGGAGCGTGACCCAGCTCCTCGCAGCCTACCGTGCCGCCGGGCTCGAGCGGGTGACGCACCGCTTCTATCCCGACTGCCGCCATGAGCTGTTCAACGAGCTCAATCGCGACGAGATCACCCGCGACCTCATCGGCTGGCTCGATGGGGTGGTGGCTTAGGCCAGCCCGCCGCCGCGGACGAACCCGCCGCGCGGGTTTGCCAAAGGCGCCCAACCGCCGCGAAAGGTCTCGCGGAAATGGCCGCCTTCGGGATGCGGTTCGAGGCCGATCGCGGCGATCGCCTGCTCGGCCCCGAGGAGCGTCATGCCGGGTCTTTCGGCCTGGTCAGCTCGATCGATTTGCGCTTGGAGAACTCGTCGAACCAGGCGGCGAGCCGGCGGTGCTTGCCGCGCCACTCCTCGCTGGCATAGCGGAAGTCGAGATAGCCGAGCGCGCAGGCGATGGTGATCTGGCCGATGCCGATCGGACCGCCAAGCTCACCCGCCTCGACCTCGATCTCCAGCGCACCGAGCGCGCCGCGCACCTTGCGCAGCTGCGCGTCGATCCAGTCCGGCCACTGATACTCCTTCGGCCGCAGGATCTCGTAGCGGCCGAGGATGGCGGCATCGAGGATGCCGTCGCCCAGCGCCTGCTGCCTGAGCGCCAGCCAGCGCGCCTGGCCGGCGGCCGGAAACAGCTTCGGCCCGGCATGCAGCGTGTCGAGATACTCGCAGATCACCGGCGAATCGTAGAGCACGAGCCCGTCATCGGTGGTGAGCGCCGGCACCTTCACCAGCGGGTTCTCGCGCGCCACTTCGTCGTTGGGCTTGGTCGGCGCGACCATGGTCGGGATGCGTTCGATGCGCTCGGCGAGGCCGGTCTCCAGCGCCACGACCATGACCTTGCGCACGTAGGGAGAGGTGGGGGAATAGCGAAGCTTCATTGGTTGACTCCCGATCTTCTGCACGGAGCGATTGAGAATTCGTCATTGCGCCGCCGCGCCGCGCCGCATCGTCCGAGGCGTCGCGGACCGGCGGATGGTGCGCTCGGGCGGGGCTCTCTGCGGCAGGCTTCCGGAGGTTAACCTAATTTGCCGTGGCGGACCATGCTACACTCTCGACATGTATGTCGACGTGATCGATCTCCGGGATTTCTACGAGACCCGTCTCGGCCAGGTGGCGCGGCGCATGATCCGCCGCCGCATCCGGTTGATCTGGCCGGACCTGCGCGGCATGCGTCTGCTTGGCCTCGGCTACGCCGCCCCCTATCTCAAGCCGTTTCGCGACGAGGCCGAGCGCGTCGTGGCGGTGATGCCGTCCTCGCAAGGCGTGCTCGCGTGGCCGCAGGACGCACCCAACGCGGTGGCGCTCGCCGATGAAGGCGAATTGCCGCTCCAGGATTTTTCGATCGACCGCGTGCTGCTGGTACACGGCCTCGAGTTCAGCGAACAGGCGCGGCCGCTGCTCAAGGAGATTTGGCGGGTGATGGCCGGCGGCGGCCGCCTGCTCGTGGTGGCGCCCAACCGGCGCGGCATCTGGGCGCGCGTCGACCGCACGCCTTTCGGCCAGGGCCATCCCTACACGCCCTCGCAGCTCTCGCGCGTGCTGCGCGAGGCCGATTTCACCCCCGAGCGCGTGTCGACGGCGCTGCTGGTCCCGCCCACCGCGTCGCGCATGCTGCTGCGCTCGGCGGCGGCGATCGAGCGCGTCGGCGAGCGCTGGTTCACCAGCTTCGCCGGCGTCTCGGTGGTGGAGGCGTCGAAGCAGCTCTACGCCAAGCCGGCGCTGAAGCGCAAGGAGAGCCGGCGCCCGGCCTACCTGCCGGTCGCCACCGGAGCGCGGCGGGTGGAAAGTTAGCCGCGCGCGCCGCGCAGCAGGAACACCGCCTGCTCGGCCATGAGATTGGCCAGCGTCCCCTGCGCCTTGAGGCGGTAGGGCAGGCCGTGGCGGTCGAGCGTCACGCTGCGCTCGATGCCGACCCCGAGCTCGTCGCACAGCGCGATGAAATCGAGGATGGTGCAGAGATGGATGTTCGGCGTCTCGTACCAGGCGTGGCTCAGCACCGGCGTGCGCGGCATGCGGCCGTGGAGCAGCAGGTTGAGGCGGATGCGCCAATGCCCGAAATTGGGAAACGAGACGATGGCGTGCCGGCCGATGCGCACCAGATGTTCGACGACGCGCCGCGGCTGGCGCGTCGCCTGCAGCGTCTGGCTCAGCACGACGTAGTCGAAGGCGTCGGAGGGATAGTCCTGGAGATCGTGATCGGCGTCGCCCTGGATCACCGACAGCCCGTGACGCACGCAGGCGTTCACGCCGGACTGGGATATCTCCATGCCGCGTCCGTCGATGCCTTTTTCCTGGACCAGGAAGGCGAGCAGCTCGCCGTCGCCGCAGCCGACATCGAGCACGCGCGTGCCGGCTGCGATCATGTCGGCCAGCAGGCGCAGATCGCCGCGCAGGCGCGCGCTGGCGGGAGCGGCGCGCAGGTCGCCGTCGGCGCTCACGGCGTCTCGAGCCCGCGATGGCGGGCGCAGCCGTCGAGGAAGCCGCGCAATGTCGCGAAGAATTCCGGCTCCTCCAGCAGGAACGCGTCGTGGCCCTTGTCGGTCTCGACCTCGACGAAGCTGACATTGGCCGCGACCGCGTTCAGCGCGTGGACGATGGCGCGGTTCTCCGAGGTGGGATAGAGCCAGTCGCTGGTGAAGGAGATGCTGCAAAAGCGCGTCTTGGTGCCGCGGAAGGCGTTGGCCAGCGCGCCGCCATGTTCGGCGGCGAGATCGAAATAATCGCAGGCGCGGGTGATGTAGAGATAGGAGTTGGCGTCGAAGCGCTCGACGAAGGTGATGCCTTGGTGGCGCAGATAATTCTCCACCTGGAAATCGGCGTCGAAGCCGTAGGTGAGCGCCGAGCGGTCCTGCAGGCTGCGGCCGAATTTGCGGTGCAGCGCCGGCTCCGAGAGATAGGTGATGTGCGCCGCCATGCGCGCCACGGCGAGGCCGCGCCCGGGACGCCGTCCCAGCTCGAGATAGTTCCCCTGGCACCACTGCGGGTCGGCCATGATCGCCTGTCGGCCGACCTCGTGAAAGGCGATGTTCTGCGCCGAATGCCGCGCCGCCGTGGCGATCGGCACGGCGGCGAAGACGCGCTCGGGAAACGCCGCCGCCCATTGCAGGACCTGCATGCCGCCCATCGAGCCGCCGATGACGCAGAACAACGTTTCGATGCCGAGATGATCGATCAGCCGGGTCTGCGCCCGCACCATGTCGGCGATGGTGATCACCGGGAATCCCAGGCCCCAGGGCGTGCCGGTGGCGGGGTTGATCTCCATCGGTCCGCTCGACCCCATGCAGCCGCCCAGCACGTTGGCGCAGATGAGATAGTAGCGGTCCGTGTCGAGCACCTTGCCCGGCCCCGCCAGCGTCTCCCACCAGCCCGGCTTGCCGGTGACGGGATGCTTTTCGGCGACATACTGGTCGCCGGTGAGTGCATGGCAGATCAGGATGGCGTTGGAGCGGTCGGCATTGAGCCGGCCGTAGGTCTGGTAGGCGATGGTATAGGGGCCCAGCGACACGCCGCAATCGAGCGCCAGCGTCTCGTCGACCACCAGGCGGAAGCCCGGGCGGTCGGAGGCAAGCGCGGTCTCGCGGGCGGGCGATGGGACGGTCACGGTGTTCTCTGGACGCAAGCCATGGGATCGCCTGGGAAAAGGCGCCTCCCGGGCCGGGCATAGCTAGGGATCGGGGTGCGGCCCTGTCAACGTTTTCTTTGCTTTCGGCGGTCCGGCGAACTATCAGTATCGCCTTCCGTTTTGACGATATCCTCATGGCCACGACCACATCCACGCTCGACGATCTGCGCCGCCGCATCGACGAGATCGACGATCGGCTGCACGACCTCATCATGGAACGGGCGGAGATCGTGGAAGCGGTCGCCGGCGCCAAGGCGCGCGGCCGCGTCGCGGCGCTCCGGCCAGGCCGCGAGGCGCGCATCCTGCGCCGGCTTGTGGCGCGCCACCGCGGCGGCTTTCCGCGCACCGTCCTGGTGCGGCTTTGGCGCGAGCTCATCAGCGGCGCGGTGATGATGCAGGGCGGCTTCGCCGTCGCCGTTTCGGCGCTCGAGGAAATGCCGGATTACTGGGATCTCGCCCGCGATCATTTCGGCAGCCACATTCCGATGACCGCCTTTCATTCTCTGGGCGAAGCGCTGCGCGCGCTCACCGACGGCAAGGTGGCGGTCGCGGTGCTGCCGATGCCGGCGGAAGGCGAGCGCGAGCCATGGTGGCCGCTGTTGGCGCGCAGCGGCGCGGCGGCGCCGCGCGTCCTCGCCCGGCTGCCCTTTGCCGGGCGAGGCAATGCCCGCGGCGATGGCGGCCTCGACGCGCTTGCCGTCGGCCATGCCGAGCCCGATCCGACCGACGCCGATCGCAGCCTGATCGCCCTCGAACTCGCCGGCGAGCTGAGCCGCGCCCGGCTCATCGGCGCGCTCAAGGACGCCGGCCTCGCGGTCACCCTCTTCGCCGCCCACGAGCCCGGCGGCGAGGGCGCGTGGCACCTGGTCGAGATCGACGACGGCGTCGCCGAGGAGGATCCGCGGCTGGCGAAGGCGCTGGCGACGCTTGGCGACCAGATCGCGCGCGTGGCGCATCTCGGCTCCTATGCCAAGCCCATTGCGCCCGCGGCGCTGGGCCAGCGCGGCGACGGGAGACAGCCATGACCGAGCTTCCGATGCCGCGTCCCGGCATCCTCGACATCTCGCCCTATGTCGGCGGCGAATCGAAGGCCGAAGGCGCGGCGCGCGTCATTCGCCTTGCCTCGAACGAAAGCGCGCTGGGTCCGAGCCCGCGTGCGGTCGAGGCCTATCGTGCGCAGGCGCATGAGCTGCACCGCTATCCCGACGGCGGCTCGACCGCGTTGCGCGAGGCGGTCGCCCGGCGCTACGGCCTCGACGCCCGGCGCATCGTCTGCGGCACCGGCTCGGACGAGCTCATCAGCCTGCTGGCGCGCGCCTATGCCGGGCCGGGCGACGAGGTCGTCTACAGCCGCCACGGCTTTCTCATGTATCCCATTGCGGCGCAATCCGTGGGGGCGAGCCCGGTCGCCGTGCCGGAGCGGGATCTCACCGCCGACGTCGACGCCATGCTGGCGCGGGTGACGCCCTGCACGCGCCTCGTCTATCTCGCCAATCCCAACAATCCCACCGGCACCTGCCTGCCGCGCGAAGAGGTGAACCGGCTGCATGCCGGGCTGCCGAGATCGACGCTGCTCGTGCTCGACGCCGCCTATGCCGAGTTCGTCACGCGCAATGATTACGAGCCCGGCATCGAGCTGGCCGAGCGCAGCGACAACGTCGTCATGCTGCGCACCTTCTCCAAGATCTATGCGCTGGCCGCCCTGCGCATCGGCTGGGCCTATGCGCCGGCCGGCATCGTCGACGTGCTCAACCGCGTGCGCGGCGTGTTCAACGTCAACCTGCCGGCACAGGCGGCGGCGGTGGCGGCGCTCGAGGATGTGGCCGCCGTCGATCGCGCGCGCGCGCACAACGACCGCTGGCGCCCCTGGCTCGAGCGCGAACTCGGCGCGCTCGGGCTCGAGGTGACGCCCGCCGTGGCGAATTTCGTGCTGGTGCGGTTCGGCGCCAGGCCCAAGGACGCCAATGCCGCCTTCGCCTTCCTGCAGTCGCGCGGCATCCTGACGCGCAAGATGGTCGCCTACGGTCTGCCCGAGCATATCCGCATCACCGTGGGATTGGAGGAGGAGATGCGCGCCGTCGTCGCGGCGCTCGCTGATTTCCTCGCTCGCAGGTGAGCGCGCTCCGCTTCGAGCGCGTCGCGCTGATCGGCATCGGCCTGATCGGCTCGTCGCTCGCCCGCGTGCTGCGGCGCGACGGCCTCGCCGGCGAGATCGTCGCCTGCGCCCGCCAGGCGGCGACGCTGGACGCGGTCCGCCGGCTCGGCCTCGCCGACCGCGTCACCGCAGAGGCCGCCGATGCCGCTCGCGATGCCGATCTCGTCATGATCTGCACGCCGCTTTCCGCCTATGCCGCGATCGGCCGCGCTATCGCGCCGGTGCTCAAGCCGGGAGCGATCGTCAGCGATGTCGGCTCGGTCAAGGGCGCGGTGGTGCGCGAGTTGAAGCCGCTGCTGCCGCCGGGCGTGCATCTGGTGCCCGGCCATCCCGTGGCCGGCACCGAGCATTCCGGGCCGGAAGCGGGCTTCGCCGAGATGTTCCACGACCGCTGGTGCATCCTGACGCCGTTGCCCGACGGCGACGCCGATGCCCTCGAGCGCGTCGGCGCGCTGTGGCGGGCGGCGGGCATGAAGGTGGTGACGATGGATGCCGAGCATCACGACAAGGTGCTCGCCATCACCTCGCACCTGCCGCATCTCATCGCCTACACCATCGTCGGCACCGCGACCGATCTCGAGGACACGCTCAAATCCGAGGTGATCAAGTTCTCCGCCGGCGGCTTTCGCGACTTCACCCGCATCGCCGCCTCCGACCCCGTGATGTGGCGCGACGTGTTCCTCAACAATCGCGAGGCGGTGCTGGAGATGCTGCAGCGCTTCACCGAGGATCTGACGGCGTTGCAGCGCGCCATCCGCTGGGGCGAGGGCGACAAGCTGCAGGAGCTCTTCACCCGCACCCGCGCCATCCGCCGCTCGATCATCGAGGCGAAGCAGGCGTAAGGCGACGCGATAGCGTCGTCCTTGGCGGGCGCCAGCGGTTGCGCCAGCAACCGCGAGAGCCCGCACCGCGCCGACGCTTCGTCGGCGGCCGTGGTGTCGCCGCGCGACGGAGGGCGCGAGGTTCGCCATCGTAGTCCGTTCCGCAGCAGAGGAGGGCTCTCATGTATGCCGTGATCTTCGAAGTGCAGCCGAAGCCCGGGCGGACGCAGGACTATCTCGACATCGCCGCCGCGCTCCGGCCGGAGCTGGAGAAGGTCGATGGATTTCTGTCGATCGAGCGCTTCCAGAGCCTCGGCGGCGACGGCAAGATCCTGTCGCTGTCCTTCTGGCGCGACGCCGAGGCGGTGACGCGCTGGCGCGAGCACGAGCGGCATCGTCGCGCCCAGGAGCGCGGCCGCACCGAGCTCTTCGCCGATTATCGGCTCAGCGTCGCCGAGGTGGTACGCCAATACGGACCCGTCGACCGCGCCCAGGCGCCGCGGTCCTGAGCGCCGGCTACTTCCAGGTGAAGCGCGGCAGGGCGGCGATCTGCGCCGGGCCGAGATAGAGGCGGTCGTTCTGCAGGCTCACCGGCAGGGTGAGCTGCTTGCGGCCGTCGGCGCCGGGCTTCGCCATCATGCCCAGCACGATCTTGACCAGATTGGCGTCGCCGGCGCGAAGATTGCCGCTCGCCACCGCCGCATCGATGATCGCATTGTGGTTCTCGATGGTGGCGGTGAGCGCGCCGATCGGCTGCAGCTGATCGTCGAGCGCCAGCGTGCCGGCGGCGGTCGCTTCGAGCGCCCCCCAATGCAGCGTGCCGTCGGTGAGTTCGATCGTGCCGCCGTCCTGGCGCCAGAGCGCGAGCGCGTCGCGCAGCCTGCCCGGCGGCAGCGCGCCCTTGAGCGTTACGGTGAGGTTCAGCGTCTCGATGTCATTGCCGAAGCTCGGCACCCTTACCGGCAGGGACGCGTGCGACAGGTGCAGCGAGGCGGCAAAGGCGGGGTCGCGATGGCTGGCCGGCGCGTGCGCGGGCAGCACCAGCTGCGCCTGCGCCGCGGCGACGGTGGCGCCGGCGGCGATGCCGCTGCCGGCCAGCGTCCGTGCGGCGAGGTCGAGCCGCGCGCCCCCGGCATCGTCCGAGGTGAGAAGGCCATCGAGCGCCGCTGCGGCAACGCCGCCGGTTTCCGCCGGCAGCACCGCCTGCGCGCCGTCCGGCGCGCTGAGCCGCCAGCGCCGGATATCCCAGAGACGCGTCTCGGCGAGCACCAGCGGCGAGGTCACCGAGAAGGGCAGCGGCTTTTCGCCGCTCGCCGTCGCCTGGATGAAGCGCAGGCGGATGTGGAAAGGAAACCCTTCCACGGCGAGGCTGTCCCAGGCGAGGACCGTGCCGTGCGCACGCTCCGCCTCGGCCCAGGGGCCGATTTCCGCCTGCAGCCGATGGGCGAGATAGACCCAATAGCCGGTATAGCCGGCGCAGCCGGCGGCCAACGCCAGGAACAGCAAGAGAACGAGGCGACGCATGCGAGAGTTATAGGGCGCGGGGGCACCCGCCGTCGATGCGAAAGCGCAGGCCGGCAATGCGCGCGCCGCGCTTGTCGTGGCGATGGGCGCGGCCAAATACTGCGCCGCACGGCCTGTCGCGGCGCCGGCGCGGCGTTAAGGGCTTGTTTGCTCTTCGGCGCGAGCTTGGACGCGGCCGCGCCGGACGCGGCGCGGATGGTGCGGCGGGACGAACGGGACGACGTCATGGAACGAGAGAGCGCCGCCGGGTCCGATGCCGCCGCGCGGCCGGCGTCGGCGCCGGAGATCGCCCACTGCATCGCCCGCGGCTGCGACGTCTGGGTGTTCGGCTATGGCTCGCTGATGTGGGATCCCGGCTTCGTCCATGTCGAGGCGCGGCCGGCGCTGCTGCGGGGATATCATCGCCGCTTCTGCGTCTATTCGCATCGCTATCGCGGCACGCCGGAGCGGCCGGGGCTGGTGCTCGGCCTCGATCGCGGCGGCGCCTGCAAGGGCATCGTCTATCGCGTGCCGCGGCCCGACGTGCCGGCGGCGCTGCATTACCTCTGGGAACGCGAGATGACGAACCGCACCTACCTGCTGCGCGAGGTGCCGCTGGCGACGCCGCAGGGTCCGGTGACGGCGCAGGCCTTCGTCGTCGATCGCGCCCGGCACAACTACACCGGCAAGCTGTCGCTCGAGGAGACCGCCCGGCTCATTCTCCAGGGCATCGGCGCGCGCGGTCCGTGCCGGCAATATCTCGAAAATACCGTGGCGGAGCTGAAGAAGCTCGGCCTGATCGACGGGCCGCTGCACCGCCTGGAGCAGAAGGTCAGGGAATTGGCGGCGGCCGAGCCGCCCTGCACCGGCCTGCCCGCGGGCTGAGGCCGCGACATCGTCGCTTTTTGCCGGCGGCCGGGCCGGGTGTGGTAGAAAAGGGCAGGCGGGGCCATGGCATGGATGCAGGCAAGAAAAGCGGGGTGCGGCGCACCATCATCGGCTGGGTCCTGCTGGCGATCATCCTGACGGCGGTGGCGGCGGTGCTCTGGATCGCCCATCTCGCGGCGCTGGCGCCGGTGACCCCGGTGCGCAATGCCGTCAACGAGCCGCCGCCCCATACCGACACGCTGGCCACCGGCAACGCCGCCTATGACCGGCTGGCGCGCCTGCCGTCGACCGAGCAGGCGCTGCTGCTGGGCCAGGACGTGGGTCAGGGCTGCGTCGGTGTCGTCGCCTTCGCCATGGGCTTCGGTCGCCACGATGCCGACAAGGGCGATGCCTATTGGAGCGTGCGCTGCGCCGATGGCAAGAGTTATGCCGTGGCGCTCCATCCCGGCGCGGCCGGCGGGGTCAGCGTGCTGGGCTGCGATGCCATGCGATCGGCCGGCATGGAGTGCTTCAAGCGGCTGCCGCCTTAGGCTGCGCCGGCGAGCCCGGACCGCCGCAAACTGGTCCGCGCCCGCGCAACCTTCCGGCTCGGACGGAACCGAACGCCCATGCAAAGCGGTTGGTCCGTACCGCACGACCACAGCCCGAAGGAGCTTTCATGAGCGGAACGACGGACAAAGTGAAAGGCACGATCAAGGAGACGGTCGGCAAGGCCACCGGCGACAAGTCGACCGAAGCCGAAGGCAAGCTCGACAAGGCCAAGGGCGAGGTGAAGGACGCCGCGCACGAGGCCAAGGAGCATGTGAAGGACACGCTGAAGCATTAGCTGCCGACGGCTGAAGCGCGAAGGAGCCCCGCCCGCACCGGGCGGGGCTCCGGCGTTCCGGCGGCTATCCGCGCGCCGAGAGCGGGGCCGGCGGCGGCTCCGGCCGGGGCGGCGCAATCGGGTGCGGCGGTTCCTCGATCGGCGGCGGCTCCGCGCCGCCGGGGCGTGGCGGATTGCCCGGCGGGTGGGGCTTGCCCGGCTGCTGGCTTGCCTCCTCGTCGCGCAGATGCCAAGCGGGGTGCTGCCGAACGATCGTCTCGGACGCGGTGAGTTGGTTATCGCGCTGCACGGCCGTTCAACGCCCGCCGCTCCCGCAAATATCCACTTTTAACCGGGCACTGAATTGGAAGCGGAGAGACAACCGCGGCGCAAGTCTTGCGCCGCGAGCGGGTGCACTCTCCTGTCTGACGCTTTGAAGAGGTGCGGCCCTGCTGAAGCGGCACGTTGACTGGCTGTGAAGGACCCGATAGTCGCCTTCTATTTGAGAGATGGACTAGCCGAACTAGTATGAGCTTGCAAGAACGGGGAGGGGACATGCCAATCGTTCGCAATGCGGTTGTGCCAGAAGGGTTCAATGAGTGTGTGTTTCTGCCATTCGAGTTGCGGCTGGACGACTTTCGGATCGCGATGCAGGACGTGTACGATTTTTTCTACGACGTAAATACGCATTTGGCGTCAAAGGGGTTACAGAGGCTTGATGACATGCTTCGGGCTGCGAACATGTCGGGAGCCATATCCGACATGCTTACCGCCAGTATTGGCAAGCATGCGCGTGTTCTCGTGCGGAACCAATATCCTAACGGCCATCCCGACCTCATTGTGCAAGGCATATATGCGAACAACTCGGTCAAAAGCGGTGTCGATGGCGTCGAAATCAAATCAACGCGGAAAGTGGGTGGTGCGGTCGATACTCACGGGGCTCGCGATCAATGGATGTGCGTCTTTGTCTATCAGGTAGATGTGGCCACGGAGCCGGCTATCGACCGCCGCCCTATGAGCTTCTCCGAGGTTTACCTGGGGCAAGTTCTAACGACAGATTTCGGGAAAAATCCGCGCAGTGAGTTGGGTACGCGCACGGCTACGCTGGACAAGCGCGGGATCGCCAAGCTGCGCGAAAACTGGGTGTACAAGCTGGAACGCGCTACGCGATCTTGAGGCGCGAGAGCGGGAATACTGCTCGACGCGCGACCTCGACGTAGTGTGGATCACATTCGACTCCGATACTCTCGTAGCCGACAGCCATTGCCGCGGCTAACGTAGATCCTGCCCCGGCAAACGGGTCTAAAATCATTCCCTCGCCGAGTGGCAAAACGGCACGCACAAGCTGGCGGAGAAAGGATTGCGGTTTGAGGCTGGGATGTGGCGCT
>DAHUYF010000115.1 GCA_027315365.1 Rhodospirillales bacterium | reverse complement strand
ATTTGCCATGCGGCGCAACACGGGGTCGCGCGGTGTCGGCAACGGAGGGGGCGGCGAGGCCGCGGTGTGGGATGAGCTCATGGAACCGCGGGCAACTTGCCGGGCGGGCGGCGTCGCGTCAACCGCGATCACGCGGCGCCAAGGGTTGGAGCCCGGGGCGAAGCAGGGCGGCGCCGCGCCCGGTTCTGTTGCGGCTCGCGGCCTTTGCCGGTAAGGTCGCGGCCATTGCCGGTGGGGCGTAGCCAAGAGGTAAGGCAGCGGATTTTGATTTCGCGCCGCTACACCGGAAAAATCTCGTCATAACAATAGCTTGTCGAAAAATCCGTTGGGCCAGGCTCGGCATAGTCTCGTGGCTGCGTTGGTTGGTGTGGGTTCACGCCTTTGCACGACGACCGCCGTACGTAGCCGGGGAGGTGTTTGATCACCGGGTGAGTTGACGCTCTTTGCCGACAGTTCCGATTACGCTGGGCGAACACCTGCGTCGCCGCCGACTCGAACTCGGCCTTCGGCAGCGCGACGTGGCCGAGCAGCTGGCGATCCAGCTGTCAACGCTCCTCTCTTGGGAGAAGGGAAGCAAACATCCCCTGGACCACTACCTGCCAAGTGTCGTCCAATTCCTGGGTTATGACCCGCAGCCAACGCCGTCCAACCTGGGAGAGCAGCTTCGGTAGCAGCGCGGCACCGGCTGGGGCTCTCTGGCAAGGCAGCCGCCGAGAGCTTGGGCGTCGACGAAGGGACTCTATCCCGTTGGGAACGGGGAATTTGGAGACCGACCGGTCGCCGACGCCGGCTTGTCGAGCGGTTCCTGTCGGGCGGATTGCCATGAGCGGCGAAAGACTGAACGGCAGCACCAGATTGGCTCGGCGCATACCATCGCAGTACCAGCGCAAAGCGCAGGCAGTCGCCTGAGGTCGCCAAAGCTGGGGCAATCGTCATATGGTTGGCGTCCCTGGAGGAGGGCCGATGGTCAGGCACCACGTTCGGGCTCCTCGCCGGCAACAGCTATGGTGAGCCGACCCCGACCGTCGCCAATCTCACGACCACGGCCTCTTCCTCGCTCGGCTCGCTGTTCTCGGCCACCGCCTGACGCCAGGATATGTCGGCGGCGACTATGAATGAATTTCCGCTGAAGGCTGTCGCCGACCGATTCCGGCGGCGACCGTTCAAGGACGCGTCCAGTTCGGAGCCATCCTACCGAGCGGATTGCGCCGTGGTCGGCGCCGCCTGCGCCTGGCCCTCCTCCGTTAGCGCGCCAAGCGTCTGCAGCGTCCGGGTATCCAGCTGCCCGGTCGGGGTCAGGCCCCTGCTGCGCTGAAAATTGCGCACCGCTTCCATGGTGTGCGGACCCCATTGCCCGTCGATGTTGTCGCGGACGTAGAAGCCGAGATCGTGCAGGCGCTGCTGCACCTTCAGCACGGTATCGGTCGACAGGGCGCCGGTCGCGCCGGGGCGCGACGCGGCTCGCGGCCGGGACGCCTGCTCGCGATGGAGCGCGACCGGCGTCCAGCTGCCGTCCGGCCGCCGACAGGCGGCGTCCTCGGAACGCTGCTGCTGCCCGTTGACCACCGCCTGGGTGATGTAGGTGCGGCAGGGCTCGCCGTTCGGCCCCTGATAGGCCTGCGTCGGCGTGACCCAGTAGCGCGAGCCGCTGTCGGGATTTTGCCAGGCGACCGTCTGGCTGCTCGGCGCATGCTCGAGCGTCTGGCCAATGCAGGCCTGGTCGGTCGGGTCCATCGAACGGCCGACGTAGCCGCCGGCCACGGCGCCGCCGACCACGCCGACGATCGTGGCCAGCGTCGAGCCGCTGCCTCTTCCCATCTTGCTGCCGAGCAGACCGCCCAGCGCCGCGCCCGCAGCGCTGCCCAGCAGGTTGCCCTTGGAGGTGCTGAGCACCTGGGAGAGGGCGCTGTGATCGCAATAGTTCCGGTCGGTGCCGAAGGCGCCGTTCGCCTGGGCGAGCGCCGGAGCCGATCGCCCGGCGGCAACCATTGCACAGAGCAGCACTATTCCGGCCAGCCTCGTGATCGAACGCATGGTCTTGTTCTCCCTGTCGCGCAACCATCTGCCGTCCATCAGCGGAGAAGGTTGCCCCGCCGAGTTCAACGGAAGTTCAGCGGCAGCACGATGTTGAAGCTCGGCGGTATGACCACCGGCGGCGCATAGACCGCGGGCGGCGGATAGACGACCGGCGGCGGCGCATAGATCATAGGCGGCGGGTACGGGTAGCGGCCGTAACCTCCGTAATACGGATAGCCTCCGTCCTCGCCGTCATCATCATGCCCGCCCCGCCAGCCATAGGCCGGCGCCCAGGGCGGCGGATCGGCAAAGGCCGACGCCGTCGGCTGCAGCGCCATGCCGAGAACCAGCGCGGCGGTCGCCGCGACGGCGCGGAGAACGGATGTCCTGGTCATGTGCTTGGCCTCGTCGAGGATATGCGCGCCGGAGCGGTTCAGGGCGACTGGTTTCTGGCCGCCCGGTCGCGTCCCCGGTCGCCAGGGAGGCCGGCCGAGCCATCTGCCCGATCGAGGCCTCGCTCTTGGCCGCCCTTGTTGCCGCGCTGTGCGTGGGGGTGAGGCTTGCCGGAACCGGTCCTCTTGTCTGAAGCGCGCGGCGCGGAACGTTGGTCTGAAAGCGCCTGCCCGCCGCGGTCGCGCGCAATCGCCGGTGCGTTGACGAAGGCGAGGCTCGCGAGCGCAGTGGCCGCTGCCGCGGCAACGAGGGTCGGATCATGAATGTTCATGCTTTCTCCTGTAGGACATCATGCAATGTGCCAGCCCCTCTACCATGAAGCAGAACCGCTAGCGCAACATCGCGCGCCGGGCGGCGCTGTGTTTTGCCGCCTAGCGACCGTGCGCTGCCGCGCCATGAAACATGCTGCTTCCTCCCGACGCGATAGACGCACCGCCTTGGCTTGCGCTGACAACGCCGGTGAGGTCAGCGCCGCGGCCATCCCCGGCCGCGGCAGCACCGGCGCGAAGCTCGCCGTCCCCATGTTCACCGCCGGCCGCAACGGCAGACGTATGACCGGCCGCGGGGCGCATGAGCATGGCCGTCGCCCCTCTCTCATGAAGCTCATGCTCGTAGCCGCTCACGACCTGACCCAGATTCTTCGCGTCGACCAAACCTTCCGACTTCATCTGGTCGAAGACCCGGCCCCAGCCTTCCTTGCCCTTGAGCGCGGCTATCTGGTTGAGGTTCAACGGCGCCGGACCATTCGGCGTCACCTGCTGCGCCAGAAAGAGCGAACGGGCGATGTTCTGATTGCCTGGCGACAGGCTCTGGAAGCTGCCGGCCGCCGCCGTGCTGCCCGTCTGCTGGGCCCAGCCATGGCTCGCCATCAGCAGGAGGCTGGCGGCAAGGGCCAAACGTGCCTGAATCGTCATGACGACTTCCTCTTGTGGTTACGGTCGATTGCGGCCCGGGCGGCGTCCTGATCCTGTTGCAGGGTCTGCGCCGCCTGGGTGATGATCTCGGTCGCCGTCGAGGCGTCCTTGAAGAAGACCGTGCCGTCGTTGGCGACGACGCGCATGCGCGTGGCCTGGTCGGAGAGTTTCTGCAAGTCGATATCGATGGTCCGATCTGCTGCCGTGGCCGTGAGCTTCCAGCCTTCTTCGCTCTTCTGGTCGGTGGTCACTGGCATGCCCATCCGGTCAAGCGCCTTGAGGGTGGCGAAGCGGACTTCATTGGTCGAGGCGGTGAAGGTTTTATAGACAATGCCGTTCATCGTGTGCTCGACACCGGCACCCATGCCCACACCCGCCCCAGCGGTGGCCAGCGTGAGCCCCGCCGCTGCGCAGCCCTGGAGGCCAAGCGCCAGCGCCAAGGGCACGAAAGCACGGGCATTCTTCATAAATATCGATCCCTCACCAGAACTTCTTCGCCCGCGCGAAACCTACGCACATCGCGGTGCGGTAGCAAATTGCATTACAGAGAAAGCGTTGCGGTTGTGACAAAAATGGGACGTGGCCCCGCAACGAATAGCGCCGACGCCGAGGTTGCACGCGAAGGCGTCACTCGACATCGTGGGCGACCTTGAGGCAAGGCTGCGATCTCGTTGTGAGCTTCAGCATCCGGCGCCGAAGACGGGACGAGCAGAGGCGTAGCTGCCAGTACCCGAGCGCTGAGGCGACCGCGACAACATCCCTCAAACCACCCGCGAAATTAGTAGCCTACCGCTCGGCATCGCCTGAGAATGCATATGCGCTTGATCGTCATGTGAGTTCTGCAGGTGCGAGTTGATTCATATTCGTCCAAAAATTCGGCGACTGTTGCGCGATGCGCGTGGCACGTCCGCGGTGGAGTTTGCGCTGGCGCTGCCGATCCTGGTGGGCATGCTGATCCCGACCACCGACCTCGGCATGGGCTTCTACGCTCAAATGCGGGTGCAGAACGCGGCCCAGGCCGGAG
>DAHUYF010000206.1 GCA_027315365.1 Rhodospirillales bacterium | reverse complement strand
GTGCTTGGGTGTAATGATGCTTGGGTTACGCTGGCACGCTGGACGCGACGAATCGGTCCCTACATCAACTCTCACCGATAAGGTCGCAGTGGGTAATCATGCGTAACGCCACCGGCAAAGCAGCAAAATAGGAGCAGGGATATGGCATCCCGTGTGGATGCCATATCGTTTCTTTAGCCATGCAGCAGGGGCAGGAGATAGACGGTGGTAAACACCACAACCCACACAATGTCAACGAAGTGCCAATACATCTCAGCCGCTTCTACCGCAAAGTACTTTGTCTTGTTAAAGTCTCCACGAATAGCACGAATGAGACAAATGAAAAGGAACAGCACACCGATGGTCACGTGCAGACCGTGGAAGCCCGTCAATGTGAAGAAGGCTGAACCAAAGGTCTTATACTGAATATTAAAGCCCTGGCTGAACAATCCTGTGTACTCATATAACTGACCACCCAGGAAGATCGGCCCCAGAATAATCGTACCGGACAGGCCCAGAATCAGGCCACGCCGGTTGCCCTTTGCAACGCTGGCACCAGCATAGCGCACGGGGCCGCTACTAAGCAACAGAATAGCTGTATTGATGGCGGGCATCACTATATCCAGAGGATGCCCTGAAGGTAGGGTCCAGACGCCGCCATTGCGAATCTCCAGGTAGAGAGACGCCGCGATCAAATTTGCAAAGATCAGAGCCTCGGAGGAGATGAAGAAAATCATCCCCCACCAGTTTATACCACGTCCTACCTCTTCGCCCTCTTCCAGCACTCTGACCTGCTCTCCATGAGTCAGACTCATCCAATTAGCTCCCTATCTCAACAACGCGCCCACACGTGGCGGAGCGCGTCGATCCTTTTATCGACGTTCCAGGCTCCAACCGATGACACCAACGATAACCAGGACAACGCCACCATACATAATATAATCGTTGCCAACAGCGCCGTACAGGAAGACCACGATGGCAAAAGCCAGCAGGATCGGCCAGTAGCTCGGACGCGGACTGATCGCGGTCAATTCTGCCTCGCTCAGTTTGCGCATGCGCCGCTTGCGTGGCTGCGCCGCTTGTGTCACCTGAATAGCTCGCTGCTCAGCCTGCTGTGGCTGCGCTTGCTGCTCCTCTGATGTTTCCTGCGCTTCCTGCGCTACTTCTGCCGTCTGCTGTTCTGACGGTGCTTGATTCTGTGATTCTTGAGATAACACGTTTGACCTCTTCTCTACCTTCACCGAACCGAAACGATGCCCGTCCTGGTCAAGGTCAATGCTGTCTCTTTAGCCATCATGCCAGGGCGTGATAAATCACGCCCCTACGCACGATTGCGTTAAAGAGTTCCATCGGTTCCGCTTAGTGCATTGCTTCTTTCGACTTCCAGTCGGCGATCTCGGGATACTTCTTGTCGAAGAACGGGCGACGGCTACGCACGACGGGGAGCGTCAGGAAATTGTACTTCTTAGGCGGTGAAGTGGTATCCCACTCCAGCGTGAAGGCATCCCACGGATCGTCGCCAGCAGGCCGACCGCTCTTCAAGCTCATAATGAAGTTGACCAGAAAGACCATCACACCAGTAGCGATGACCAGCGCACCAACTGAAGCCATCAGGTTTAAGCTACTCCAGCCGAGGCCAGTCGGATAGGTCCACTGACGGCGTGGCATGCCAAACAGGCCCAGGATGTGCATCGGGAAGAAGGTCAGGTTGACGCCGACGAAGGTCGTCCAGAAATGGATCTGGCCGAAGGTCTCGTTGTACTGGCGGCCGCTCATCTTGCCGATCCAGTAGTAGAAGCCGGCGAAGAGCGAGAACACGGCGCCCAGCGACAGCACGTAGTGGAAGTGCGCCACCACGTAATAGGTGTTGTGCAGCGCCACGTCGACGCCGGCATTGGCCAGCACCACGCCGGTGACGCCGCCGACGGTGAACAGGAAGATGAAGCCCAGCGCCCACAGCATCGGCGTCTTGAACTCGATCGATCCGCCCCACATGGTGGCGATCCACGAGAATATCTTGATGCCGGTGGGCACCGCGATGACCATCGTCGCCGCGGTGAAGTAGGCGCGGGTGTCAACGCTGATGCCGGTGGTGAACATGTGGTGCGCCCAGACCACGAAGCCGATGACGCCGATCGCCACCATGGCGTAGGCCATGCCGAGATAGCCGAACACCGGCTTCCTGGAGAAGGTCGAGACGATCTGGCTGATCATGCCGAAGCCCGGCAGAATCATGATATAGACCTCGGGGTGCCCAAAGAACCAGAAGAGATGCAGGAACAGCAGCGGGTCGCCGCCGCCCTCGGGCTTGAAGAAGGTGGTGCCGAAATTGCGGTCGGTGAGCAGCATGGTGATGGCGCCGCCCAGCACCGGCAGCGCCAGCAGCAGCAGGAATGCGGTCACCAGGATCGACCAGACGAAAAGCGGCATCTTGTGCAGCGTCATGCCCGGCGCGCGCATATTGAAGATGGTGGTGATGAAGTTGATGGCGCCGAGGATCGACGAGGCGCCGGCGAGATGCAGCGCGAAGATCACCATGTCGACCGCGGGACCGGGATGCCCCTCGGAGCCGGACAGCGGCACGTAGATCGTCCAGCCGACGCCGGCGCCATCGCCGCCGGGCGGGCCGGGCACGAAGGCCGAGCCGAGCAGCAGCAGGAAGGACGGCACCAGGAGCCAGAAGCTGATGTTGTTGAGCCGCGGGAAGGCCATGTCGGGGGCGCCGATCATGATCGGCACGAACCAGTTTCCGAAGCCGCCGATCATCGCCGGCATCACCATGAAGAACACCATGATGAGGCCGTGGGCGGTGATCATGACGTTGTAGAGCTGATGGTTGCCGTGCAGCAGATGATCGCCCGGCGTCATCAGCTCGATGCGCATCAGCACCGAGTCGAGGCCGCCGATCAGCCCGGCGGTGATGGCGAAGATCAGGTAGAGCGTGCCGATGTCCTTGTGGTTGGTGGACAGCAGCCAGCGGCTGACGAAGCCCGGCCGGTGATCGTCATGCGCGTGCCCGTCGGCGTGGGCGGTCGATCCATAGGACATCGTTTTTACCTCGTGCGATGCTGTCTCAGCGCGCGGCCACGGCGACTTGCACCGCGAGCGGCTGGCCGTTCTGGGCGAATTTCATCTTGGGGTTGGCGACCCACTTGTCGAAATCGGCCTTGGCCACCGCCTTGATCTCGATCGGCATGAAGGGGTGGTTGAGGCCGCAGATCTGGTTGCATTCGCCGTAGAAGGTGCCGGGACGGTCGAACTCCATCCAGCTCTCGTTGGTGCGGCCGATGACCGCGTATTCCTGGACGCCGGCGGCGGGGAGGAACCAGCTGTGGATGACGTCGGTGCCGGTGACGAGGACGCGCACCTTGGCGCCGACCGGCACGACGACGGGATTGTCGACCTCGAGCAGGCGCGGCTGGCCCGGCTTGAGATCCTTCTCGTCGACCATCGAGCTGTCGAAGCTGACATCCTTGTTGTCGGGATATTCGTAGCTCCAATACCACTGATGCCCGGTCACCTTCAGCGTCAGGTCGGCGTGCTGCGTGCGATCGTTGTAATAGAGCAGCTTGAACGACGGGATGGCGATCACCACCAGGATCAGGATCGGCACCGTCGTCCACATCAGCTCCAGCAGCGTGTTGTGCGTGGTCTGCGACGGGGTCGGGTTGCGCTTGGCGCCGAAGCGGAAAATGACATAGATCAGCAGCCCCAGCACGAACAGCGTGATCAGGGTGATGATGACCAGGAGCTCGTCATGAAGCGCGTCGATGTGCTCGCGCACCGGCGTCGCCGCCTGCTGCATGCCGAGCTGCCAGTCCACCGCCTCCTCGGCCAGCGCCGCCGGCGCCAGCAGCAGGAGCGCGGCCCCCGCCCCCAGCACCGCCCTGAGCCGCCGAGCCCAGCCGCCGATACCACCCGCTCCCGGAACCGATCCCATGCAATTCGAGCCCCTCATCTCGGATATGACGGCAGGCGGCACCGGAGGACTTCCCTGCCCGTCGGCTCCCTACCGCCCGTCCGATCGTCCCCCGCCTCCGCCGCAGCGGCGCAAGCGGCGCGACCCTACACGAAAGCCCGCGGCACCGACAACCGCGCCGGCAGGCCGCCGCCGAACTCTTTGGTAATAGCGCCGCGGCGAACGCGACGCCAACCGCAAACTTGCGACTTTATGCCGCGGCAAACCAAGGCTTTGTCCGGGAATAGGCGCCACTGCCCCTCGCTGCCGGCCGGGCGGTGGCGCCGAGGCGCGGCGCCCCCCATATCCCCGGAGTCTCGCTTCCCCCTGGCGCCGGAGGCGCGGCTCTGGCAAGAAGCGGCAGCCAATGGAGTGTCCCCATGAGCGATCTCGCCCGCACCGACGCGCTGTTCTTCACCCGCACCGGCATGGATCGCGCCCGGGTCGAGACGATCGTCGCCGAAGCGCTGCACGGCATGGATGACGGCGAGCTCTTCCTCGAATACAGCCAGTCCGAGAGCCTCGCCTTCGACGACGGACGGATCAAGAGCGCGAGCTTCGACACGTCGCAGGGCTTCGGGCTGCGCGCGCTCTCCGGCGAGGCGGCGGGCTACGCGCATGCCTCCGAACTCTCCGAGGACGCCATCCGTCGCGCCGGCGCCACGGTACGCGCTGTCAAGCATGGCGGCGGCGCCAGCCTCGCCCTGCCGCCGCGCGGCACCAATCAGAGCCTCTATACCGACGCCAATCCGCTGTCGCAGATCGAGTTCGCCGAGAAGGCGAAGCTGCTGGCGGCGATCGACGCCTACGCCCGCGCCAAGGACCCGCGGGTGCGCCAGGTGACGGCCTCGCTGGCGGGCTCGTGGCAGGCGGTGGAGATCATCCGCGCCGACGGCACCCGGGTCGGCGACGTCCGGCCGCTGGTGCGGCTCAATGTCAGCGTCGTGGTCGGCGACGGCGACCGCATGGAGACCGGCTCCTCGGGTGCCGGCGGCCGGGTCGAGTACCAGCGCTATTTCGATCCCGCGCAATGGCGGGCCCAGGTCGACGAGGCGCTGCGCCAGGCGCTGGTCAATCTCGCCTCGGTGCCGGCGCCGGCCGGCGAGATGCCGGTGGTGCTGGGGCCGGGCTGGCCCGGCGTCATGCTGCACGAGGCGGTCGGCCACGGGCTCGAAGGCGATTTCAACCGCAAGAAGACTTCGGCTTTTGCCGGGCTCATCGGCCAGCGCGTCGCGGCGAAGGGCGTCACCGTGGTCGATGACGGCACCCTCAAGGACCGCCGCGGCTCGCTCACCGTCGACGACGAGGGCACGCCCTCCTCGCGCACCGTGCTGATCGAGGACGGCATCCTCAAAGGCTATATGCAGGACCGGCTCAATGCCGGCCTGATGGGCATGCGTCCCACCGGCAACGGCCGGCGCCAGGGCTACGGCTACGCGCCGATGCCGCGCATGACCAACACCTACATGCTGGCCGGCACCAACGAGCCGCAGGAGATCATCGCTTCGGTGAAGCGCGGCCTCTACGCGGTCAATTTCGGCGGCGGCCAGGTCGACATCACCTCGGGCAAGTTCGTGTTCTCGGCCTCCGAGGCCTATCTCATCGAGGACGGCAGGGTCGGCCCGGCGGTCAAGGGCGCCACCCTCATCGGCAACGGTCCGGACGCGCTTACCCGCATTAGCATGATCGGCAACGACCTCAAGCTCGACGACGGCATCGGCACCTGCGGCAAGGACGGGCAAGGCGTACCGGTCGGCGTCGGCCAGCCGACGCTGCGCATGGACGGGCTGACCGTCGGCGGCACGGCGGCGTGATACTGTCGCCTGCGCAAATTTCGCCCGATAAATCTCCGGAGCCAAAACAGCAAGTCCTTCTCCGCCCTGAAGGGCGGAGAAGGACTTAGGATGAGGTGGGTGGGCACGGCGGACACACCCCCACCTCACCCCAACCCTCTCCGCCCCCGGGGGCGGAGAGGGAAACGGAAGCGAGCGATTCTGACGGCGCTGGCGCTGCTGGCGGGGCTGACGCTGGCCGCGCCGGCGCAGGCTTGCGACCTTGCCACCGCACCCGACGCGGGCTGGCGGGTCGAGCGCGACGGCGACGGCCATGCCTGGCTGCGCACGCCCTGCGGCGAGCGGTTCTTCTCGATCGGCGTCAATGTGGTGGATGGCGGCGCCTCGGGCGCGCATCTGAACCGGCCGCATTACGACTGGCGCGAGACGGCGGCGAGCCTCGCGGCCTGGGAAGCCGTGACCCGGCAGCGTCTCTCCGACTGGGGCTTCAACTCGGCCGGCGCCTGGTCGCTGCCGCCGCAGGCGCTGAAATTGCCGAGCGCGATCAATCTCGAGCTGGGGCGGCTCGCCAAGTTCCACTGGTTCGATCCTTTCGATCCCGCCATGCCCGAGCGGATGCGGCGCGAGGCGCTGCGTCTCACCGCGCCGTTTCGCGGCTCGCCCTATCGGCTGGGATATTTCAGCGACAATGAAGTCGGCTGGTGGGGCGGCGCGCTCTTCACCTTCTATTCGGCGAAGCCGGCGGAGAACCATACCAAGCGGCGCTGGCTGGAGGCGCTGAGGCGACGCTATCGCGGCGATTGGCGCCGCTTCATGACGGATTTCGTACCGCCCGCCGGGGTCACGGACTGGGCCGGGCTGCTCAAGACGCAGACGGTGACGCGGCTGCGCCCCGGCGGTCACGGCAGCGACGCGGTGCGGCAATGGACCGAAATCGTCGCCGAGCGCTATTACGATCTCGTGGCGCGCGCTCTGCACCGGGCCGATCCCGGCGCGCTGTTCCTCGGCGACCGGCTGCCGATCTATTACGACCCGATGGCGGTCAAGGCCGAAGCGCGACATGTCGATGTCATCGCCACCAACTACAACGTCGACAGCCCGGAAGGCTGGGTCGCGCCCTATTATTTCGACGGGCTTCGCGCGCTCGCGCAGGACAAGCCGGTGCTGGTCTCGGAATGGTTCTACGCGGCGCAGCAGAACCGCACCGGCAACCTCAACAACGGCCATTTGATGACCGTCGAGACCCAGGCCGAGCGCGCCCGCGGCGCGGCGGCCGCGGCGCGGAACTTCGCCGCGATCCCGACGCTGCTCGGGCTGCACTGGTTCCAGTATTACGACTATCCCGAAGGCGGCCGCGCCGACCGCGAGGATTACAATTTCGGCCTCGTCGACATCCGCGACCGGCCCTACCGGCAACTGGTCGCGGCGCTGGGCGAGGCCAACCGCGCGCTGCCGCAGCTCCATGCCGCGGCAGCGCCGATGGCGCGCCAGCGTCTCGCCGGCTTCAGCGTGCCGCGCGCCGCGATCGATCCCGGGCACGGCTCGCTGGTGGACTGGCCGAAGCCGCGATCGCTGCTGCCGCCGCTCAAGACGGCGCCGGGCGAGGTGGCGTTCGGCGAGGCCTATCTCTCCTGGAGCGAGCGGGGGCTGGCGGTCGCCACCATCGGCCAGGACTACTACGACCTCGATCTCCTGGCCTATGACGGCGACTTCCCCCTCGGCGAAGCCTATCGCCTCGAGCTCGACGTCGACGCCGGCGCCGGGCCAAAGCGTTTCACGCTCTATTTCATCCCGCCGCGCAGCAAGCAGCACGACCACCCGCCGATGGCGGTGCGGCTGTGTGCCGGCGCGCCGCGCGAGCACGCAAAGACCGCCTGCCCCGCCGTGCCGGGCGGCGCGGCGCTCTATTTCGGCGCCGACCAGCCGCGCATCGTCGGCGAGGCGCTGATCCCCTGGCCGGCGCTCGGCCTCGACGCGCCGCCGGCGGGCAGGCGGATCCGGGTCGAGGTCTCGGCCTCGGCCTGGTTCCATTCGCGCTGGATGTCGCTCTCGGGGCTGGCGCCGGAGGAAGGCTCGGCGCGGCCGGGGCGCTGGGCGGAGCTGCGGCTCGGGCACTGAAAAGAGGCGCCCCGCATCATGGGGGGACAGGATGCGGGGCGCGGGTGGCAAGTCCTGCAGCGTTTGTGTCAGCTGCGCCCCATAAACGACGCCGCGGCGATCAGGTTCCCGTCAATAAGCTTCCTGGGCGAAAATCGGATCGATGCGGCCGCCCCAGCGCGTCGCGTAATCCTCGAGCAGCGCCTCGGCCGGCGTACGGCCGGTATCGGCGGTCTCGGACAGCGGCGCGAGATAGTGGCTCTCGTCCTGGCCGGTGGCATCGACGCGGTTGCGGCGCCGGAGGCCGGCGCGCGCCAGATCGACGACGCGCGCCGCGACGTCGCGCACCGTGCCGCCGCGGAACGGCGTCTTGAGGCCGAGACGCGGAATGTCGGCGCGCAGCCGCTCGCGCTCTTCGCGCGTCCAATCGGCGACCAGCGCACAGGCGGCGTCGAGCGCCGCGGCATCATAAAAAAGGCCAGTCCACAGCGCCGGCAGCGCGCAGAGCCGCCGCCACGGCCCGCCATCGGCGCCGCGCATCTCGATGTAGCGCTTCAACCGCACCTCGGGAAAAACCGTGGTGAGGTGGTCGTTCCAGTCGCTCATGGTCGGCACCTGGCCCGGCAGCCCCGGCAGGCGCGCGGCGAGGAAGTCGCGGAAGGACTGGCCGGCGACGTCGACATATTGGCCATCGCGGTAAACGAAATACATCGGCACGTCGAGCATGTAGTCGACATAGCGCTCGAAACCGAAGCCCGGCTCGAAGACGAAGGGCAAGAGGCCGGTGCGGTCGGGATCGACATCGGTCCAGACGTGGTTGCGGTAGCTGAGATAGCCGCTGGGCTTGCCCTCGACGAAAGGCGAGTTGGCGAACAGCGCGGCGACCACCGGCTGCAGCGCCAGGCTCATCCGCATCTTGCGCACCATGTCCGCCTCGTCGGCGAAATCGAGGTTCACCTGCACGGTGCAGGTACGCAGCATCATGTCGAGGCCGAGCGCGCCCTTGGTCGGCATGTAGCGCCGCATCACGGCATAGCGGCGCTTGGGCATCCACGGCACGTCCTGGCGGCGCGCCGTCGGATGGAAGCCCAGGCCGAGCACGCCGAGGCCGAGTTCGCCGGTCACGACGCGCACCTGGGTCAGATGCTCGGTGACCTCGGCGCAGGTCTGATGCAGCGTCTCGATCGGCGCGCCCGACAGCTCGAACTGCCCGCCGGGTTCGAGCGAGATCGCGCCGCCCTTGTCGTCGGTGAGGCCGACGAGATTGTCGCCGTCGAAGGCCGGCTGCCAGCCATAGCGCCGCAGCCCCTCGAGCAGCGCGCGGATGCCGTTCGCCCCCTCATAGGGGACGGTGCCGTGATCGGCAAGGCGGAAGACGAATTTCTCGTGCTCGGTGCCGATGCGCCATTGCGGCGCCGGCTTGGCGCCGCCGGCGAGATACTCGACCAGCTGACGCTTGTCGGTGAGCGGCGCACCGCCGGAAGCCGATGGAGCGGACAAGACGCGATACCCCCGATGCTCGCGCAAAAAACCCCGGACTCAGCGTCGGCGAGGCCGGCGCCAGTCGCCGGCCAGCGCCTGCAGCACCGAGAGTGCCGCCAGCGCCGCGGTGTCGGCGCGCAGGACGCGCGGGCCCAAACCGACGGGGGAAACAAAGGGGAGTTTCCTCAGGGCGTCAAGCTCCGTTTCGGCAAAGCCGCCTTCGGGCCCGACCAGCACCGCGGCGGCGCCTCCGGATGCCGCCGCCAGCGTTTCCGCGATGGGCGGCGCAGCTCCGCTCTCGTCGCATAGCAGCAATCGCCGATGCGCAGGCCAGCGTGCCATCAGCCGCTCCAGCGGCTCGGGTTCGGCGACCGCCGGCACGTCGAGGCGCTCGCACTGCTCCGCCGCTTCGATGGCATTGGCGCGCAGCCGGTCCAGATTGACGCGCTCGACCACGCTGCGCCGGGTGAAGACCGGGTGGAGCGCCGCGACGCCGAGTTCGGTCGCCTTCTCCACCAGGAAATCGATGCGGCCGCGCTTCAGCGGCGCGAAGACCAGGGCGAGATCGCCCGGCGGCTCCTGCCGCCGGCTCTGCTCGTAGAGTGCCACCGAGCACCAGCCCTTGCCGACGCCGTCGACCCGGCCGCGCCACTCGCCGTCGCGGCCGTTGAACAGCGCGACCTCGGCGCCCGGCCCGAGCCGCAGCACGGTCTTGACGTAATGCGCCTGCGACGGCTCGAGTCCGATGGAGAGGCCGCCGGCGAGGTCGGTGGTGACGAAGAGGCGCGTTTTCGCGATCATCGGCGGACTTGGCCGCGGCGCGGGCGGCGGGCAAGATGGCGCGCAGCAAGCTTAGCTGATGAGCACAGCCTCACACCATGACTGACATTCACCGCGACGACTGGGCGGACCGCTATGCGCCGGCGGCGCTGGTGCCCTATATCCGCCTCGCCCGGCTCGACCGGCCGATCGGCACCTGGCTGCTGCTCTTCCCCGGCTGGTGGGCGATCGCGCTGGCGGCGCCGGGCTGGCCGGACTGGCGGCTGATGGCGCTCTTCGGCATCGGCGCGGTGACGATGCGCGGCGCCGGCTGCACGCTCAACGACATCATCGACCGCGATTTCGACGCGCGTGTGGCGCGCACGCGCACCCGGCCGCTGCCGAGCGGCGCGGTCTCGCTCGGCCAGGCGGCGCTGTTCCTGGCGCTGCAGCTCGGCATCGGCGCGGCGGTCCTGGCCTGTCTCGACCGGCTGGCGGTGCTACTGGGCGTGCTGGTGCTGCTGCTGGTGGCGACATATCCGCTGATGAAGCGCGTGACCTACTGGCCGCAATTCTTCCTCGGCCTCAATTTCAATTGGGGCGCGCTGATGGGCTGGGCGGCGGCGACCGGGCGGCTCGACCGCGCGGCCTTCCTGCTCTATGTCGGCGGCATCGCCTGGACGCTGGGCTACGACACCATCTACGCGCATCAGGACAAGGAGGACGACGTGCTGATCGGCGTCCGCTCCTCGGCGCTGGCGCTCGGCGCGCGCACCCGCCCCTGGCTCTTCATCTTCTACGGCGCGGCGGCGGCGCTCTGGGCGGCGACGGGCGTCGCCGCAGGCATGCGCTGGCCGTTCTATGCCGGGCTCGCGCTGATGCTGGCGCAGCTCTTCTGGCAGGCGGCGCGGGTCGATACCGAGGACACCGCCGACTGCCTCGCCAAGTTCCGCTCCAACCGCTGGGCCGGCTGGATCCTGCTCCTCGCCATCATTGCCGCGCATGTCATCTGAGCCGCGGGACTTCGTCCGCGCCAACACCGCGGTGGAGGCGCCGCCGCTGGTGCCGGAAATCCGCCTCCATCTCGCCGGCGAGATCACGCCGCTGTGGCAGGCGACCGAGGCGCTGCTCGAGCGCGAGCAGCTGCCGCCGCCTTACTGGGCCTTCGCCTGGGCGGGCGGCCAAGCGCTGGCGCGCCACGTGCTCGACCATCCCGATCTCGTGCGCGGCAAAAACGTGCTCGATTTCGGCGCCGGCAGCGGGCTGCTGGCGCTGGCGGCGGCGCGCGCCGGCGCGGCCGCGGCGGCGGCGGCGGAGATCGATCCCGTGGCGGCGACGGCGATTGTCCTCAACGCCGCGCTGAACCGGCTCGATGTCGCGGTCGAGAGCGGCGACGTGATCGGCCGCTTTCCCGTGCCCTGGCAGGTCGTGCTGGTCGGCGACATGTGCTACGAGCGGCCGCTCGCCGAGCGGCTGACGCAGTGGCTGCGGCGTCTTGCCGCCGCCGGCGTGCTGGTGCTGCTGGGCGATCCCGGCCGCGCCTACTTGCCCAAGGAAGGGCTGGAGGAACTCGCACGCTATGGCGTGCCGACGCCGCTCGACCTCGAGGACCGCACGATGCGCGAGGGGGTGGTGTGGCGCCTTTCGGGGTGAGCCTTTGGGGGGCTGATCCCGTTCTAGCTTCGATTGTTTCTCGATCTATTTTCCCCGCGGCCCAACTCCTGGTGATACGTTTCCCGGCGCCTGCGAGGATGAACGGGCTTCCGCGCCAAGGCTTCTTACGGAGGCAAGCATGGGGAAGTCGGCGCAACCGCCACCCACCAAATTCGGCCCATCGGCCGCGCCGACGTGCAACGCCGCCGTCGCCAGAGGCGGCATCGCGACCGCGCAAGCCAAGACGGTTCTTCGCGCGCCCCTCCCGCCGCCGACGCGCTTTGGGTCCTCGTCGCCGGTCGGCACGAGCGCGACCACGAGCGGGCCAAAGGCCCATTCCGGCGCGGCGCAACCGATGTACCGGATAAACAACAGAGCCGTATTCAAGACATCCAAGGGGAGCCGTTATACGATCACTCACGGCGGCGTGAGGCGCGAGAGATACCGCGACGGCGGCGTCAGCGAGGGCGCGAAAAACATATTTTATGTGGACTATGACGAATCAGAAGAAATATTGACTGATAGGGGACGCGGGATGACCGGCGTCCATGTCGAAAAAGTCAACAACAGATATTACCTAGTTTACGATGTTAGGGGCGTCAGGAAAAACTTCAGAATACACAGAGAGCCGAAACTAGGTTATGCGACGTTGGATTTGTTATTGCCGCCGGACGGGACGGTTCCGGATATAAACGCGGCCGGTTTTCATATCGGCGATGCCATCACCGAAATCATTTGGCGGCCGGACCGTTGACCAATGAAAGTCGATCCCGCGGACGCAGCGGCGGCGGGATCGATTCCGTCGCGACGTCGGTGAAGCCCTCCTCACGCTGCCCTCTCCTCCCCCTGGGAGGAGAGCGGAAGATAATGGGACGAGAGGATAGTCCGCACCGTGCGGGCTTTCGCGGTTGCAAGAGCAACCGCCGGCGCCCGCGGGCGACGACGCTGCGGGTCGCGCCGAGCTAAGAAGCCAGGCGGCCGCCGCTATCCTCGACGATGCGGAAGCGTACCAGGGCGTCGTCGATGGTGGCGCGGGCGCGGACCTGCCAGAGGGCATAGGCCTCGGCATAGCTCTGGAACGGCCCGTGGCGCTCTTCGCGCGCGCCGGGGGCCAACCGCTCGAAACTCACATCGGCGTATTCGCCGCCGACCACCCAATAGCGTGCCATGCGAAAATCCCGTGCCGGCGCCGCCGCGGCCGACAGTGGCCCGGGGCGTAGTGCCGACCTATAGTCGCACGCCCGGCGTTAACACAAGGTAGCCGATGCCCTACGCCTCGCTGCGCGACTTCATGGCCCGCCTGGAGGCGGAAGGCCGGCTGGTGCGCGTCCGGACGCCGGTCTCGCCGGCGCTGGAGATCACCGAAATCCACACCCGGCTGCTGGCCGAGCAGGGGCCGGCGGTGCTGTTCGAGGAGGTGCTGCGGCCGGGGGGCGGGCGCTATGCCATGCCGGTGCTGACCAATCTCTTCGGCACGGTGGAGCGCGTCGCCTGGGGCATGGACCGTACGCCCGCGCAACTGCGCGAGATCGGCGAGACACTGGCCTTCCTGCGCCAGCCCGAGCCGCCCGGCGGCTGGCGCGAGGCGTTCGACATGCTGCCGCTGCTCAAGACGGTGCTGGCGATGAAGCCCAAGACGGTGGGTAGCGCGCCCTGCCAGGAGGTGGTGCTCACCGGCGGCGAGATCGATCTCGGCGAGCTGCCGATCCAGGGCTGCTGGCCGGGCGAGCCGGCGCCGCTCATCACCTGGCCGCTGGTGGTGACCAAGGGGCCAGGCGAGCGGCGCGAGGACGACTACAATCTCGGCATCTACCGCATGCAGGTGACCGGACGCGACCGCACGCTGATGCGCTGGCTGCGCCATCGCGGCGGCGCGCAGCATCACCGGCGCTGGGCGGCCGAGAAGCGGGAGCCGCTGCCGGCGGCGGCGGTGATCGGCGCCGATCCCGGCACCATCCTCGCGGCGGTGACGCCGGTGCCGGACACGCTCTCGGAATACCAGTTCGCGGGGCTGCTGCGCGGCCGCAAGGTCGAGCTGGTCGATTGCAAGACGGTGCCGCTCAAGGTGCCGGCGCAGGCGGAGATCGTGCTCGAAGGCCACGTCTCGCTCGACGAGCAGGGCGAGGAAGGCCCCTATGGCGACCACACCGGTTATTACAACGCGGTCGAGCGCTTCCCGGTGTTCCGCATCAGCGCCATCACCCGGCGGCGCGAGCCGATCTATCTCTCGACCTTCACCGGCCGGCCGCCGGACGAGCCCTCGGTGCTGGGCGAGGCGCTCAACGAGGTGTTCATCCCGCTGCTGCAGCAGCAATTCCCGGAGATCGTCGATTTCTGGCTGCCGCCCGAGGGCTGCTCCTACCGCATCGCGGTGGTGTCGATCCGCAAGGCCTATCCCGGCCATGCCAAGCGGGTGATGATGGGGGTGTGGTCGTTCCTGCGCCAGTTCATCTACACCAAATTCGTCATCGTCGTCGACGACGACATCGACGCGCGGCGCTGGACCGACGTAATGTGGGCGATCGCCACCCGCATGGACCCGGCCCGCGACATCACCGTGGTCGAGAACACGCCGATCGACTACCTCGATTTCGCGGCGCCCGAATCAGGGCTGGGCGGCAAGCTGGGCTTCGATGCCACCAACAAATGGCCGCCCGAGACGCGCCGCGACTGGGGCCGCCAGATCCGCATGACCGACGAGATCATCGCCGAAGTGACCGCGAAATGGTCGAGCTACGGCCTGCCGGGAAGCGGCAAGCCGATCTGGAAATAGGGATCGCGTCGAGGCTGGTTGGAACGGTGCGGACTTTCACGGTTGCAAGAGCAACCGCCGGCGTCCGCCGCGGATAAACTCGCCGCGCGAGTTTACCTGGCCATCAGCGCGTCGACCTCCTTCTGCGCAAGATCGGGGCCCCTGCCGGCGATCTCGAAGGTGAGGCGGATGGGATCGCGCGGCTTCGCCGCCTCACCCGGCTGCTGGCCGTGTTCCACCATCTCCGCCAGCATGTGGTCGAGCGATTTGAGCTGGTCGAGCACCCGGCGGACGCGCTGGCCGGTGAGGTCCTGGAAGGCGCAGGCCTCGAAGATGGCGTTGAGCTGCTCGCGCACCGCCGCCTTGGAATCGGCGCCGTCGAGCGCGGCGGCGATCTTCTCGGCCGCGGTCATGATCCGGTTGGCCGCATCCTCGCTCGACTGCACCACCGTCTCGAGCTCGTTGCCGGAGTTGCGCGTCGCCGCCACCGGTAGCGCGATCACGCGCGAGAGCTGCTGATGCATGCGCGCGAGCTGCTGCGTCAGGTTGGTCTCGCTGAAATCCACCATCTCGACGGTGGCGTGGATCTCGGTGCTGAGCTCGGCGATGCGGCGATCGACAAAGCGGCGCAGCTCCTCGAACATGCCGCCGAACTCGCTGCGCAGCAGCTGCCGGAGATCCGCGCCGTTGTCACTCTCCACTGCCTGCTCCTCAGGGTCGGAAAACTCCTCGGCGAAGTATCACGCATGTGACTTAATCTCGCGTTAAGCGAGCGGCTCATTCCGGCAGCGCAACGAATCCGCCATCGCCGGCCACCGGCGGAAAGCGGCCGGCCTTCCAATCCGCTTTGGCCGCCTCGATGCGCTCCCGGGAGCTGGAGACGAAGTTCCACCAGATGTGCCGCGGCCCGTCCAGCGGCGCGCCGCCGAGCAGCATCAGCCGCACCCCCTGCGGCGCGGTGACGACGATCTCCGCCTTGGGCCGGAAGACCAGAAGCCGGCCCGCCGGGTGGCTCTCGCCGGCGATCGTCGCCGCGCCCTCGACGAGATAGACCGCGCGCTCCTCATGCTCGGCCGGCACGGCGAGCCGCGCGCCGGGCTGGAGCAGCACGTCGGCATAGAGCATGGGCGAGAGCACCTCGACCGGCGAGCGCTTCCCGGCAAAGCTGCCGGCAATGAGGCGCAGGCTCTTGCCCTCGCCCTCGATCACCGGCAGGCTCGACCGCGGGTGATGGGCGAAAGCCGGCGCCGTGTCCTCGTGGCGCCGCGGCAGCGCCACCCAGGACTGGATGCCGTGGAGAGCAGACGGCTTCCGGCGCAGCACCGCGTCGCTGCGCTCGGAATGGGCGATGCCGCTGCCGGCGGTCATCCAGTTCACCTCGCCCGGCCGGATCGGCAGCACGTTGCCGAGGCTGTCGCGATGCACGATCTCGCCGGCGAAGAGATAGGTGACGGTGGCGAGGCCGATATGCGGATGCGGCGGCACGTCGAGACCACGCCCGGCGGCAAACCGCGCCGGCCCCAGGGCGTCGAAGAAGATGAACGGGCCGACCATGCGGCGCTTGGCGAAGGGCAGCAGACGCGCCACCAGGAATCCCTCGCCGAGATCGCGCGCGCGCGGCGCGATGGTCATCTCGACGGCGTCCGGCGCCGGCTCGTCCGGCGCCTCGGGCTCGGGTGTCGGCGGCCGGCTCATGCTCCCCTCCTTGCACCATCCCCGCTGGAGATGGGAGCGGCGGCGGAGATTAACAGGCAGACGGCGCCGGCGCTCGCTGGCCAAGCCGGGGACGCTGCGCTAGCGTTCGCGGGCTGCGAGGAGCGGCTACCGGTATCGCTGTAACCGCCGCCGCCGGCCGCCCATATAGAGCCGCAGTCAGAACCGGGGAACCGCCATGCCGCAAGACACCGCCCTCGCCTTTCTCGGCGAGCTCATCGCCAAGGCGCGCCGCGCCGGCGCCGACCAGGCCGATGCCGTACTCGCCGAAGGCGTGTCGCTGTCGCATGCGCAGCGCCTGGGCCGCACCGAGAAGCTCGAGCGCTCGGAGAGCTATGATCTCGGCCTGCGCGTGCTGGTCGGCAAGCGGCAGGCGATCGTCTCGTCCAACGACCGCGGCGCCGAGCGCGCCGACGAGCTGGTCGAGCGCGCGATCGCGATGGCGAAGGCGGTGCCGGAGGATCCCTATTGCGGCTTGGCCGAGCCCGCAGCGATCGCCCGCGCCTGGCCCGATCTCGACCTGGTCGATGGCGAGGAGCCGTCGCCGGAGCGGCTGATGGAGCGCGCCGCCGCCGCCGAGGACGCGGCGCGCGCGGTGCCCGGCGTCACCAACTCGGAAGGCGCGGAAGCCGGCTGGGGCCGCTCGCGCGTGGCGATGGCGGCGTCCAACGGTTTCGCCGGCAGCTATGCCAGCACCGGCCATTCGGTCAGCGCCGCGGTGCTCGCCGGCGAGGGCACGGCGATGGAGCGCGATTACGCCTTCTCGAGTGCCGTCCACGCCGCCGATCTCCGCGACCCCGTCGCGATCGGCCACGAGGCCGGCACGCGCGCGGTGCGCCGGCTGGGCGGACGCAAGATCGCCACCTGCCATGTGCCGGTGGTGTTCGACCCCCGCGTCGCCGCCAGCCTGCTGCGCCATCTCGCCGGCGCGATCAGCGGCCCGGCGGTGGCGCGCGGCACCAGCTTCCTCAAGGACAAGCTCGGCCAGCGCATCTTTCCCGCCGGCATGACCGTGATCGACGAGCCGCACAAGCCGCGCGGCCTGCGTTCCAAGCCGTTCGACGGCGAGGGCCTGCCCAACCGCCGCCGCGCCATCATCGAGGACGGCGTGCTGACCACCTGGCTGCTCGATCTCGCCTCGGCGCGCCAGCTCAAGCTCGAAAGCACCGGCCATGCCAGCCGCGGCACCTCCTCGCCGCCCGGCCCGTCGCCGACCAATCTCTGGCTCGAGCCCGGGCCGGTCACGGCGCAGGAGCTGATCGGCGACATCCCGGCCGGGCTCTACGTCACGGAGCTGATGGGCATGGGGGTGAACGGCGTCACCGGCGATTACAGCCGCGGCGCCGCCGGCTTCTGGATCGAGAGCGGCGCGCTCGCCTATGCCGTCAGCGAGGTGACGGTGGCGGGCAATCTCAAGGACATGTTCCTGCACCTCACCGCCGCCAACGATCTCGACTTCAAGACCGGGGTCGATGCGCCGACCATCCGCATCGATGGCATGACGGTGGCGGGGGCATAGCCGCCTCCTCAGTAGAGCCCGGGAATCAGCCGCGCGGTGCGGGCGCGGTAGGCGTCGTATTCGGCGCCGAACTGGCTCGCCAACAGCGCCTCCTCGGCGCGGATGCGCGCCAGCAGCACCGGCAGCATGAGCGCCGCCAGCAGCACGCCGACCCCCGAGCGGAAGGCGAGCGCCCAGCCCAGCGCATTGACCAACAGCCCGAGATAGCTCGGGTGGCGGATGACGCCGTAAAGTCCGCTGGTGACCAGGCGATGCCCCGGCTGGATGGCGACCAGCCCGCTGAAGCGGCGGCCGAGCACGAAGACCGGCCACAGCCGCAGCACGCCGCCGGCGGCAAACAGGGCGACGCCCAGCCAGCGCAGGCCGTCGCCGTCGAGCGTCCAGAAGCCGATCCGGTCGGTATAGGCCGGCAGATATCCCGCAAGCAGCCCAAGCGCCCCGAAGGCGGCGATCACCCAGCGGTTGCCGCGATCCTCGCGCTCGCCGCGGCTCAGATTGCCGCTGCTGAAGAGCGCCGCGCCGGTAAGCGCCAGGAGGACGATCGCCAGCACGACCAGGGCAGGGTGGGAGAAGAATCCGGCAATCCCGCCCCAGCCGAGCACGGCGAGGCCGAGATAGGCGAGTGTGCTCAGGATGGTGATGAAGAGCAGGACAGGGCTGCGCATCGGAATGGCCCTCGGTTGGGGCGGGTTTCTTATAGCGCCCTCCCGCTGCCGCCGCAGCCATCCGGAACCGGGCGGCTTTCGCGGTTGCTGCGCAACCGCTGGCGCCGCGGCCGACGAACGCTACGCGTTCGCGAAGGGCTGGATCAGCTGGAGCGGGGTGGCGGCAATGGCGATGCGGGCGGGCAGCCGGAGCTGGATGTCGCCGTCGAGCTGCACCGGCGCGCCAGCGGGCCCGGTCAGATACAGCGATGTCGCCGGCAGGATGCGCAGGCTGCGGCAGTGCGACAGCCGGCCGGCGCCCATTGCCGCGAGATAGCCCAGCGCCGCACTGCGGCCGGCATGGCCGAACACGACGAGCTGCAGCGACGGCTGGTCGAGCCGCGCCGCCGGCGCCAGCACGAAGCGGCCGCCGTAGAAATGCGCCTTGGCGGCGACCAGCGAGGCGCCCTCGACGGCAACGCCGTCGATCTCGGCGCGATAGAAGCAGGGGCGATAGTCGCGCAGCCGCCCGGCGATGCTGGCGACATAGGCGAGCTTGCCGGCGCGCCGCTTCAAGGCGAGGTCGAGATGCTCCACCACCTCGGCATCGAAGCCGATGCCGGCCATGACGAGAAAGCGCCGCGCGTCGCCGCCCTCGGGCTGCGCCTCGCCCGGCCAGACCGTCCGCGCCGGCGCGAAGGCGGCGATGCGGGCAAGCTCGGCGAGCCGCCGCGGCAAGCCGATCTCGTTGGCCAGGACGTTGGCGGTGCCGAGCGGCAGCAGCGCCAGCGGCAGGCTCGACCCCGCCAGCCCGTTCACCGCCTCGTTGATGGTGCCGTCGCCACCGGCCACCGCGACCGCGTCGAAGCGTCGCGGATCGGCGGCGCGGGCGAGAGCCTCGGCATGGCGCGGCGCCTCCGTCTCGGTCAGCGTCACCTCGGCGCCCAGCGTCCGGAGATGGGAGAGCCAGCATCCGAGCCGGCGCCGTTTGCGGCCGCCGGCCGTGGGATTGTAGATCACCAGAAGGCGGCGGGCCCCTCCCTCGTGCTCGTCCATCGCAGCCCTCCCGATCCGCCTGCATAGCCGAAGGCGGTCCCGGCGTCATCCGCCATCTCGACCCAGGATGGTGCAAACCGTCATAAAACCCCGCGTCTTGCCTCGCCTGCCGGGCTCCGGTAAGAGGGATCGACGGCCGGCGCCGGCGCGCGCCGCACGTGCTATGATGGCCGGGAAACAAGGGAAAGCTGCCCGATTTGAGCGCTCCAACCGACAGGCACGGGCCGGGACGCGCGCCAGCCGCCGAGTTCAGCCACCGTACCCTGCCGCTGATGCGTCGCCTGGCCGGCGATTTCCTGCGTCCCTATGCCGGGCGCATGGCGGCAGCGCTGGTCTGCATGGGGCTGATGGCCGGGGCGACGGCGGCGAACGCTTGGCTGATGCAGCCGATGCTCGACCGCGTCTTCGTCGCCCATGACGAGCATCTGCTGCTGCTCATCCCGCTCGCGGTGATTGCGCTGGCGGCGGTGAAGGGCGTCTCCAACTACTGGCAGTCGGTGCTGATGACCACGGTCGGGCAGCGGGTCGTCGCCGACATCCAGCTCGGCCTGTTCGCGCGGCTGATGCGCGCCGACATCGCCTATTTCCATGCCAACCCCACCGGCACGCTGATCTCGCGCTTCACCTACGACGCCGGCATGCTGCGCAACGCCACCACCGTGGTGCTCGCCGGCATCGGCAAGGAGGCGGTGACGGCGGCATTCCTGGTGGCGCTGATGTTCTACCAGGACTGGCTGCTGGCGCTGATCGCCTTCATCGTGTTTCCGATCGCCATCCGCCCGATCGTCGGCATCGGCCGGCGCATGCGCCGCGTCTCCGCCAACACCCAGAGCGAGATCGGCCAGTTCACCACGCTGCTCGACCAGACCTTCCAGGGCGCGCGCCACGTCAAGGCCTATGGCATGGAGGGCTATGAGCAGAAGCGCGCGGCGCGGATCATCGAGAGCCTCTATGCGCTGGTCGAGCGCGCCCAGCGCATCCGCGCCGTGGCATCGCCGCTGATGGAGACGCTGGGCGGCGTCGCGGTGGCGCTGGTCATCCTCTATGGCGGCCATCAGGTGATCAGCGAGGCGCGCAGCCCCGGCGCCTTCTTCTCCTTCATCACCGCCATGCTGCTGGCCTATCAGCCGATGAAGGCGCTGGCCGGGCTCAACGCCAATCTGCAGGAGGGGCTGGCGGCGGCGCAGCGCATCTTCACCGTGCTCGACGTCGAACCGGAGATCCGCGAGACGCCCAATGCGCGGCCGCTCGCCGTCAGGGGCGGCGAGGTGCGCTTCAGCGACGTGCGCTTCGCCTATGCCAACGGCACGCCGGCGCTCAACGGCGTCAGCTTCGTCGCCCCGGCGGGCAAGACGGTGGCGCTGGTGGGCGCCTCGGGCGCCGGCAAGTCGACCATCCTCAACCTCATCCCGCGCTTCTACGACGCGGCGGCGGGGACGGTGGCGATCGACGGCACGGATGTGCGCGAGACGACGCTGGCGAGCCTGCGCGGCGCCATCGCGCTGGTGAGCCAGGAGGTGAGCCTGTTCGACGACACGGTGCGCGCCAACATCGCCTATGGCCGCTTCGGCGCGAGCGAGGCGGAGATCGTGGCGTCGGCCAAGGCGGCGGCGGCCGACGAATTCATCCGCGCGCTGCCGCAAGGCTACGACACGCTGGTCGGCGAGCAGGGCGTCAAGCTCTCCGGCGGCCAGCGCCAGCGCCTCGCCATCGCCCGCGCCATGCTCAAGAACGCGCCGATCCTGCTGCTCGACGAGGCGACCTCGGCGCTCGACACCGAATCCGAGCGCCAGGTGCAGGCGGCGCTCAAAGCGCTGATGCACGGCCGCACCACGGTGGTGATCGCGCACCGGCTCTCCACCGTGGTCGATGCCGACGTGATCCATGTCGTCGATGCCGGGCGCATCGCCGAATCCGGGACGCATGGCGAGCTGCTGCGGCACAACGGCATCTATGCGCGGCTCTATTCGCTGCAATTCGCCGACCAGGCGACGCGCGACTACGGCTTCGCCATCCGCGCGGTCGGGAGCTGAGCACGTGGGCCCGATGAAGCGCCTGCTGCGGTCCGAGGCCGTGCAGCGTCTATCCTGCTGGCTCGTCCACCTCTATATCCGCTTCGTCCACCGCACCGGGCGCTGGACGGTGGAAGGGGCGGAGACCCCGCGCCGGCTGCACGCCGAGGGCAAGCCCTTCATCCTCGCCTTCTGGCACGGGCGCCTGCTGATGATTCCGATGGCGTGGCAGAACCTGGCGCCGATGCACATGCTGATCTCCGGCCACCGCGACGGCCGCCTGATCGCCGACGCGGTGCGCTATTTCGGCATCGATTCCATCGCCGGCTCGTCGACCGCCGGCGGCGGCGCGGCGCTGCGCGCCATGGTACGCCACGTGAAAGCCGGCGATTGCGTCGGCATCACCCCCGACGGACCCAACGGCCCGGCGATGCGCGCCAGCGCCGGCATCGTCGCGGCGGCGCGGCTGGCGCGCGCGCCGGTGATCCCGATCACCTATGCAACGCGGCACCGGCGCATCCTCCGCACCTGGGACCGCTTCCACCTCCCCTTCCCCTGGACGCGCGGCATCTTTCTCTGGGGCGAGCCGATCGCGGTTCCGGCCGAGCTCGACGCCGAGGACAGCGAGCGCTGGCGGCGCCTCATCGAGGAGCGGATGATCGCGCAGACCGCCGAGGCGGACCGCCGCGTCGGCTGCGAGGCGACGGCGCCGGGCACGCTGGGCCGCGACGATCTGCGCGCGCTGCGCCGCGCCGCAACGGGCGGCAGCCGATGACGTCGCTGCGCCTCTATCGCGCGCTCACCACGCTGCTCGGGCCGCTGGTGAGCCTCTATCTGCTGCGCCGGCTGGCGCGCGGCAAGGAGGATCGGGCGCGCTTTGCCGAGCGCCGCGGCGTGGCGAGCCTGAAGCGGCCGGAGGGCACCGTGGTCTGGGTGCATGCGGCGAGCATCGGCGAAGCGGTGTCGATGCTGGCGCTGATCGACCGGCTGACGGAAGAGCGGCCGACGCTGTCCGTCCTGGTCACCACCGGCACCGTCACCTCGGCGCGGCTGCTGGCGGCGCGGCTGCCGCCGGGCCGCACCTTCCATCAATACATTCCGGTCGACCGCATGAGCTCGGTGCGGCGCTTCCTCGACCATTGGCGGCCCGACCTCGCCCTCTGGGTCGAATCCGAGCTGTGGCCCAACCTCGTCACCGAGGCGGCGGCGCGCGAGATTCCGCTGCTGCTGATCAACGGGCGCATGTCGCAACAATCCTTCGAGACCTGGCGGCGCTGGCCGCGGCTGATCGGGCCGGTGATCGGCGCCTTCGATCTCTGCCTTGCCCAGGACATGGTGCAGGCCGAGCGGCTGCGCCAGCTCGGCGCGCGGCGCGCGCTCTGCGTCGGCAACCTCAAGGCCGCGGCCGGACCGCTGCCGGTGAGCGAGGCCGAGCTGGCGAAGCTCGCGGCCCAGGCGGCGGGACGGCCGCTGTGGCTGGCCGCCAGCACGCATGAGGGCGAGGAACAGGCGACGGCGGCAGCGCACCAGGCGCTGAAGCGGCGCTGGCCCGACCTGCTCACCGTCCTGGTGCCGCGCCACCCGGCACGGGCCAACGCCGTCGCGGCGCTGCTGCGCGAGTCCGGGCTCCGCGTGGCGCGGCGCTCGCTCGCCGAGCCGATCACGGCGCAGACGGAGATCTATCTCGGCGACACGCTGGGCGAACTCGGCCTGTTCTACCGGCTCGCCGGCATCGCCTTCATCGGCGGCTCGCTGGTGCCGCGCGGCGGGCACAACCCGCTGGAGGCGGCGCTGCTCGACTGCGCCGTGCTGCACGGGCCGGACATGAGCAACTGCGCCGGCATCGCCCGCGACCTCGCCGCCGCCGGCGCCGCGATCGCGGTGCGCGACGCCGAGGAGCTTGCCGCCGCCGTGGCCCGCCTGCTTGCCGATCCCGCCGAGCGCGCGCGTCGCGCCGCCGCCGGGCTCGAGGTCGCCGCCGACAACCGCGCGGTGCTCGCGGCGGTGATGGAGCGCATCGCGCCCTGGCTCGACCGGCTGACGCCGCATGCCAGCTCCGCCTACGCCTGACTTCTGGGCGCGGCAGGGGCTGGTCTCGTCTCTGCTGCAGCCGCTTGCCTGGACCTACGCGCTGGCGGCGGCGGCGCGCCAAGGCTGGACGCGGCCGTGGCAGGCGCCGGTGCCGGTCATCTGCATCGGCAATCTGGTGGCGGGCGGCGCCGGCAAGACGCCGGTGACCTTGTCGCTCGCGACGCGGCTCGGGGCCCTGGGCCGCCGGGTGCACATCCTGAGCCGCGGCTATGGCGGCAGCCTCGCCGGACCGATCGCGGTCGATCCCACGCGTCATGCGGCGGACGAAGTCGGCGACGAGCCGCTGCTGCTGGCGCAGGCGGCGCCGTGCTGGGTGGCGCGCGACCGGGTCGCCGGGGCGCAGGCGGCGGTGGCCGCCGGGGCGGAGCTGCTGCTGCTCGATGACGGGCTGCAGAACCCAAGACTCGCCAAGCACCTGTCGCTGCTGGTGGTCGATGGCGGCTACGGCTTCGGCAATCGCCGGGTGCTGCCGGCAGGGCCGTTGCGCGAGCGGCTCGAGCCGGGCATCGCGCGCGCCGACGCGGCAGTACTGATGGGCAAGGATGCGGCCGGGATCGCGCCGCTGCTCGCGGCCAAGCCGGTACTGCGCGCGCGGCTTGAGGCGCTGAACGCCGCCGAATTCGCCGGCCGCCCCGTGGTGGCGTTTGCCGGCATCGCGCGGCCGGAGAAATTCTTCGCCAGCCTCGAGGCCGCCGGCGGCCGTCTCGTCGCCCGGCACGGCTTTGCCGATCATCACCGATACGGCGCGGGCGAACTGGCGCGGCTCCGGACGGAAGCGGCGGTGGCCGGCGCGCTTCTCGTCACCACCGCCAAGGACCGGGTGCGGCTGCCGCCGGCGCAGCGCGTGGGCATCGGCGTGCTCGAGGTGGCAGTCGTGTGGGAGGATGCGGCGGCGCTCGACGCACTGCTGGCGCGGGCCTGCCATGCCTGAGCGCCGGCTGCAGAACCTCGCCGAAGGCGCCGGCGCGGTGCTGGTCTATGCCTGCTTCCGCCTGCTGCCGGTGACCGCCGCCTCGGCGCTGGGCGGGTTCCTGGCGCGCAGCATCGGGCCGCGCCTGGCAGTCAGCCGGCGCGCGCTGCGCAACCTGCGCCGCGCGCTGCCGGAGATCGACGAAGCGCAAGGAAGGCGCATCATCCGCGGCATGTGGGACAATCTCGGCCGCGTCGTCGCCGAATACCCGCATCTCGGCAAGTACCGCGCCTATGAGCGCGGCGGCCGCATCGAGATGGTCGGCGCCGAGCATATCCGCGCGCAAGGGATGCCGGGAAAGCGCGCCATCTTCTTCTCCGGGCATTTCGGCAATTGGGAAGTGGCGACGCTGGCGGTGACCCAGGCCGGGCTCGAGGTGGTGGAGATGTACCGCGCCGTCAACAACCCGATCGTCGACCAGCTCATCGCCCACTCCCGCAGCGTCGTCGGCGCCGAGCTTGCCGCCAAGGGCAGCGCCGGGGCGCGGCGCATGCTGGCGGCGATGAAGCGCGGCCGGCACATCGCCATGCTGGTCGACCAGAAGAAGAACGACGGCATCGCCGTGCCGTTCTTCGGCCGCGACGCCATGACCGAGCACAGCCTCGCCGTCTTCGCGCTGCGCTTCGGCAGCGCGGTGGTGCCAGTGCGCGTCGAGCGGCTGCCGCGCGCGCGCTTCCGCCTCACCGCCGAGCCGCCGCTGGAGGTCGCGCGCGGCGGCGACGCCGCTGCCGATGCGCGGGCGCTGACGGTGCAGGTGAACCAGGTGCTGGAGCGCTGGATCCGCGAGCGCCCGGACCACTGGTTCTGGCTGCACCGGCGCTGGCCGGAGTGAGGGGCGCGCTCAGCGCGCGCCTTCGGGCATCGGGCCGATGGCGAGCGCGGGGTCGAGGCGGACGTCGTACCAGTTGAGCGCCCAGTGCAGATGCGGGCCGGTGACGCGGCCGGTGGCACCGACCACGCCGATCGGCTCGCCGGATGTCACATGCTCGCCTACCCTCACATCGACACGGTCCATGTGCTGGTAGGTCGTGGCGAGGCCGTAGCCGTGATCGATGATGACGGTGCCGCCGGTGAAGAAGAGATGCGGCTCGGCCAGCGTGACCGTGCCGGCGGCGGCGGCGAGCACCGACGAGCCGCGCGGCGCGGCAATGTCGAGCCCCATATGCGGCGCGCGCTTCTCCCCGTCGAGGATGCGCTCGCTGCCATAGACGCCGGAGATCGGCCCCTGCGCCGGCCAGACGAAACGCCGCTCGAAGAAATCGAGATTGCTGTCCACCGCGCGCGCCGCAGCGACGAGCCCGGCCTCGCGCTTGATCCGCGCCAGGGTCAGCGGGTCCGGCGTCACCTGCACGGGCGGCAGCCCATCGATGCGCTGGACCTCGTAGCGGCGTTGCGCCACGGCGAGTTCGCGATGGAGGCGGCTCCCGTCCGGAAGCTTTATATCGAGCGCGGCAGTCGCCGACGCGTCGCGGCCGAAGCCGAAGATGAAGGCGCCGTCGGGTGCCACGCGCAGCGCGCGGCCGTCGAGCGTGACGATGGCGCCGGGCTCGGTCCGACCCCGCACCAGCCCGCCCTGCTCGACCGCGCCGTCGAGACCGAGCGCATCGGCGAGGCAGGGATGGGCGAGCAGCAGCGCGAAGAGAACGCCGATGAGGGCGACGCCGCTCCTCACAGCAGCGAGCCCTGATCCGGCCGGGGCTTCTTCGATTTCCCCGCGGCGCGGCGCGGACTGCCGTCGACGGTGGCGGCGAGCGTGCCGTCGTGGAATTCGATGGTGAGGGCATCGCCGGGGGCGAGCGCCGCCGCGGTGTCGATGATCGCCCCCGACGCGTCGCGGATGACGGCGAATCCGCGCGCCAGCGTGTCGCGCAGCGCTTGGCCGTAGGTTTCGAGCCGGCCGCCGCAGGCGTCGAGGCGATGACGCTCATGGGCGAGAAAGCGGGTTGCCGCGTGGCGCAGCCGCGGCGCCATGTCGTCGAGGCGCGCGCGCGCGCGTTCGAGCAGCGCCGGCAGCGCCGCGCCGCCGAGGCGCTCGGCGGCGCTGTCGAGGCGGTGGCGCTTCACGCCCAGCAGCGCACGGAACCCGACCAGCAGCCGCTCGGCGCGGTCGTCGAGGCGCTGGCGCGCGGTGTCTAGGATGCTGCGCGGATCCGGCAGGCCGCGTGCGAGGCCGGCGATGCGGGCGCGGCGCTCGGTCAGCAGGCGCGACAGGGCGCCGGCGAGCCGCACCGCCTTGGCGTCGAGCTCGGCCAGCAGGTCGAGCCGCACCGGCACCGCCATCTCGGCGGCGGCGGTGGGCGTCGGCGCGCGGCGGTCGCTGGCATAATCGATGAGCGTGGTGTCGGTCTCGTGGCCGATGGCGGAGATCAACGGGATCGCCGAGGCAGCGGCGGCGCGCACCACGATCTCCTCGTTGAAGGCCATGAGATCCTCGAGGCTGCCGCCGCCGCGCGCGACGATCAGCAGGTCCGGCCGCGGCACCGCGCCGCCGGGCGCCAGCCGGTTGAAGCCCTCGATCGCCGCCGCGACCTGCTGCGCCGCGCCCTCGCCCTGCACCGCCACCGGCCACAGCAGCACGCGGCGCGGGAAGCGGTCGGCGAGGCGGTGCAGGATGTCGCGGATGACGGCGCCGGTCGGCGATGTCACGACGCCGATGACCGCCGGCAGGAAGGGCAGCTTCTTCTTGCGCTCCTCGGCGAAGAGGCCTTCGGCCGCGAGCCGCTTCCTGCGCTCCTCCAGCAGCTTGAGCAGGGCGCCGACGCCGGCGAGTTCCATGGTCTCGACCACGAGCTGGTATTTCGAACGCCCGGGATAGGTGGTGAGGCGGCCGGTGCAGACCACCTCCATGCCGTCCTCGGGCTTGAGCGCGAGGCGCTGCGCCGTGCCGCGCCAGCAGACGGCGTCGAGCACCGCCTCGGTGTCCTTGAGGGCGAGATAGCAATGGCCGGAACTGTGGCGCTTGAAGCCCGACACCTCGCCGCGCACGCGGACATAGGCGAAGCCCTGCTCGATACTGCGCTTCAGCGCCGCGGAGAGCTCGCTGACGGTATATTCCGGCAGGTTCGGCCTGAGCGGCGACTCGCCAGGCGGCGTCGACAATGGGGTTCCGGCCATCATCGGCTATGATACAAGACCGCGCGGCGCCAAGGAACCAAGGGGAGCAGGAGCGTATGCGGGTACTCGTCATCGGCTCGGGCGGGCGCGAGCACGCGCTCGCCTGGGCGATCGCGGCCTCGCCGCTCTGCGACGCGCTCTATTGCGCGCCGGGCAATCCGGGGATCGCCGAGGACGCGGTCTGCGTGCCGGTGTCGGCCGACGATCTCGACGGCATCGTCGCGCTGGCGCGGCGCGAGCGCATCGATTTCGTCGTGGTCGGGCCGGAGGCGCCGCTGGTGGCGGGGCTGGTCGACCGGCTGGAGGCGGCCGGCATCGCCGCCTTCGGCCCGAGTGCCGCGGCGGCGGCGCTCGAGGGCTCGAAGGGCTTCATGAAGGATCTCTGCGCCAAATACGGCATCCCGACCGCCGGTTACGGCCGCTTCCGCGAAGCCCAGCCGGCCAAGGAGTTCGTGCGCCGGCATGGCGCGCCGATCGTGGTCAAGGCGGACGGGCTCGCCGCCGGCAAGGGCGTCACCGTGGCGATGACGGTTGAGGACGCGCTCGCCGCCATCGACGAGGCGATGATCGGCCGGCGCTTCGGCGCCGCCGGCGCCGAGCTGGTGATCGAGGAATTCCTCGCGGGCGAGGAGGCGAGCTTCTTCGCGCTGGTCGACGGCAGCCACGCGCTGCCGCTGGCCACGGCGCAGGATCACAAACGGGTGGGAGACGGCGACACCGGCCCCAATACCGGCGGCATGGGCGCCTATTCGCCGGCCGCCTGCGTCAGCCCGGAGATCGAGCGGGCGGTGATGGAGCGCATCATCCTGCCGACAGTGCGCGGCATGGGCGAGGAAGGCCGCGCCTATCGCGGCGTGCTCTATGCCGGGCTGATGCTGACCCGCGACGGGCCGAAGCTGATCGAATACAACGTCCGCTTCGGCGATCCCGAATGCCAAGCGCTGCTGCCGCGGCTCAAGAGCGATCTTTTGCCGGCGCTGGTCGCGGCCCGCGACGGCGTGCTCGACGGCTTCGATCTGCGCTGGCGCGACGAGGCCGCGGTCTGCGTCGTGCTCGCCGCCAAGGGCTATCCCGGCGATCCCGTCAAAGGCACCGAGATCGCCGGGCTCGATGCGGCGTCGAGCGACCCCGCGGTCAAGGTCTTCCATGCCGCCACCAGGCGCGAGGGCGCGCGGCTGGTCGCCGATGGCGGGCGCGTGCTCGACGTGGTAGCGCTGGGCAAGGATGTCGCCGATGCCCGCGACAAGGCCTATGCCGCGATCGAGCGCATCCGGTGGCCCGGCGGGTTCTTCCGCCGCGACATCGGCTGGCGCGCCCTCGGCCGGCGCTGACCCGACAGGACAACGGGACATGACCGACGCGTCACATCGGCGCACATGACGATGATTTCACTGTGATGGTCCGGAGGGAAGCGGCTAAATTCATGCCCCATGACACAGGCAGGAACGAATTTTTCCCGCCAAGACCGCAGCCGTCTCGTGCGACGCGCCCGCTGGCTGGCTTGGCTCTTGGTACTGGGCGGATGCGGTCTCTTCGGGCCGGATCCCGCCGAACAGGCGCGACACATGGAGCAGATGCTGGCAGCCGCGGGCTTCCGGCAGGTCCCGGCCGATACGCCCGGCAAGACCGAGCAGCTTGCCCGCTTCACGCCGCTCAAGCTCCATCATTACATCGGCAAGGACGGCAAGACGCGATTCTGGTACAGCGATCCCGAGTATTGCCATTGTGCCTACATCGGCAACGATGCCGCCTTCGACAAATATCAGGACCTGCAGATCCAGGCGCGCAATACCCGCGAGCGGGAAGAGGCGGCGGAGCAGAATTACGACGCGACCCAGGAGATGCAGGACATCCAGGACGAGTCCATGATGAACCCGTTCGGACCGGTCTTCGCGCCGGGATTCGGCCCGGCCTTCGGCCCGACCTTCGGCGCCGACCCCTACCCCTGATCCTGTGGTCGCGTCTTGCGCCCTGACTCGCGGGGCGCAAGAGCGGCGAAGCGGCGCAGGACGCCGCAGCAGCCCAAGCCGCGCCAGGACGCGCGGACGCTGCTGCGCGTCGCCGGGCTGCCGGCGGTGACGGCGCTGTTCGCCGCGGCGCCGGAGCGGGTCGAGCGGCTGTTCTTCGACGAGCGCATGAAGAGTGCGGTGTCGGGCTTCTGCATGACGCTGGCGCGGGCGCGCAAGCCCTATCGCCTGGTGCCGGCGGCGGAGCTGGAGCGCGTCGCCGGCGGCGCGATGCATGGCGGCGTGGTGGCAGTGGCGCAGCCGCGCCCGGTGCTGCCGCTCGATCCGGCCGAGGCCCTGCTCTGGGCGCGCGACGGCAAGCCGCTGCTGCTGCTCGACGGCGTCGGCAACCCGCATAATCTCGGCGCCATCGCGCGCAGCGCGGCGTTCTTCGGCCTGACGCGGCTGGTGCTGTCCGACCATGCGGCGCAGGCGCTGCCCTCGGATGCGAGCTACCGCGTCGCCGAGGGCGGGCTGGAACAGCTCGCGGTCTATCGCGCGGCGGATATGCCGACGGTACTGCGGCGGCTCAAAGGGAGCTACCGCGTGCTCGGCGCGGCGCTCGAGCGCGGCACGCCCTTGGCATCGCTGGCGCCGACCGCGCGCCCGCCAGCGCTGGTGCTGGGCAATGAGGAGGCGGGCCTGCCTCGCGCCACGCTCGCCGCCTGCGACGAGATCGTCACCATCCCCGGCGCGGGTCCCGTCCAGTCGCTCAACGTCTCGGTCAGCGCCGGCATTCTGCTCTACGCGCTGCAGCTGCGGGCGAAGGCATAATGGCCGCTCACATCCGGCGGCTGTCATAGGCCCATTGCAGCAGCGCCTGGCGCTGGCGCGGGCGGCAGTGGAGATCGCCGGGCTCGCAATGGCGCTGGATCTGGCGGATGTGGCGGCGCATCGCCTGCCACCGCCCGATCTGCCGGCGATCCTCCTCCGGCACGCGACGGCCGAAATAGTAGCGGCAATACCACTGGAACCAGCCGCGGGGATCGTCCGGCCAGATCCAGCCCTTCGCCCGCCAGACCGAGAGCGGCTGGCCGGCCAGGATGCCGAAGTAATTGAGCGCGGGATCGCGGCGCTGCGGCGAGAGCTTGGCGCCGACGAACCAGTCCCGAGGAAATTCCGCGGTCGCATCCGTCATGTACTTGCCGCCGAAGACGCCGAGGCGCAGCATCTCCTTGGGGGTCAGCTCCGGCGCGAAGTCGGGGTCGAAGTTCCGTCCCAAGGGCTCGGTCAGCCGGTAGCGGTAGCCCTGCTGCATCCTGTCGTTCACGACGATGATCCGGCTTTTCATCGCGCCCCCCGCCCGAGCGGAGCAAGAATGGCCACGGCCGCCGACCGCATGCAAGGGCGAGCCAACAGCGGCCGACGGATGCCATCGTGATATCTTGCCGGGCGGCTCGCGCGACGCCATCGTCGCCGGCGGAACGTGCACGACCGAAGGAGGAGCCGAGATGAGGGGATTCGTGCCGCTGCTGGCCGCGGGCCTCGTCCTGGCCGGACAGACGGCCGCGGCCACGGAGCCCGCGCCGCTGGTGCTGGAGAGCAGGATCGCGCTGGGCGCGGTTGCCGGCCGGATCGACCATCTCGCCATCGATCGCGCGCATCGCCGGCTGTTCGTCGCCGAGCTCGGCAACGATACGGTGGGGGTGGTCGATCTCGACGGGCGCGAGCCGCTCCGCCGCATCACCGGGCTGGCGGAGCCGCAGGGCGTGGGATATGTCGCGGCGACCGACACGCTCGTCGTCGCCAATGGCGGCGACGGCTCGCTGCGCGCCTTCGCCGGACCGGATTTCGCGCCGGCCTGGCGCCTCGATCTCGGCGCGGACGCCGACAACATCCGCATCGATGCGGCAGCCGGTCGCGTCCTGGTCGGCTACGGCAATGGCGCGCTGGCGATCGTGGATCCGCAGCGGCGCGTGAAACTGGCGGAAATCGCCGTCAAAGCGCATCCCGAAGCCTTCCAGCTCGATCCGGCGGGCAGCCGCATCTTCGTCAATGTACCGGATGCCGGCGAGGTCGCCGTCCTCGACCGCGCCGCCGGGCGGCAGATCGCGTCCTGGACCACGCGCGATGCCGGCGCCAACTTCCCGATGGCGCTGGACGCGGCCGGGCACCGCGTGATCGCCGTCTTTCGTCGGCCGGCCCGGCTCGTCGTCTTCGCCGACTCCGGCGCGGTGGCCGCCGCGGCCGCCACCTGCGGCGATGCCGATGACGTCTTCCTCGACGCGCGGCGCGGCCGCCTCTATGTCAGCTGCGGCGAAGGGCTGCTCGACATTTTCGAGCGGCGCGGCGCGGGGTATGAGCGGATCGGCCGCGTGGCCACCGTCCCGGGAGCCCGGACGTCGCTGTTCGATCCCGCCTCCGACCGGCTGTACCTCGCGGTGCGCGCCGCCGGCAAGGAACCGGCCGCCCTCTGGGTGTACCGGCCGGCTCCCTGACGCGCGGATCGCTCCGGTTCAGCCCGCCGGCCGCTCGCAGTTGATCATCCTGGAGATGCCGATTTTGTCGGTCGGCATGCCGAAGCGCTGCGCCCAGAAGATCTTCTCCAACGGCGTCCGCACCGTGCCGCCTTCGGCGATGGCGAGGGTGACGGAGAAGCCTCTGGCGGCTTCATGGCGTTCCAGCGGCGCGTCGGTGCCCATCAGGGAGCTGATCGCCGAGCGCCGCCCGGCGCTGGTGGCCGAGCCCGGCCCGCGGTTAGACTGGGACGCCACGGTCCCCGCAGGAAAGGCGCGCCGATGCGTATCCACAATCTCTACGCCGACGCGCAGGGCGAGACGCATTTCCGCGACATCGAGGTGGAATGGGTCGAGGAGCGGCCGGGGGGCAGGCTGTCGCGGCGGCTGCCGGCCAGCGGGATCATCTTCCGCGAGACCGCCGGCGATTACGACCTCGACTGGCATCCGGCGCCGCGCCGGCAATACATCATCAACCTCGACGCCGGGGTGAGGATCACCGCCAGCGACGGCGAGAGCCGCGTCATCGGCGCCGGCGAGGTCATCCTGGTCGAGGACACCCAGGGCAAAGGGCATCTGTCGCAGGCGGTGGACGGAATGCGACGCCATTCGATCTTCGTGCCGGTCGAGGATTGACCGGGGCGGCGCCTGTCGAAATCGAGCCGGCTCGAACGTCATGGGGGTGGCGGCACGTCGCGTGCCGGCCGGCTTTGTCCCAAGGAGGACCCGATGCGCTACATGCTGTTGATCTATCAGAACGAGGCCGCGCGGCAGGGTGCCAGCGAGCGACAGATGGCCGAGGTGATGGGCGCCTACATCGCCTATACCAAGGCGATGCGCGAGAGCGGCGCCTACGTCGCCGGCGACCCGCTGCAGCCGTCGAGCACGGCGACGACGGTGCGCGTCGCCGACGGCCGCAGCAAGGTGCTGAACGGACCCTATGCCGAGACCAAGGAGCAACTCGGCGGCTATTACATCATCGACGTGCCCGATCTCGACGCGGCGCTGAGCTGGGCGGCGCGCTGTCCCGGCGCGCAGTACGGCGCGCTCGAGGTGCGGCCGATCCGGCCGCTCTGAGCCAGCTAATGACGGCGGGCGAGGAGACGCGCCGGGCGGTCGAGCGCGTCGCGCGGCAGAGCTACGGCAAGCTCCTCGCCTTCCTCGCCGCCCGCACGCGCGATCTCGCGGCGGCAGAGGATGCGCTCGCCGATGCCTTCACCTGCGCGCTCGCCGCCTGGCCCGAGCAGGGCGCGCCGCGCTCGCCCGAGGCATGGCTGCTGGCGACCGCCAAGCGGCGCGCCATCGACACGGATCGGCGGCGTCGCACCAGGGACGGCGCCGTCGATCCGCTGCTGCTGCTGGCGGAGGAGCTGCACGCCGCAGCCGAGGCCACGACCGAGATCCCCGACGACCGGTTGCGGCTGATGTTCGCCTGCGCCCATCCGGCGATCGATCCGGCGGCGCGCGCGCCGCTGATCCTGCAGACGGTGCTGGGCTTCGACGCGGGCGCCATCGCCTCGGCCTTCCTGACCGCGCCGGCGGCCATGAGGCAAAGGCTGGTGCGGGCCAAGCGCAAGATCCGCGACGCCGGCATCCCCTTCCGCGTGCCCGACCGCGACGAGCTGGGCGAGCGGCTCGACGCGGTGCTCGATGCGATCTATGCCGCCTTCGCCGAAGGCTGGACCGACCCAGCGGGCACGCTGGTGCGGCGGCGCGATCTCGCCGACGAGGCGATCTGGCTCGGCCGCCTGGTGCTGGCGCTGCTGCCCGACGAGCCCGAGGCGCTCGGACTCGTCGCCCTCATGCTCCATGCCGAGGCGCGGCGCCCGGCACGGCGCGACGCGCTCGGCGGCTACGTCCCGCTCGCCGAACAGGATCCGCAGCACTGGCAGGCGGCGCTGATCGAGGAGGGCGAGGCGCTGCTGAGGCGGGCGAGCGCGATGGGCCGCATCGGGCGGTTTCAGCTCGAGGCGGCGGTGCAATCGGCGCACGCGGCGCGCCGGCACACCGGCCGCATCGACTGGCGGGCGATCCTCACCCTCTACGACGCGCTGCTGGCCGAGACCGGCTCGCCGGTGGTGGCGATCAACCGTGCGGTGGCGTTGGGCGAGATCGAGGGCCCGGATGCGGGGCTGGCGGCGTTAGACCGCCTCGCCGGCGACCGCCGCCTCGGCGACTACCAGCCCTACTGGGCCGCCCGCGCCGGGCTGCTGGCGCGCACCGCCGACGACGGCGCGGCCGACGCCGCCTATGAGCGCGCCATCGGCCTGGAGCCCGACCCGGCGGTCCGCCGCTTCCTGGCGGAGCGCCGCGCCGGGCTTGCCGCGGCGGCGGTTGTCAAGCCGCGGAGCGACGCCTAAGAACCGCCCGGCCCGGAGGAGGGGCGGCAGACCATGCACGCAGCCCAGGGGGCCGGAGCGGCGGAACTCATCGAGCGCGCCGCGGCGCTGGTGCCGGCGCTCAGGGCGCGGGCGGCCGCGGCCAATGCGACGCGGCAAGTGCCGGCGGAGACCATCGCCGAGCTCAAGCGCTCCGGGCTGCTGCGGCTGCTGCAACCCTCGGTCTGGGGCGGGCTCGAGCGCGACTATGTCGATTTTGTCGACGTCATCCGCACGCTGACCCAGGGCTGCGCCTCCAGCGCCTGGGTCTATGGCGTGCTCACCGAGCATTCCTGGGTGCTGGCGAGCTATCCGGAAGCGGCGCAGCGCGAGGTCTGGGGCGCGGATGCGACGGCGATGTCCTGCGCCAGCCTCGTCCCGACCGGCAGCGGCGAGCGCGTCGCGGGCGGCGTGCGGATCGGCGGCCGCTGGCCCTTCGCCAGCGGCTGCGACCACGCGCAATGGGCGATCCTCGGCGCGCTGGTCGCGGGCGACGACGGTAAGCGTGGCGTGCTGGATTGCCTGGTGCCGATCGGCGCGCTCACCGTGGTGGACGACTGGCACGTGCTCGGTCTCGCCGCCACCGGAAGCAAGACGCTGGTTGCCGACGGCGTCGTCGTGCCGGAGCACCGGCTGCTGCGGCACGAGGATCTCGCCGCCGGCCGGGCGCCGGGGCGGGCGGTACATCCGGCCACGACGCTCTGCCGCATGCCGCGCAGCTTCATCGCCTCGCTGACGCTGGTGGCCGTACTGCAGGGATTGGCACAGCGCGCCGTTGACGCTTTCGCCGAGCATGCCGGCACGCGCAGCGTCGGCGGCCGGCGCGCCGCGGACTCCGAGATCGTCCAGCTCGCACTGGCCGAGGCCGCCGCCGAGGCGGACACCTCGCTGCTGCTGGCGCGCCGCACCGCGATCGCGAACACCCGCCTTGTCGCCGACGGCGAGACGGTGAGCCAGGAGCGCCTGCTCACGGCGCGGCGCGACATCGCCTTTGCGGTCAAGCTCGCGCGCCAGGCGATCGACCGCCTCTACGCGCTCAGCGGCGCGCATGCGATCTATGACGGCGCACCGCTGCAGCTCGTCTTCCGCGACGCGCATGCGGCCGCGGCGCATCTGTTCCTGAAATGGGAGATCGGGGCGCTGCCCTATGGCAAGCTTCGGCTGGGACTGCCGGCCGAGATGCCCTTCTGACCTGGCCGGACCGGCGCGGTTGTCAACCGCGGCGCAAGTCCCCACGTGTGAGACGGAACGCCGCCTTGGGAGAGGCGTTCGACGGCTCAGGAAGGGATTGATGACGCAGGAGGAGGCCAGATATCCCGGCGGCGCGCCGTGGTCGGTCGACGCCATCCCCTACCACGCGATCGAGCACGCGGCGGTGGCGGGCAACGAGCTGTTGCTGCACATCGTCGCCTCGGCGTCCTTCGTCGAGATCACCTCCGACGTCTACACGCGCAACCTCGCCGATTTCTTCCGTGGCGACGGCGAGGTCGTCGACTGGCTGGAGCACGCCTGGGAGAGCGAGGAGTTGCAGCACGGGCGGGCGCTGAAGCGCTATGTCGAGACCGCCTGGCCGGATTTCGACTGGGACGGCGCCTACGCCAAGTTCCTCGCCGAGTTCAAGCGGTTCTGCTCGGTCGATCAGCTTGCCGGGACGCTCGCGCTGGAGATGGCGGCGCGCTGCGTCGTCGAAACCGGTACGGCGGCATTCTACCGCGCGTTGGCGGAGGTCAGCCCGGAGCCGGTGCTGCGCCGGCTCGCCGCGGCGATCAGCGCCGACGAGGTGCGTCATTACAAGCATTTCTACCGCTTCTTCCTGCGCTATCGCGAGCACGAGCGGCCGAGCCGCGTGGCGGTGGCCCGCACCCTCTGGGCACGGATCGGTGAAGTCGACGCTGAAGATGCGTTCTATGCCTTCAAGCACGTCTACCTCGCGCGCAACCCGAACGCCGAGTTTCGTGCGGACGATTACGCGGCGTTCCGCGCCCAGCTTCGGCCGCTGGCGGCACGCCACTTCCCGCATCGCATGGCGAGCAAGATGCTGCTGAAGCCGCTCGGCCTCGGCGCGCCGCTGGGGCGCCTGGCGGTGCCGGCGGTGGCCTCGGCCTCGCGCCTGTTCTTTCTGACCTAGGAGCCGGCCGGATGCGCGCGCGCCTGCTCCTCCTCGCCGGACTGCTCGCGGCGCTGCCGGCCGATCGCGGCGCCGCCCTCCCGACCGCGGAAGTGCTGCGCTACACCATCAAGCATTCGGTCTACGGCGACATCGGCATCTACAGCAACACGGTGGAGCGCAGCGGCGACATCACCACCGTGCTGACCCAGTCGCACATCAAAGTGAGCGTGCTCGGCATCGTCCTGCATCGCGAGGACGCGCAGCGGCAGGAGCGCTGGCGTGGCGGGCGTCTGATCTACTTCCACGGCGTCACCACCAAGAACGGGCGCGCGCTGGAGGTGAGCGGCGAGGCCAAGGGCGACAGCTTCGTCATCGCCTCGCCGCGCGGCACCGTCGCCGCACCGGCCGACATCCGCCCGGCCAATCCATGGTCGGCGAATTTCATCGGCTCCGGCACGATGATGCGGGTCGACACCGGCGCGGTCGAGCCGGTGCACGTCAGCGGCGGCGGCGAGACCAGCGTCACCGTCGGCGGCGCCAGCCTGCCGGCCCGCGAATACGAGATCGATGGCCAGACCCGGTACCAAGTCTGGCTCAGCGAGCCGCAGCAGGTACCGGTGAAGTTCACCATCGACGACGACAGCGGCAAGGTCACGTTCACGCTGGCGCGGTAAGACGAGCGGCGCGGCGCCGGTTGCGGCCGTTCTTCAGCGGCGCAGCTCGGCGAGAAGCGCCTGCGCGGCGCGGAGATCGCGCGTCTCGAACCCCTCCGTGAACCCGTGCCAAAGCGGCTCGAGCAGCGCCAGCGCCTCGGCGGCCCCGTCTTCCGCCGCCAGCAGCCGCGCCAGATCGAGGGTGGCGCGCAGCTCCCAGGACGGCGCCCGCTGGCCGCGCGCGACAGTCACCGCCTGGCGCAGCGCAGCCTCGGCGCCGCGGCGGTCGGCGGGGATGCGCTTCAGCCGCAAGCCGCCTTGCAGGCGGTAGAGCTCGGCCAGCCAGTAGAGCTGGCGCGTGCCTTTTGCCAGCGCGATGCCTTCCTCGATGCTGGCGAGTCCGGCGTCGACCTCGCCCGCCATTGCCTGCGCGTCGCCGAGCAGGCCGAGCACGGTGGTCTCGTAGATGCGGTGGCCGGTCTTGCGCACGCTCTGCAGGGCGAGACGCATCTGCTCGACGGCCTGCCCGCCCGCACGCGCGCGGAACCAGCCCTCGGCGATTTGCCCCCAGCGCTCCCAGAGGCCGAGCCCGTGCTTGCCGGCGACCGCCAGCAGCGCCGCGGCGTGCTCGCCGACCAGCGCCTCGTCGCCGAGCATGAGCGCGCCAAGGACGCCGGCATGCCAATAGGCATAGGCGACGCTCGGCGCGTGGCCGAGACCGCGGGCATGGGCCAGCACCGCGTCGAGTGCCTGCCGCGCCTGCTCGGGATAGCCCAACGTCCACAGCGACAAACCTTCGAAGGATCGCGCCGCCGCCAGCAGGTCATGGCCGAATTGCCGCGCCAGCGCGCCGTGCCGCGCCGGGTCGTAGCATTCGACGGACCGGGCACAATGGACGCGCGCCGACGCAAAATCGCCGGTGACGAGATAGGCGATGCCGGCCATGCGGTGCGCGACGCAGAGCTGGACGCCATCGTCGTCCGCCACCGCCGCGCGCAAGCACTCGGCCGCGAGCGCGCCGATCGTCGCGAGATGGCCTTGCGCATATTGACCGACCCAGAGGCCGTAGCTGATGGCGAAGCGCTGATGCGCATCGCCGACCGCCGCAGCGAGATCATGGGCGCGGCGCCACGCTTCCATGGTATCGGGGGCGCCGTAGCCCTTGGCGCCGATCAGCGCCTGCGCGAGTCCGGTCTCGCCGTCGAGCTCGCGCCGGCGACGCTCGGTGCCGTCCGGTCGGCTGGCGAGCGCGGCGAGCGCGGCGCGAAAATGCGTCACCGCCTCGGCCATGTGCGAGCGCTGCAACGAGCGCTCGCCGGCCTTCAGCCAGTAGTCGACCGCCTTCTCGCCGAGGTCGGCGCGGGCGCAGTGCTCGGCCAGGACGTCGTACTGGCTCTCGACCAGCTCGGGAAAGCGCGTCTCGATGACATGCACGATGCGCGCATGCAGCACCTGGCGCCGGCTGCGCAGCATGCTGTCATAGGCCGCGTCCTGCACCAGCGCATGCTTGAAGGTATAGAGGGCCTCGGGCGGCACGCCGGCCTGATAGACCAGCTCGGCGTCGATCAGCCGGGCGAGCGCGGCGCCGAGCGGCGCCTCGGCAAGGCCCGATATTTCGGCGACCATGGCATGCGAGAAGCTGCGGCCGATCGCGGCGCCGACCTGGGCCACGTCGCGCACCGCGTCGAGGCGGTCGAGCCGCGCGCGCAGGCTGTCCTGAAGCGTCGCTGGAATGGCGAGCGGCGGCAGCGGCCCGGCGAGGCTGTAGCCCTCCGCCTCCTCCACCAACAGCCCCGATTCCAGCACCGCCTTGGTGAGCTCCTCGACGAAGAGCGGGATGCCGTCGGTCTTGGCGATGATCTGCTCCATCACCTCGGCCGGCAGCGCACGGCCGCCGGTGACCGGCTCGACCATCGCGCGAGCGTGATCGGGATGCAGCCGGCCGAGGGCGATGGTGCTGACGTTGGGCCGGCCGCTCCAGGCGGCGGCGAATTCGGGCCGGGCGGTGATGACGATGAGCAGCGGCAGATCGCGGATGCGGTCGACCGCCTGGTCGAGCAGCTCGAGCGAGGTGGCGTCCGACCAGTGTGCGTCCTCGAACAGCACCAGCACCGGCTCGCGCCGCGCCAGCGCCTCGAAGCGATCGAGCAGTGCCGCGAGGATCCGGCGGCGCTGCTGCCCCGGGCTGAGCCCGAGCGCGGGATAGCGGCCACCCGCATCGATGGAGAGCAGGCTGGCGAAGAACGGCGCCACCACGGCCACGTCGGGCGTCCATTCCGCCAGCATCGCCTCGAGCTTCTCCAACCGCTTGCCGGCGCCATCCTCGGGCTTGAAGCCGGCGGCGTAGTCGAGCTGGCTGATGAAAGGGTGAAGCGCGCTGCTGCTGTGATAGGGCGAGCATTGAAAGCGCAGACGCGTATGCGGCTCGGCCACCAGCCGATCGGCGAGCCAAGCGGCGATGCGCGATTTGCCGATGCCCGCCTCGCCGGTGAGCAACGCCACCTGGCCCTCGCCGCGCCAGGCGCGGCGCCGCAGCTCCAGCAGCACGCCGGTCTCGGCTTCGCGGTTGACGAAGCTGGTGAGATGTGCGGCGCGCACCGCCTCGAAGCGGCTGTCGGAGGCGGCGGCGCCGTCGACCGCCCAGGCCTGCACCGGCGCGTGATAGCCCTTGAGCTCGTGGCGGCCGAGGTCGCGCACGGCGAATAGGCCGCCGATCAGCCGACGCGTCGCCGCGGCGATGACCACGCTGGCAGGCTCGGCGAGATCCTGCAGCCGCGCCGCAAGATTGGGGGTGTCGCCGACCACCGCCTGCTCCTGCGCCGTACCTTCGCCGACGAGGTCGCCGGCCACCACCGCACCAGTGGCGATGCCGACACGGGCCTGGAGCGGCGCACCGGCTCGCGTCTCCAGCCGGCCGATCGCCGCCACCATGTCGAGCCCGGCGCGCACGGCCCGCTCGGCATCGTCTTCATGCGCGCGCGGATAGCCGAAATAGGCGATCACGCCGTCGCCCATGAATTTGGCGACGAAGCCGTCATAGGCGCGAATCACCGCGGCGCATGCTTGCTGATAGGCGCGGATGACCTCACGCGTGTCCTCGGGATCGAGCCGCGCCGAGAGTGCGGTCGAACCGGCGAGGTCACAGAACATGACGGTGAGTTGGCGCCGCTCGGCGCGCCCGATCGGCGCCGTGGGGACGGCACGCAGCTCGGCGATGGCGCGCAGCAGCCGACGGCGGTGACCGAGCGAGACGCCGAGCTCCTTCAGATCCTCCTCGGTCAGGTCGCGCAGCACCGGAAGGTCGATGTCGTGCTCGACGAAACGCCGTGCGTACTCGGAAAGGCCCAGTGCCTCGAGCCAGGCTGCAACGCTCTCCATCCCGCCCTCAGAAGCGCCCGCTCATGCATGAGGAATCCGACCGGCCGCGTGCCACCATGTCGTCGCCATCTCACCCGGAGCCAGTCAGGCATTGAATCACTTCCGCACCGCCGGCGCGAGGTTTTTCGCGTGGCTCCCGCCGCGTACGGGGACGCCGCGGAGCAGCCGGCCCCATGATATTCTATTTTTGATTGCGCGTGCGGGCTGGATGTGCAGGGCGGAGACGGCGATAATCGCGCCGCGGAATCGAGCCAGGGAGCATGCCCATGCAGGCGTATCGCGGCGAATGCCATTGCGGCAACATCAGCTACACCCTCGACTGGCCGCTGGATGCGCTGGTGCTGCGGCGCTGCGGCTGCACGTTCTGCAGCAAGCAGGGGGTGATCTATACCGGTCATCCGCGCGCCGTACTCTCGGTGACGGTGAAGGACCCGGCGGCAGTGTCGCGCTATGCCTTCGAAACCCACACCGCGGAGTGCCATTTCTGCAGCCGCTGCGGCATCTACACCTACGCCATCAGCACCATCGACGGGCGCGACTACGCCGTCGTCAACGTCAACACGCTTCACGACGTCGCCGCGCCCGAACCGGTCAAGGTGCTGAGCTTCGAGGGCGAGACCACGCCGGAGCGGCTGGCGCGCCGGGGCCGCAGCTGGATCGCCTCTGTCACCGTCGCCGCCGCACCGTCCTGAAGCGACGAGATCGCCTCCCGCTGCCGGCCGAAGCCTGCGGGAAACCGAACGTCGGGTCGCCGCGCTCGGGAACCGGCCGAACGCGCTTGGGAAACGCTGCGGTTGAATGATATGGTGAGCGCGCACGGGATTGAACTCACGGGCCCAAGCTGTCAGCAGGATCGCCGCCGGGGGGCGAGCGCGTGTCGGGGCGCCGGGAGGTGCGAGGGCGGTTCATGGGGGAAGCGGCGGCAACGCTGGTCGCGCTGCTGGAGCGTCACGCCACGGCGGAGGCGGCGCAGGAAGGATACGTCTACCTCGCGAACGGCGAAGCGGAAACCGAGCGGCGCTCCTTCGCCGCGCTGCACCGCCGGGCGTGCGCGATCGCCGCCTGGCTGACGCGCCTTCGCCTTGCCGACCGGCGCGTGCTGCTGCTGTTGCGCGACGGGCTCGATTTCATCGACGCGCTGATGGGCTGCTTCAGCGCCGGCGTGATCGCAGTGCCGGCCGCGGTGCCGCGACGCAACCGCTCGCTCGGCACGCTGCTGGCGATCGCCCGCGATGCCGAGGTCGCCGCGATCCTGACCACCGGCGATGTGCGCGCCGATCTCAAACCGGCCTTCGCCGACGCCGCCGCGGGTGTTGCCTGGCTCGCGCTCGAAACCGCCGAAGGCGATGGCGAGGATTGGGGCGGTCGGCGCCTCCCGCCCGACGCTCTCGCCTTCCTGCAATACACCTCCGGCTCGACCGGAACGCCCAAAGGCGTCATGGTCAGCCACGCCAATCTCATGCACAACCAGGCGGCCATCCGGCATTCGATGCGCCTGTCGCGCGAATCGCGCTTCGTGAGCTGGCTGCCGCTGTTCCACGACATGGGCCTCATCGGCACCGTCATGCAGCCGCTCTATCTCGGCATCACCTGCGTGCTGATGCCGCCGGTCGCCTTCCTGCAAAAGCCCGTGCGCTGGCTGAAGGCGATCAGCACCCATCGCGGCACGGTCAGCGGCGGCCCGAACTTCGCCTACGACCTCGTCGTCGACAAGACCGCGCCCGAGCAGCGCGGCGCACTCGATCTCGGCTGCTGGCAAGTCGCCTTCAACGGCTCCGAGCCGGTGCATGCCGAGACGATCGAGCGCTTCGCCGCCGCCTTCGCGCCGGCTGGCTTCCGCCGCCGCGCCTGCTATCCCTGCTACGGCATGGCCGAGAGCACGCTCTTCGCCGCCGGCGCGACGCAAGGCGAGGAACCGGCGGTGGTGCCGCGCGGCGTCGCGCCGGCGCTGGTCGGCTGCGGCCGGCCGGCGCCGGGCGCCGGTCTCGTCATCGTCGATCCGCTGTCGCGCCGCGCCTTGCCCGAAGGGAAGACCGGCGAGATCTGGCTGAGCGGGGCCAGCGTCGCCGGCGGCTATTACAACCGGCCCGAGGCGACGGCGGAGAGCTTCGGGGCGCGGATGGCCCCGGGCAATGAAGGACCGTTCCTGCGCACCGGCGATCTCGGCTTCCTGCGCGACGGCCAGCTCTTCGTCACCGGTCGGCTCAAGACGCTGATCATCGTCCGCGGCCGCAATCATCATCCCGAGGATATCGAGGCCACCGCCGCGCGGGCCAACCCGCTGCTGGCGAAGAGCGGCGGCGTCGCGCTCGGCATCGAGGAAGGGCGACGCGCCGCGGTGGCGATCATCCACGAGTTGACGCGCGAAGGCTGGCGGCATGCCGATCCCGCCAGCGTCAGCGCCGATATCCGCGAGGCGATCACCGCCGAGCACGGGCTTCAGGTGAGCCGCGTGCTGCTGATCCGGCCGGGCAGCCTGCCGCGCACCACCAGCGGCAAGGTCCGCCGCGCCGCCTGCCGCACGCTGCTCGAGAACGGCGGCTTCGACAGCATGCCGGCGCAGGCGCCGGCGTGACACCCGACCCCGCCGCGCATACGCCGGCCGCGGCGCAGCCGACGCCACGAACCCCGGTGTTGCGCCATCGCGCCGGAAGCCGGGGGCAACGGATACATGCCGCCGCGATCCTGGCGCTGCCGGCGCTGACGCTGGCCATCGCGCTGCGCCAGCTCTGGCGCGGCGAGGTGCAGGCGTGGCAAGTGCTGCTCGCCCTCGCGCTCTACCTCCTCACCATGAGCGGCATCACCGTGGGCTTCCACCGTCTGCTGTCGCATCGCGCCTTCCAGGCGCGGCGCGGCGTCCAGGCCGGGCTCGCCATCCTCGGCAGCATGGCGGCGCAGGGACCGCCGATCTACTGGGTGAGCAATCACCGTCGCCATCATCAATTCGCCGATGCCGCGGGCGATCCGCATTCGCCGCATCGACAAGGCGAGCGAGCGCTCGGGTTCTGGCGCGGGCTCTGGCACGCGCATGGCGGCTGGAGCTTCGGCCACGAGCTCAGCAACCCCGCCTATTTCTGCAAGGACCTGCTGCGCGACCGCCGGCTTGGCTGGATCAACCGGCACTACTACAGCTGGGTACTGCTCGGCCTCGCCGCGGCGGGCGGCGCCGGCGCGCTGATCGAGCGCTCGGCGGTGGGCGCGTGGGACGGGCTGGTCTGGGGCGGCGGCGTGCGCCTCTTCCTGTCCTATCACCTCACCGGCGCGATCAACTCCATCACCCATGCGGCGGGATACCGCCGCTTCGATACCCCCGACCGCAGCCGCAACAACTGGCTGCTGGGCGTGGCGACGCTGGGCGAGGCTTGGCACAACAATCATCACGCGGCACCGAGCTCGGCCGTGTTCGGCCTCGCCTGGTGGGAGATCGACATCGGCGCCGCGGTGGTGTGCGGCCTCGAGGCGCTGAGCTTGGTCACGCAGGTGCGCCGCGCCGACCGGCGGCCGGCAGCGGCGAGGCGCCGGCCTGCCGTCCCCGCCGAAGAGGAGAGCGCGCCGTGAGCGTGACCGACAGCGCCGGGGCACCGCGCCGCGGCAAGATCGGTCGCGTGATCAACGACCGGCGCCTGCGCCGCTCGCAGCATCTGCATTCCGCGGTGGCCACGCTCGCCGGCATCGCCGGCCTCCTCGCCGCTTCCCTGCTGGCGATCCTGGATCGGCCGGTCTCGGCACTCGATCTCGGCATCTTCGCCGGATTCTTCCTAGCGATCGGGCTCGGCGTCACCGTCGGATTCCACCGCCATTTCGCCCACCGCGCCTTCCAGGCGACCCCGGCCACGCGGGCGGCGCTGGCGATCCTCGGCTGCATGGCGGCGCAGGGGCCGGTGGTATTCTGGGTGGCGCTGCACCGGCTGCATCATGAATTCTCCGACCGGCCGGGCGACCCGCATTCGCCGAACCTCGCGGGCAGCTCGGCCTTCCAGCGCATCAAGGGGCTGCTTCACGCCTATATCGGCTGGACGGTGCGGCATCCCGTGCCGAACGCCAACTACTATGCGCGCGACCTGCTGGCCGACCGCCGGCTGATGTGGATCAACCGCCGCTATTACGCCTGGATCGCGCTCGGCCTAGTGCTGCCCGCGGCGCTGAGCGGGCTCATCGCACAAAGCGCGCTGGGCGCGGCGGAGGGGCTGGTCTGGGGCGGACTGATCCGCCTCTTCGCCGTCCACAACATCATCTGGTGGATCACCTCGCTGGCGCATGCCGCGGGCCGCCGCGACTACCTGTCCGGCGACCGCAGCACCAATAATATCTGGATCGCGCTGCCGACGCTGGGCGAAGGCTGGCACAACAACCATCATGGCTTCCCTCGCGCGGCGGTGCTCAGCTTCGAATGGTGGCAGATCGACATCAGCGGCCTGGTCATCCGGTTGCTCGAGCGGTGCGGCCTCGCCTGGGACATACATGCGCCGACACCGGCCGCGCTCGCCGCACGGCGGCGCGGTGAAGCGTGAGCGAGAAAGGAGAGGCAGCGGTGGACAGCATGATGAGCGAACGCGCCGCGGATCCCGGCGCCGCGGCAATCGAGCGCGAGATCGCGGGCTGGATGCGCGGCTACCTCGCCGAGCTTCTCGAGATCCCGCTGGAAGAGATCGACGACGACACCAGCTTCGACCGGTACGGGCTCGATTCCCTGGCCTCGGTCGGGATGATCGGCGATCTCGAAGAGTGGCTGGGCGTCGAGCTCGACCCGGTGCTGGCGAGCGACCACCCCTCGATCCGGGCACTGGCGCGAGCGCTCGCCGCGGACGAGCGGCGTCGCCTGCTGCTGACGCGCCGCCTCCGGCTGCCGGCGGCGTCGCGCCCATGAGCGGGCCCGGCGCGTCGGCCGCCGCGATCCAGCGCCATTACGATATCGGCGACGAGTTCTATGCGCTGTGGCTCGACGAGAGCCGGACATATTCCTGCGCCCTCTGGGAGGGCGAGGAGGATCTGCACGCGGCGCAGCTGCGCAAGATCGACTGGCACCTGGCGCGCTGCGGCGCGCAGGGCGTGCGCCGCCTGCTCGATATCGGCTGCGGCTGGGGCGCGCTGCTGCGTCGCGCAACGGAGCGGCACGGCGTGGCCCAGGCAGTCGGGCTGACGCTGAGCGCGGCGCAGCAACGCTTGATCGAGGCGAACGGCCGCCCGCGCGTCGAGGCCCGGCTGGAAGGCTGGGCCGAGCATCGGCCCGGCGCGACCTATGACGCCATCGTCTCGATCGGCGCCTTCGAGCATTTCGCCCGCCTCGACCAGAGCCCGGCGGAGAAGCTCGCCGGCTATCGCGCGTTCTTCACCTTCTGCCATGAGGCGCTGGCGCCGGGCGGCAGGCTGTCGCTGCAGACGATCACCTACGAGAACGCCGACCGGCGCGATTTCAGCCGGTTCTTCGCCGAGCACATATTTCCGGAATCGGACCTGCCGCATCTCACCGAGATCGTCTCAGCGGCGCAAGGGCTGTTCGAGATCGAGCAGCTGCGCCAGGACCGCGCGCATTACGCCCGCACCGCGCGCGCTTGGCTGAGCCGCCTCAAGGCGCAGCGCGCCGCGGCCGAGGCGCTGGTCGGCGCCGAGACGGTCGAGCGCTACAAGAAGTATCTCGGACTGCTGGTCCTGGGCTTCCACGCCGGCACGATGAACCTCGCCCGCATCGGCCTGCGCCGACTGGAGAAGTGGCGGTAGGCTATCGCCGCTCGCGAAAGAAATCCCTGAGCAGCGCCGCGGCGCGGCGCTCGTCGATGCCGCCATAGACATCCGGCCGGTGATGGCAGGTCGGCTGCATGAAGAAACGCGGGCCGTGTTCGACCGCGCCGCCCTTGGGATCGTAGGCGCCGAAATAGAGCCGGCGGATGCGTGCCAGCGAGATCGCCGCGGCGCACATGGCGCAGGGCTCGAGCGTGACGTAGAGATCGCAATCCTCGAGCCGCGCCGCGCCGCGCAAGGCGGCGGCCGCGCGCAGCGCCAGCATCTCGGCATGCGCGGTGGGATCGGCAAGCTCCTCGGTGCGGTTGCCCGACCGCGCCAGCACCGCGCCGCTGCCGGCCTCGACCACCACCGCCCCCACCGGCACCTCGCCGCGCGAGGCGCCACGCTCCGCCTCGGCGAGCGCCAGCGCCATCAGACCCGGCCGTCCGCCCTTCATCGCCGCACCGTCTCGGTCTCGGGCGCGAAGCGTTGGCGCAGCGTCGCCGGCGGCGCGATCGGCCGGCGGGTCGAGAGGCGAATGAAGAGGCCGGTCTGCTCAGCCCGTGCGCAAATCGCACCGCCGGCGACGAATTCGGCGGCGAGATGCCATTTGATCCGCCCCATCGCCGTCACCCACATGCGGCCCTTGAGCGCGTCGTGGATGGTGACCGGCCGCTCATAGACGATGCGGGTCTCGAGCAGGATCGGCGCCACATCCTCGGCCAGCGCCCGGGCGATGGGATAGGCCTCTTCCATCATCGCCAGGCGCAGATCCTCGAGCCAGCGGATATAGACGATGTTGCTGACGATGCCGGCGAAATCGATGTCGTAGGTGCGCACGGGGAGATCGCGTTCGATGATGCGCGGCTCGGCCATCGCGGCGGACACTCCTTGCCTCGGCCGGTGCGGCCATGGTGTTTGAACCGTCGCCAGTCTAGCATGCCGCCGTCGTCAGGCACCCTGGGAGCCTTTGCCATGATCCGCCGACCCTTACTCGCCGCCGCCGCCGTCGGACTGGCGCTGCTGTTCCCGCCCCGCAGCGAGGGCGCGCAGGACCTGCAACAGGTGGCCGGCGAGTTCGGCCTGCTCGGCAGCTGGGCGCGCGATTGCAGCAAGCCGGCAAGCGCGCAGGCGCCGCGCATCCTCTATGCCGCCACCGCGGATGGCGGCGTGACGCGCGAGCTGGTCGAAGGGGCGGCACACGGCACCGGCACGCCGTTCTCGGGCGCGAGCCGCGTCGCGCCCGACCAGCTCGAGCTCGACTATCTCTACGAAGAGCGCACCGTCCATCTCGTGCTGGAGATGCGCGACGGCCGGCAGCGCGGGCTGCGTTCCTGGATCGATGGCGGCGCCCCGATCATGGAGGACGGCGTCGTGCTCGCCAACAACCACCGGGTGCCGTGGTACGAGAAGTGCAAGGACTGAGCGGCTTGCGACGGGTCGGGCCGCCGCCTAGGATCGCCGCCGCTCAAGCTTCGTTAACGCGCTTCGGCGCAAGGTTCCGCGCATGGCACATCCGGTCATCGGCCTGACGCTCGATTCCGAGCCGCCGGGCGGCTACTCCAAGACGCATCCCTGGTACGCGCTGCGCGAGAATTATTGCGACGCGGTCACGCGGGCCGGCGGGCTGCCCATCCTGCTGCCGCACGCGCCGGAGCAGGCGGAGGCCTATCTCGCGCTGATCGACGGGCTCATCGTCACCGGCGGCGCCTTCGACGTCGACCCGACGCTGTTCGGCGCCGCGACGCGCCATGCCAGCGTCACCACCAAGGACCGCCGCACCGCCTTCGAGCTCGCCATCACCCGCGGCGCGGTCGAGGTCGACAAGCCGGTGCTCGGCATCTGCGGCGGCCAGCAGCTGCTCAACGTCGCGCTGGGCGGCACGCTCATCCAGCACATCCCCGACGAAGTGGCGGGCGCGCTGGCGCATGAGCAGCCCAATCCGCGCACGGAGCCCGGCCATACGGTGGCGGTGAGCGAGGGCACCAAGCTCCGCCGCATCACCGGCATGGCGGAGCTGCCGGTGAATTCGGCGCATCACCAGGCGGTAAAGGATCTGGCGCCCGGCCTCGTCGTCGACGCGGTGGCCCCCGACGGCGTCGTCGAAGGCATCGAGCATCCGCACCGGCGCTTTCTCATCGGCGTGCAATGGCACCCGGAATACTTCATCAGCGAAGGCGACAGCCGCCTGTTCGCCGCCTTCATCGCCGCCGCGCAGCGTTGAGCGCCATGGTCGCGCCCGCGCCGGCGAAAGGGGAGCGCATCGCCAAGCTGCTGGCGCGCGCCGGGCTGTGCTCGCGGCGCGACGCCGAGCGGCTGATCGCCGAAGGCCGCGTCTCGGTCGACGGCAAGGTGCTGACCAGCCCGGCGCTGGCCTTGGCCGGCGACCACGACATCCGCGTCGACGGCAAGCCGATCCCGGAAGCGGAGCCGGCGCGGCTGTGGCGCTATCACAAGCCCACCGGCCTCGTCACCACGCATCGCGACGAGCGCGGCCGGCCGACGGTATTCGAGCGGCTGCCGCCGGAGCTGCCGCGGATGATTTCGGTCGGGCGGCTCGACCTCAATTCGGAGGGGCTGCTGCTGCTCACCAATGACGGTGCGCTGGCGCGCGACCTGGAGCTGCCGGCGCGCGGCTGGCTCAGGCGCTATCGCGTGCGCGTCCAAGGCGCGATCGACGCCGAGCGTCTCCGCGCGCTCGAAAAAGGCGTCACCATCGACCGCGTCGCCTACGGACCCATCCGCGCCGTGCTCGACCGGCAGCAGGCGACCAATGCCTGGCTGACGCTGAGCCTGCACGAAGGCAAGAACCGCGAGATCCGCCGCGTCATGGAGCATTTAGGCCTGATGGTGTCGCGGCTCATCCGCATCGCCTATGGCCCCTTCCAGCTCGGCGACCTGCCGCGCGGCGCGATCGAGGAGGTGCCGCGCCGGGTGCTGCGCGAGCAATTGGGCGCCAGCGCGCCCGCCGGCTCCAGGCGCCATGCGGATCATCGCCGGTAGGCATCGCGGCCGCGCGCTGGCCGCACCCGAAGGGCACGCCGTGCGCCCGACCAGCGACCGCGCGCGCGAGGCCCTGTTCGACATCCTCGCCCATGGCCGCTTCGCCGATCGCCCGGTCTTCGAGGAGGCGCGCGTGCTCGACGCCTTCGCCGGCACCGGTGCCTTCGGTCTCGAGGCGCTGTCGCGCGGCGCGGCGCAGGCGAGTTTCATCGAGAAGGACCGCGCGGCGCTCGCCGCCTTGCGCGCCAACATCGAGACGCTGGGCGAGGCGAAGCGCGCGGCGGTCCTGCCGGGCGACGCGCTCAATCCGCCGCCGGCGGCGGCGGCGGCGAGCCTCGTCTTTCTCGACCCGCCCTATGGCCAGGACCTCGCGGCGCCAGCGCTGGCCGCGCTCGCGGCGCGTGGCTGGCTCGCCGCCGGCGCGCTGACGGTGGTCGAGGTGGCGGCGCGGCAGAAATTCGACGCGCCGGCGGGGTTCACGCTGCTGGAGGAGCGCCGCTACGGCGCGGCGCGGCTAGTGTTCCTGCGCCACGAAACGGCGCCGACGTGCTGATCCGACTGCGCCGCGCCCGCTCAGGAGCCGAGGGCCGGCGCCGCGGTCAGCGCCGCGTCGTCGGCGCCCGCCGCCGGTACGCGCACGGTGAAGCAGGAGCCGCGGCCGAGCTCGCTGTCGACGGCGATGTCGCCGCCCATGAGCCGGCACAGCCCCCGGCTCAGCGCCAAGCCGAGCCCGGTACCGCCATACTCGTTGCGGATCGACACGCCGGCCTGGGTGAAGGCGGTGAACAGCTTGGCCAGCATGTCGCCGTCGATGCCGATGCCGGTATCGCTCACCGCGAAAGTGATCCAGTCGCGCTCGTCGGCCCGTTCGCGCCGCACGGCGAGTCCGATATGGCCGTTCCTGGTGAACTTGGCGGCGTTGCTGAGGAGATTGAGCAGGACCTGACGCAGCTTGGTGGCGTCCCCGATCATGGCGCCGAGGCCGGCCGCGCGCGTGACCCGCAGTTCGTTGCGGTTGCGGCCGACCAGCGACTGCGCCGTCGACACCACCTCGGCGATGAAGCGGCCGATGTCGATCGGCGCCGCCTCGACCTCCATGCGTCCGGCCTCGACCTTGGAGAGATCGAGCACATCGTTGACCAGGGCGAGGAGGTGGCTGCCGGCGGTGTGGATGCGCTTCACGTCGGCGACGCGCTCATCGCCACCGCCCGCGTTGTCCTGCGCGTCTTCGAGCAGGATCTCGCTGTAGCCGATGACGGCGTTGAGGGGGGTGCGCAATTCGTGGCTCATCTTGGCCAGGAATACGGATTTCTGCCGGCTGGCCCGTTCGGCGGCCTCCTTGGCGCGACGCAGTTCGACCGCGGTGTCGCGATGACGCTGGACCTCGCGCTCCAAATGCGAGCGCGCCGCGACGATGTTCACGTAGTAGATCGCCATCGTCGACATGTAGATGGTGGCCGAGCACACCGAGATGATGCCGACGGTCGAGAGCTGCTCCAGCGGGATGTGCTGGGGAAAGCCGCCGCTCACCGCATAGGCGACGAAAAAGCCGAAGAGATTGGCGGTGAACAGGGCGGCAAGGAGAAGCGGGCGCTCCCCGAGATAGAAGAAGCCGAGCAGCACGTCGATGAGCAGCCAGGGCAGGAAGGGAGAGCTGACCCCGCCATACTCATAGGAGCCGAACAGGGTGACGAAAGTGAGATTCTGAACGGTGATGATCGCCAGCGGACCGAGCTTCTGCGTCAGCTTCAGGGCGAAGGGCAGGATCCAGAACGCTGAGACGCAACTGACGATGACCCAGTAATGCAGGCCGGGAGCGGGGTCCGCGAGATAGAGATAGATGCTGATGCTCTGGGCCATCAGCGGCCCGAAGAGGTGGGTAAAAATGAAGATCCGCGAGCGGCTGAGCGCGGCGGTATCGAGCTTGGCGTCCGGCGGAATGAACCAATCGGTGAACCGGAAGAAGGTTGATGGCGTCATACGCTCTCTCCTCGCGGGCGCCAATCTACGGGAAGAACGATTAACAGAGCGTTTGAGCGATCAGATCCACGAGGCGCCGTGCTGCAGCGGCGGGATTCCGAGATGGCGGGCGAGACTCTGCCCGATATCGGCGAAACTGGCCCGGCGCCCGAGCGGACGGGGCGGCGCACCGGGAGCGAAGGCGAGGACCGGTACATGCTCGCGCGTGTGATCGGTGCCGCGAAACGTCGGATCGCAGCCATGGTCGGCGGTAATGACGGCAAGATCGCCGGGGCGCAACCGGGCCGTCAGAGCCGGCAGCTGGTGGTCGAAATCGGCAAGCGCGGCGGCATACCCGCCGAGGTCCCGACGATGTCCAAACAGCGTATCGAAATCGTTGAAATTGGCCAGGACGAGGCTGCCGTCGGGGGCCGTGGCGACGGCATCGAGGAGGGCGGCAAAGGCTGCAGCATTATCGACGGCGGCGAGCGAGCGCGCGATGCCCCGTCCGCTGAAGATGTCCGAGATCTTGCCGATCCCCTGGACGAAGCGGCCGGCTTCCTCCAGCCGGTCGAGCAGGGTTGGCGCCGGCGGCGGGACACCGTAGTCGTGCCGGTTGGCGGTGCGCCGGAAACTGCCGGGAGCGCCGCGGAAGGGGCGGGCGATCACCCGGCCAATCCGGTAGGGATCGGCGAGGTTGCGGGCGAGCCGGCACAGCTCCAGCAGGCGCTCCAAGCCGAAGGCCTCCTCATGGGCGGCGATCTGCATCACGCTGTCGGCCGAGGTGTAGAGAATAGGCTTTCCGCTCGCCAGATGCGCAGCCCCGAGTTCGGCAATGATTTCGGTTCCGGAGGCGGCACGATTGCCGAGCAGGCCGGGAAGTCCGCCGCCGGCGATGAGAGCCTCGGTGAGCGCCGCGGGAAAGCTCGGCGGTCCGGGCGGAAAATGCGCCCAGGCGAAGGTGACGGGAACCCCCATCATCTCCCAATGCCCGCTCGGGGTGTCCTTGCCCTGGCTCAATTCGGCGGCATAGCCCCACGAGGCGATGGGTGCCGGCTCCGCATCCGCGGCGACGGAGCGGCGGCCGGTGCTGGCGGCGGCGGCAGCGAACAGGCCCCAGCGCGCGAGATTGGGCAGCGCCGAGACAGCGGGGGAGGCGGCGGCACAGGCGGCCGCGACATGCCCGAACGTGTCGGCGCCGGCGTCGCCGTAGTCGGCCGCATCCCCGGCCGCACCGATGCCGAGAGAATCCAGGACCAGGACAAAGCCGCGTGCCATCCGCCGCGCTCCTTCTTTTGCGGAGTATAGGCCGTCAGCCGCGGCGATGGCATGGTGTCGTCGGTTGCCGTATCGTCGATCGTCGCCGACGGGCGGCCGCCGCGA
>DAHUYF010000192.1 GCA_027315365.1 Rhodospirillales bacterium | reverse complement strand
GTGGCAATGCCAGGTGGCGCCCTGGTCGAGTGATATCTCGCCGCGCCAGCGGAAGCTGTCGGCGGCGATCTCGGAGAAGCTCCAGCGGCGCAGATTGCCGGCGGCGTCCTTGCCCAGCTGGACGATGTCCGGTCCCTCGCGCCGGCCGATCATGCTCAGATAGGCCTGTATCACCGGATCGGTCCATTGGATGTGCCAGGCGCCGATGGCGGGATCGTAGACGCGCAGCGTCGTGCCGCAATACTCGCGGGCCGCGGTGGCGTCGCCGGCGCGGCGCTCGCCGCGCCGCGGCACGATCCAGACGTCCTGGATGGCACGGCCTTCGAGTACCCAGGAGAAATGCCATTCGCCGCTGCGGCGGCGCGTCGAGCCGTCCTCCAGCACCTCGCCGACATCGAGATCCCAGGAGCCGATGAGCCAGCCATAGAGCGCCATGTCGCCGGCGCGGTCGGTAGCGGCGCCCTCGGCATGGAGGGCATGGGCGAAAGCGGGCAGTGACGGGGGCATGAAGCTTCTCCAGGAAGTCGGACCGGAACGTAACCAGCGTGCCCCGCGGTCGGTACCGGCGCCTGGGGAAAATTGCTATTGTCGCACCATGGCCCCTTATCCCGCGGAGCGCGAAGCGGCGCCGCTCGCCCGCATGCTGGCGCGGGGCGAGGAGTGGTGCGTCGGCGATTATGTCTGCCGCGCCGGCCCGCAGGACCGCCCGTTCGAAGAGCGGCACGAGCAGGTGACGATCGCCGCCGTTCTCGCCGGCCGGTTCTGCTACCGCTCGGATAGCGGCCGGGCGCTGCTCTATCCCGGCGCCTTCCTGCTGGGCAATGCCGGAAGCTGTTTCGAATGCGGCCATGAGCACGGCACCGGCGACCGCTGCATCGCATTTCACTTCGCGCCGGACTTCTTCGCCGAGATCGCGGCGGCGGCGACCGGCTCGTCGCGCTTCCGCTTTGCTGCCGCGATGCTGCCGGCGACGCGCGCGCTGACCCGGCCGGCGGCCGAGATCGAAGCGCTGGTGCAGGGCGCGGCCGCCACCGAGGACGCGGCGGTGCGGCTGGCCGAGAGCGTGCTGGCGGCGACGGCGGGCGGCGCCGCATCGGCTGCGGCGCCGTCGCCGCGCGAGGCGCGGCGGATCGCCGCCGCGCTGCGCCGGATCGAGGAGCAGGCGGAGGAGCCGCTCGCGCTTGCCGACCTCGCCGCGGCGGCGGGCATGAGCAAATACCATTTCCTGCGCTGCTTCCGCCGGATCGCCGGGGTGACGCCCTACGAATTGCTGCTGGCGACACGCCTGCGCCGCGCGGCGCTGCGGCTCGGCGCCACGCACCTCCCGGTCACGACCATCGCCTTCGAGGCGGGCTTCGGCGATCTCTCGACCTTCAACGCCCGCTTTCGCAGGCTGTTCGGCGTGCCGCCCAGCGCTTGGCGCGCGCGCCGGCTCAGCTGAGCGGGCGCAGCGTCACCCGCAGCCCGTCGCGCGGCCGCGGGATCGGCGTCAGCTGCCAGTCCGGGCGGTAGCCCGGGGCGATCGCAACTCCGGTGGTGGTCAGCAGGTTGTAGGCGAAGCACTTGGCCTGCAGGTAGGCGAAATGCAGCCCGAGGCACATATGCGCGCCGCCGCCGAACGGCGCGTAGGCGAATTTGTGCCGGCCGCGCGCATTCTCCTCGGTGAAGCGCAGGGGATCGAAGCGCTCCGGCTCCGGCCAGATCTCCGGCATGTGATGGGTGAAGACGATGCTGGTGCTGACGCGCGCGCCGGCGGGGATGCGGTAGCCGGCGAACTCGAAGTCGCGCACCGCGCGGCGCGGCAGCGAGATCACCGGCGGGATGAGGCGCATCGCCTCCTTGAACGCCATCTCGGTGAGGCGCAGCTCGTCGAGGCGCTCGAAGGGCAGCCTCTCGCCGGCGCCGAGCCCGAGACCGAACGCCTCCTCGCGCAGCTTCTCCTGCCAGTCGGGATGGGCGGCGAGGAAATAGACGAAGGCGGACAGCGACGAGGTCAGCGTGTCGTGTGCCGCCATCATCAGGAAGCTCATATGGTCGGCAATCTCCTGGACGGTCATCAGCGAGCCGTCGTCATGGGTCGCGCGGCAGAGCTGGGAGAAGATGTCCTCGCCGCCGCGCTCCCGCCGGAGCGGCGCCTGGCGGCTGAAGTAGTCGACGATGAAGCGGCGCCCCTCGACGCCGCGGCGCATTGCCGTGCCCGGCAGCGGCCGGCGGATGATCGCGGTCGAGGCCGCGACCATGTCGACGAAGGCACGCTTGATCGCCTCGACCTCGGGGCCGAGCGCTTCCCCGAGGAAGGATGTCGCGGCGAGGTCGAGGGTGAGCTGCTTGATCGCGGGGTAGAAGCGGAAATCGGGCGCGCCCTGCCGCCACAGCGCGAGCCGTGCGGCGATGCCGGCGTCGAGCGCGGCAAGATAGGATTTGAGCGGCCCGGCCTTGAACGCGACCGAGAGCGCGCGGCGATGCAGCCGGTGCTCGTCGAAATCGAGCAGCATCAGCCCGCGCGGGAACAGCCGGCCGAGAAACGGTTCCCAGCCTTCGCCCGAGGAGAAGATTCGCGCCTGATCGAACAGCACGAGGCCGATCGCGTCGGGCCCGAGCAGCGAGATCGAGCGGAGGCCGAAGACGCGGGTGCGATGGACGAGGCCATAGCGCTCCGCCATCGCCTGCACGCTGCCGAGCGGCGCCGCCAGGAATTTGAAGGTGTCGCCGATCAGCGGCGGGCCGTCGCGGCCGGGAATATGGGCCAGCGCGGCAAGGTCAGGTACCGGCAGAGCAGCCGGCGGGGAGGATGCCTCGGCGATTGCGGCGCACATCAGCGGCCGAGCCGGGCCGCGGCGGCCGGGAACTGGCGAAGCGACACGATCATCGGCGAACTCCCGGGTCTCCCCCGAAGCCTCTGCCCGAACAGGCACGCGGCAGCATAGGGCATCGGCGGTCAGGGTGCTATCCTGGCTCGGGCGGGTCAGGGAGAAGAACGATGGCGCATGGCCTTTTCGTCGACGGCGTCTGGCGCAGCCAGTGGCATGACACCGGCCCCGGCGGCGCGTTCAACTTCACCGAGCCGCGCTTCCGCAACTGGGTGACGCCCGATGGCGGCGCCGGCCCGTCGGGCGCGGGCGGCTTCCGCGCCGAGCGCGGCCGCTACCATCTCTACGTCTCGCTCGCCTGTCCCTGGGCGCATCGCGCGGTGATCATGCGCGTGCTGAAGCACCTCGAAGACGTGGTGTCGATGTCGGTGGTCGAGCCGGTGATGGGCGATCAGGGCTGGGAGTTCGGCGACGGCCCCGGCGCCACGCCCGACACGGTCAACGGCAAGCGGCGGTTGGGCGAGATCTACCTGCTTGCCGATCCCCGCTACAGTGGCCGCGTCTCGGTGCCGACGCTATGGGACAAGGAGCGGCGTACGATCGTCAACAATGAATCGCCGGAGATCATGCGGATGTTCAATTCCGCCTTTGCCGGCCTGGCCGCGGACAGCCCCGACTATTACCCGCCGGCGCTGCGCGCCGAGATCGACCGCGTCAACGCGCTTGTCTTCAGCGGCGTCAATGCCGGCGTCTATCGCGCCGGCTTCGCCACCGGTCAGGCCGCCTATGACGAGGCGTTCCGCGATCTCTTCGCCACGCTCGACCGGCTCGAGGAGCGCCTGTCGCGCCAGCGCTACCTCTGCGGCGAGCGGCTCACCGAGGCCGATTGGCGATTGTTCACCACCATCCTGCGCTTCGATGCCGTCTATCATGGCCATTTCAAATGCAATCTGCGCCGGATCGTCGACTATCCCAACCTCTCCAGCTACCTGCGCGAGCTCTATCAGGTGCCGGGCGTGGCCGGGACGGTCAACATGGATCACATCAAGCGGCACTACTACATGAGCATGCCGACGATCAACCCGAACCGCATCGTGCCCGGCGGCCCGGCGCTGGACTTCGCCGCGCCGCACGACCGCGGCCGCTTCGCGCGCGCCTGAGGCGCGCGGCTATTTCTTGCTCGCCGCCGCGGCGCGCTTGCCGGTCTGGCGGCCGTTGCCGCGGCCGAGCCCGATCTTCTTGGCGAAGGCCGAGCGCTGCTGCGCGTAGTTCGGTGCCACCATCGGGTAGTCGGCGGCCAAGGCCCATTTGTGGCGGTATTCGTCCGGCGTCAGATTGTAGGTCGAGCGCAGATGCCGCTTCAGCATCTTCAGCTTCTTGCCGTCCTCGAGGCAGATGAGATAGTCGGGCGTGATCGATTTGCGCACCGGCACGGCCGGCCGCAGCGGCTCCGATTTCGCCTCCGCGCCTTTGCCGTCGAGCGTCTTCAGCGAAAGATAGACCGCGCCGATCACCTCGGCGAGCTGCGCCGAGGGCAGCACGTTGTTCCTGACATAGGCGGCAACGACGTCGGTAGTCATCCGCAGCAATTCCTCGTCAGTCACCTTGCTCGGTGTTTGCTCGGCCATTGCCGCAGCCCCCAATCATGAATGAGAATTCGTCGATATGATTGCAGGGGGGATTCCGCTTGTCAATCAAAACCACTTGATCGCAAAATAATGAACACTACGGTTAATCCTGATGACCCGCCGAGATCGAGCAATCGCAAGACGAGTGGGTAATATCGCGGCAAGCGGCGCAAAGATTTTACCCCCAGTCGCCGCGTTTTAGTCGAGCGGCGCGGCCGTCCATTTCCGGCCCTTTGGGGTGCCGCACTGGAAAATTGATGGTGACGCGACGAATGGTAGGCCGCTGGCAAGCCACCGCGACATCTGGTAGGATCGCCGCGCAATTTCGTACCCGGCGATATCGATGTCCGAAACGGTTGCCATCGCCGCCGATCACGGCGGCTTCGAGCTGAAGACCATCCTGGTGCCGGAGTTGCGCGCGCTCGGCCTCACGGTGCTCGATCTCGGCACGGCGAGTGCCGAGCCGGTCGATTATCCCGACATGGCCGAGGCGCTGGCGATGGCGATCGAAAGCGGCCGCGCCGGGCGCGGCGTCGCGATCTGCGGCACCGGCATCGGCATCTCGATCGCCATCAACCGGCATCGCGCGCTGCGCGGCGCGCTGGTGCATGACGGGTTGACCGCGCGGCTCGCACGCCAGCATAACGACGCAAACGTGCTGGTGCTGGGCGGCCGGCTGCTCGGCCCCGAGCTTGCCAGGGACTGCCTCAAGACGTTCTTCACCACCGCCTTCGACGGCGGTCGCCACGCGCGCCGCGTCGCCAAGCTTTCCTGATCCGCGCCCCCTCTCCAGAGCCAGGTTCGCCTCATGTCCTCCCGCAGCACCGCCGCCTCTCTCGCTCCCGCCGACCGCTTCTTCTCGGCGTCGCTGGCCGAGAGCGATCCCGAGATCGCTGCCGCAATCGGCCGCGAGCTGGGGCGCCAGCGCGACCAGATCGAGCTGATCGCCTCGGAGAACATCGTCTCGCGCGCGGTGCTTGAGGCGCAAGGCTCGGTGCTCACCAACAAATACGCCGAGGGCTATCCCGGGCGGCGCTATTACGGCGGCTGCGAGTTCATCGACCTGGCGGAGCAGCTCGCCATCGACCGCGCGCGCACGCTGTTCGGCTGCACCTTCGCCAATGTCCAGCCGCATTCCGGCTCGCAGGCCAACCAGGCGGTATTCATGGCCTGCCTCAAGCCGGGCGATACCTTTCTCGGCATGGATCTGGCCGCCGGCGGGCATCTCACCCATGGCTCGCCGGTCAACGTCTCCGGCAAGTGGTTCCGCGCCGTGTTCTACGGCGTGCATCGCGACAGCGGCCTGATCGATTACGACGCGGTCGAGCGGGTCGCGCGCGCCGAGCGGCCGAAGCTGATCATCGCCGGCGGCTCGGCCTATGGCCGCATCATCGATTTCGCCCGCTTCCGCGGCATCGCCGACGAGGTCGGCGCGGTGCTGATGGTCGACATGGCGCATTTCGCCGGGCTGGTGGCCGGCGGCGTCTATCCGAGCCCGCTGCCGCACGCCCATGTGGTGACGACGACGACGCACAAGACGCTGCGCGGCCCGCGTGGCGGCATGGTGCTGGCCAACGACGAGGATCTCGGCAAGAAGATCAACAGCGCGGTGTTCCCGGGCCTGCAGGGCGGCCCGCTCGAGCATGTCATCGCCGCCAAGGCGGTGGCGCTGGGCGAGGCGCTCCGGCCCGGCTTCAAGGCCTATGCCCGCGCCGTGGTCGAGAACGCGCAGGCGCTGGCGGCGACGCTGGTGGATGCCGGGCTCGCCATCGTCTCCGGCGGCACGGATTCGCATCTGATGCTGGTCGATCTCCGGCCCAAGCGGCTCACCGGCAAGCTCGCCGAGGCGGCGCTGGAGCGTGCCGGCATCACCTGCAACAAGAACGGGATTCCGTTCGATCCCGAGAAGCCGACGGTGACCTCGGGGGTCCGGCTGGGCAGCCCGGCGGCAACGACGCGCGGCTTCGGCGAGCGCGAATTCCGCCAGACCGGGGCGATGATCGCGGAAGTGCTCGACGGACTGGCGGCTCATGGCGACGACAACAGCGATGTCGAGGCGGCCGTGCGGCGGAAGGTGGGCGCGCTGTGCGCCCGCTTCCCGGTCTATCCGGACTGACGCCGCGGCGAGCGCATGGGGGAGGGTAGGGGATGCGTTGTCCGTTTTGCGGCTCGGAGGATACCCAGGTCAAGGATTCGCGGCCGACCGACGATCGCGCCGCGATCCGCCGGCGCCGGCTCTGTCCGAATTGCGCGGCGCGCTTCACCACCTTCGAGCGGGTGCAGCTGCGCGAGCTGACCATCGTCAAGAAGGGCGGCCAGCGCGAGCCCTTCGATCGCGACAAGCTGGCGCGCTCGATCCATGTGGCGCTGCGCAAGCGGCCGGTCGAGCCCGAGCGCGTCGAGCGCGTCATCAACTCGATCGTCCGCCAGCTCGAGAGCTCCGGCGAGACCGACATCCCGAGCGACATGGTCGGCGAGCTGGTGATGGAGGCGCTGGCCTCGCTCGACCAGGTGGCCTATGTGCGCTTTGCCTCGGTCTACCGCAATTTCCGCGAGGCCAAGGATTTCGGCGAGTTCGTCGGCCGGATCAGCAACACCGTCGACGGGGATGATTGACGTCGTGGCTCGCCCCACCTCACCCTCCCGCTGCGCGAGAGCCGCTGTCGCGGCGCTCTCCCTCTCTGCCCCGGGAGGCGGAGAAGGTAGGGGCGAGGCGCGGCGAGTTGCGGCTCCGCGGTAGCCGCCGATGGACGATCTGCGCCACATGCAGGCGGCGCTGGCGCTGGCGCGGCGCGGCCTGGGCTCGGTCTGGCCCAACCCGGCGGTGGGCTGTGTGCTGGTCAAGGATGGGCGCGCCGTCGGCCGCGGCTGGACCCAGCCCGGCGGCCGGCCGCATGGCGAGACCGAGGCGCTGGAACGCGCCGGCGCCGCGGCGCGGGGCGCCACCGCCTATGTCAGCCTCGAGCCCTGCTGCCATTGGGGCAGGACGCCGCCCTGCACCGACGCGCTGATCGCCGCCGGCGTCGCCCGGGTGGTGATGCCGATCGAGGATCCCGATCCGCGCGTCTCGGGCCAGGGCATCGCCCGGCTGCGCCAGGCCGGCATCGCGGTCGAGACCGGGCTCGCCGCCGAGGCCGCGGCCGAGGTCAATGCCGGCTTCCTGTTGCGGCTGCGCCAGGGACGCCCGCTGGTGACGCTGAAGCTCGCCGGCACGCTCGACGGCCAGATCGCGACATCCACCGGAGAGAGCCGCTGGATCACCGGCGAACTCGCGCGCGAGCGGGCGCATCTGCTGCGCGCCAGCCATGACGCGGTGATGATCGGCAGCAACACGGTGATCACCGACGATCCGCAGCTGACCTGCCGGCTGCCCGGCCTCGACCATCGCAGCCCGGTGCGCATCGTGCTCGACAGCCGTCTTGCGGTGCCGCTCACCGCGCGCGTCGTCGCCGAGGCGCGGCAGGTGCCGACGTGGTTCATCACGCTGCGCCATGGCGATGCGGCGCGCCGCCAGGTGCTGCTTGATTGCGGGGTCGAGCTGATCGAGGCGCCGGCGACGCCGGCGCACATGGTGGACATGGAAGCGGCCTTCCAGGAGCTCGGCCGGCGCGGGCTGACGCGGGTGCTGGTGGAAGGCGGCTCGACGCTGGCGGCGGTGGTGCTGCGCGCCGGGCTGGTCGACCGGCTCGCCTGGTTTCACGCGCCGGCGCTGATCGGCGGCGACGGCATTCCCGCGGTGGCCGGGTTCGGCCTGGAGCATCTCGCCGCGGCGCCGCGCTTCGAGCGGCTGTCGCTGGAGACGGTGGGCGAGGACGTACTGGCGATGTTCCGGCGGCGATAGGCGCGCGCGAGCGACCGTCATGGCTGCCGTGCGGCGCAGGAATTGCTCCCGCCTCACCGTGACAGCGGCGGGCGGAAGCTCTACCCTAGCCGCCATGTTCACGGGCATCATCAGCGACATCGGCCGGGTGCGGGCGGTGACGCCGGGCGGCGATACCGGCTTTGCCATCGCCACGGCCTACGATACCGGCGCGATCCCGCTCGGTGCCTCGATCGCCTGCGCCGGCGCCTGCCTCACCGTGATGGAGACGGGAGAGGGGTGGTTCGCGGTGCAGGCCTCGGCCGAGACGCTGGCCCGTACCACGCTGGGCGGCTGGCGGGAGGGCACGCCGGTCAATCTCGAGCGCGCGCTCAAGCTCGGCGACGAGCTCGGCGGCCATATCGTCTCCGGCCATGTCGACGCGGTGGCGGAGATCGTCGAGCGCCGCAGCGACGGCGACAGTCTGCGTCTCACCATCGAGGTTCCTGCGCCGTTCGACAAGGCGATCGCGGCCAAAGGCTCGGTGGCGCTCGACGGCGTCTCGCTCACCGTCAACGAGGTGGCGGGACGGCGCTTCGGCGTCAACATCATCCCGCACACCCAGGCGAACACGACGTTCGGCGCGGCCCGGCCCGGCAACCGCGTCAATCTCGAGATCGACCTGCTCGCGCGCTATGTTGCGCGGCTGCTCGGAAAGGACATGGTATGAGCTTCGTCGAGATCGTCTCGCCGATCGAGGACATCATCGAGGATGCGCGCAACGGCCGCATGTTCATCCTGGTCGATGACGAGGGCCGCGAGAACGAGGGCGACATCGTCATCCCGGCGCAGATGGCGACCCCCGAGGCGATCAACTTCATGGCCAAGCACGGCCGCGGCCTGATCTGCCTGGCGCTCACCCGCCAGCGGGTCGAACAATTGGGCCTGCCGCTGATGCCGCAATTGAACACCTCGCGTCTGCAGACCGCCTTCACCGTGTCGATCGAGGCGCGCGAGGGCGTCACCACCGGCATCTCCGCTCCCGACCGCGCGCGCACCGTGGCGGTCGCCATCGACGGCGCCAAGGGGCCGCAGGACATCGTCACGCCCGGCCACATCTTCCCGCTGATGGCGCGCGACGGCGGCGTGCTGGTGCGCACCGGCCATACCGAGGCGGCGGTCGACATCGCCCGCCTCGCCGGCCTCAACCCCTCCGGCGTCATCTGCGAGATCATGAACGACGACGGCACCATGGCGCGGCGGCCCGAGCTGATCGGCTTCGCCCAGCGCCACGGGCTGAAGATCGCCACCATCGCCGATCTCATCGCCTATCGCCGGCGCCACGACCGCATCGTCGAGCGCCGGCTCGAGACGCCGTTCCACTCGCGCTTCGGCGGCAATTTCAGCATGCACATCTACGCCAACAAGGTCAGCAACGTCGAGCATATCGCGCTGGTCAAGGGCGACCTCGCCACGCCGGAGCCGGTGCTGGTGCGCATGCATGCGATGAACGTGCTCGAGGACGTGCTCGGCCACGACAAGGGCAATCGCGGCGGGCTGCTGCAAGGCGCGATGGAGGCGATCGGTCGGGAAGGCCGCGGCGTGGTCGTGCTGATCCGCGAGCCGGTGTCCAACATCTGGTCCGACCGGGTGCCGAGCCTGCTGGAGAGCAAGACCGTCGGCGGCGCCGAGCTCAGGAATTACGGCGTCGGCGCGCAGATCCTGCTCGATCTCGGCGTCCGCGACATGATCCTGCTGTCCAACACCAAGCGCACCATCGTCGGCATCGAGGGCTATGGTCTCGCCGTCGTCGGCCAGCGCGCGATCGAGCGGCCGGGCGGGAAGGGCGGCTGAGATGACGCAGGCACGGCATATCATGATCGTCGAGGCGCGCTACTACGCGCATATCGCCGACGAGCTCGCCAAGGGCGCGATCGCCGCGCTCGACGCCGCCGGCGCGAGCTACGAGCGCTTCGCCGTCCCCGGCGCCTTCGAGATCCCGGCCGCGGTCCGCTTCGCCGTCGAGGCGCAGGCGCGCGGCGCGCGCGAGGCGCGCTTCGACGGCTTTCTCGCGCTCGGCTGCGTCATCCGCGGCGAGACCACGCATTATGATTATGTCTGCGGCGAGAGCGCCGGCGGGCTGCAGCGGCTCGCGCTGCAGCACGGCCTCGCCATCGGCTTCGGCATTCTCACCGTCGAGAACGAGGCGCAGGCGCTGGCGCGTGCCCGCGTCGACAAGAAGAACAAAGGCGCGGAGGCGGCCAATGCCTGTCTCGCCATGATCGAGCTGAAGCGCCATTTCGGGCTGGGCGGACGATGAGCGGCGAGCCGCCCGCCCCGCGTCCCGCCGGCGGCACGCGCAAGCGCAGCGTCGCTCGCCTCGCCGCAGTGCAGGCGCTCTATCAGATCGACCTCTCCGGCGCCAAGCCCGCGACGGTGATCGCCGAGTTCCAGCGCCACCGCCTCGGGCGCGAAATCGACGGCGAGCAGTACGGCGAAGCCGATCCGGCGCTGTTTGCCGACATCGTCACCGGAACGATCGAGCGCCAGGCCGATCTCGACCGCGCCATCTCCGGCTCGCTGACGCCGGATTGGCCGCTGGAGCGGCTGGAGACGGTGCTGCGCGCCATCCTGCGCGCCGGCACCTACGAGCTGCTGGCGCGGCCCGACGTGCCGGTGCGGGTCGCCATCAGCGAGTATCTCGACATCGCCCATGCCTTCTACGCCGGCAAGGAGCCGGGCCTGGTCAACGGCGTGCTCGACCGGCTGGCACATGTGCTGCGGCCGGCGGATTTCGCCGGAGGCGGGGATGGCGGCGACGCGCCCGCTCGGTGAGTTCGAGCGCATCGCGCGCTTCTTCGCGCCGCTGGCGGCGCCGGGCGCGCTCGGCCTGGTCGATGACGTCGCGCTGATCGCGGGGCCGCCGGGCGAGCAATACGTGCTCAAGACCGACGCCATCGTCGAAGGCATCGACTTTCTGCCGGGCACGGCGCCCGATCTGGTGGCGCAGAAGCTGCTGCGCGTCAATCTCAGCGACCTCGCCGCCAAGGGCGCGGTGCCGCTGGGCTACCTGCTGGTGACGGCGCTGCCGCGCCATCTCGGCGAGGAGTGGCTGGCGGGATTCGCCGCCGGCCTCGCCAAGGACCAGGCGACCTACGGCATCGGCCTCTTGGGCGGCGACAGCAGTGCCATCGACGGGCCGATCACGCTGTCGGTGGCGGCGATCGGCCGCGTCGCCGCCGGGCGGGCGGTGCTGCGCAGCACGGCGCGGCCGGGCGATCTCGTCTTCGTCACCGGCACGCTCGGCGACGCCGCGCTCGGCCTCGCGGTGCTCCAGGGCAGGCTTGCGGTCGAGGACGCCGCGGCGCGCGACTACCTCATCGACCGCTATCACCTGCCGCAGCCGCGCCTCGCGCCGGGACAGCGTCTCGTCGGCCTCGCCCATGCCATGCTCGACATTTCCGACGGGCTGGTCGCCGATCTCGGCCATCTCTGCGACGCCTCGGGTGTCGCGGCGGTGATCGAGGCGGAGCGGCTGCCGCTCTCGGCACCGGCGCAGGCGGCGGTGAGCGGCGACGCGCGCTGGCTGATGGCGGCGCTGGGCGGTGGCGACGATTACGAGCTGGCGTTCAGTGCGCCTGCCGGCGTCGCGGCGGCGGTTGCGGCGCTCGCCGGCGAGACCGGCGTGCCGGTCACCGCGATCGGCCGCATCGAGGCCGGCCTCGGCGTCCGCGTGCTCGGCCGCGACGGCGCGCCGATGGCGGTTGCCGAGGCCGGCTACCGCCATTTCTAATTGTTAATCATCCTGTGCTGTAGTGCCCGCGGCGTCCGCCCGCAGGGCGGTCGTCCGCGTCGGCATCAGCGGTTGCGCCGGCAGCCGCGACCGCCGCTCCCGTCCCGGAGGCCGTCCCTGATGCAGCGCTTGCCAAACCCGGATCGTTGGCGTCGCCGCGCCTTGCTCGCCGCGCTCGCCGCGCTGGCGACGCTGCCGGCGGCGGCGGCCGATCGCGATAAGGAAGGCGAGGAACCGCTGGTTCCGGGCGTGCCGGTCTATTTCGATCTACCGGCGATCATTCTGCCGGTGGTCGAGGGCAACGCCGTCACCCGCCAGATCGGCGCGATGCTGACGGTCGAGCTGGCCGAAGGCCACCGCAAGAGCGAGGCGGCGGCGAAGCGGCGCGAGCTCACCGACGCCTTCATCACCGAGCTCTACCGCATCTATGGCTGGCGCAGCAGCGCCGACCGCGTGGTCGACGAGATGCTGGTGAAGCAGCGGCTGCTGGTAGCGGCCAATCGTGTGCTGGGCA
>DAHUYF010000185.1 GCA_027315365.1 Rhodospirillales bacterium | reverse complement strand
GTGCGATGCCGTCTCGGGTGCCGACGCCGCCGCAGGCTGACTGCCTGCTCGGTCGGCTCCGATGTGGGTGAGCACGCGCTTGCGGCCGCCGCTCTGCCATCGACTGTGCGCGGTATGCGCGCATGTTCTTCAACAGGTATGCGTCCGGTGAAGACCGCGGTTTGCGATGCGGCGGCGTCTGGAGCGCTATGGCGGCGGTCGCGCCTTCCAGTTCCACGGCATGAGTTCGTGGAGGCGTTTGGCGGGATGATCGGCGAGGCGTTTCAGAACGTCGGCGAGCCAGGCTCGCGGATCGACATCGTTGAGTTTCGCAGATTCGATCAATGTATAGATCGCGGCGGCCCGCCGGCCGCCCTCGTCTGAGCCGGCGAAGGTCCAGTTGTGGCGTCCGAGGGCGATGCCACGCAGCGCTCGCTCTGCGGCATTGTTGGTAAGACAGATCCGGCCGTCGTCGAGGAAGCGGGTGAACGCCGGCCATCGCTTCAGCATATAGTCGATCGCCTTGGCGAGTTCGGACTTCGCTGACAGCTTGGCGCGGGCGCCGCTGAGGAAAGTCTCGAGGTCGCCGACCAGCGGCCGGACGCGCTCGCGGCGCTGGACGAGGCGCTCATCGGGCGCGCGGCCGTTGATCTCGCGCTCGATGGCAAAGACGCCGTCGATGCGCTTGACCGCCTCGAGGGCAATGGGCGCCTTGGTGTGGTCGGCGATCTCGAAGAGCTTGCGCCGCCCGTGCGCCCAGCATGCCGCCTCGACGATCGGGCCTGGCTCGCGGCCGCCGTCGTAAAGACGCCCGAAGCCGGAATAGGCGTCCGCCTGCATGAGGCCGGCATAGGCCGCGAGGAAGGCCTGGGGATGCATGCCGCTGCGGTCGGGCGAATAGAAGTAGACGACCGCCGGCGCAGCATGTCCGGCAAACGGCCGATCGTCGCGGACGACGGCCCAGAGGCGCCCGGTCCGGCACTTGCCCTTGGCGAGGACGGGCACGGTGGTGTCGTCGGCATGGATGCGCTCGGCGGCGAGCACATGCGCCTTGATGGCATCGACGATGGGCGCCACGGCCACCGCGGTGGCGCCGATCCAGTCGGCGAGCGTGGAGACATCGAGGCTGACGCCTTCGGCGGCAAACCGGGCGCTCTGGCGATGGAGCGGCAGGTGCAGGCCGAACTTGGCGAACGCCACCTCGGCCAGCAGGTTGGGGCCGGCGCGGCCGCGCGCGATCGGATGCGCGGGGGCGGGCGGTTGGGTGATGGCCTCGCAGGAGCGGCAGCTGAACTTCTCCCGCACATGCTGGATCACCAGCCACTGCGCGGGGACGCGCTCAAGCGTTTCGGTCACGTCCTCGCCGAGCTTGCGCAGGCCGCCGCCGCAGCACGGGCAAGCCTCTGGCGCCGGATGGACGATGCGCCGGCGCGGCAGGGTCTCCGGCAACGGGCGGCGCGCCGGCAGGCGGCGCTCAAAGCTTTGCACCTCGACCCTGGGCGCGGCGATCTCGACCGCGGCATTCGCCGCCCCAACCGACTCGTCGAGCTCTTCGAGCTGAAGTTCGAGTTGCTCGATGAGGCGCCGGCCGCGCTCGGAGGACTGTCCGTATTGCTCGTGCCGCGCCTTGGCGAGCAGCAGCTTCAGGCGCTCGACTTCGGCTTCCGCGGCGATCCGGGCCGCGCGCTCGACCAGGATCATCGCGTGTGCGGCGGCAAGCTCGGTCGGCAGCGGTTCGGCGGCGCTCGTCACGCGCGCGATGGAATCAGATCGGCGCGCTTCGCGTCACCTCCGGCGCGCGGGATGAGTCAATCGGCCGCAGCTAGCCCGCCGCCTGCGGACGCCACGTCCGCTGCGGCATCCGCCAATCGATGCCCTCCAGCAGGTAGCCGAGCTGCGCCGGCGTCACTGTCACCGCGCCGTCCGCCGGCGAGGGCCAGAGGAAGCGCCCGCGCTCCAGCCGCTTGGCAAAGAGGCACATCCCCTGGCCGTCGTGCCAAAGCACCTTGACGAGATCGCCGCGCCGGCCGCGGAACACGAAAAGATGGCCGCTGTGCGGATCGAGCTTCAACGTCTCCTGGACCTGGAGCGCGAGCCCGTCAAAGCCGCGGCGCATGTCCGTCCGCCCCGTCGCCAGCCAGACCCGCACCCCGCTCGGAACCGGGATCATCGCCCGGAACCTTCGAGCGCGTCGGCCAGGCGTGCCAGCTGCGCCAGACTTGCCCGCAGGCGCAGCATCCGGCCATTGCACAACACGATCTCGATCAGCCCTGCGGCGCCGCCGGCATCGGCCTCCGGCGCGACAGCGACTGCGGCGAAGCGGGGCAGGCCCGCCAATCCCGACAGACTGCCCGCTCGCGCTTGGCGGCGCCAGAGGTGGAGTTGGTTCGGATGCAGCCCATGGCGCCGCGCGACATCCGCGACCCGAACACCGGCCGCGGCGCTCTCTTCGGTGATCCGCCGCTTGTCGTCCGCGCTCCACTTCCGGCGCCGCTCGCGACCGGGAAGAACCGAGACCTCGACCATCGTTCGCACATCAATTTGCCAATTAATGTGCGAACCATCTCACGCGACGCCCCCGACGGGAAGGCGGCCTTCACCGGACGCATACCCTTGTTGAGGCTCTCGAGCCGTGAGGCGAGGTTCACCGTGTCGCCGATCACCGTGTATTCCTTGCGCCGCGGCGATCCCACCGTTCCGGCCACCGCGTCGCCGATATGGATGCCGATGCCGATGCGGATCGGCCAGTCGCTGCCGACATTGCCCGCGTCCACCGCGCGCAGCATCTCGCGCGCCGCCGCGACCGCGTTCGCGGCCGCGCGGGGATCGTCGAGCGGCGCGCCGAAGAGGGCGAGCAGGCCGTCGCCCAGGAACTTGTTCACGATGCCATGATGCCGGTCGACGATGTCGGCCAGGAGCGCGAAGACGGCGTCGAGACGGGCGACGATTTCGGCCGGCGTGCGGCTGCGCGCCGCCTGCGTGAAGCCGCGAATGTCGACGAACATGACGCAGACCCGCCGCATCTCGCTGAGCTCGGCCGCATCGATGGCGAGCAGCCGCTCGACCACCTGGGGCGAGACGTGCTGGCCGAACAGGTTCGTCACCCGGTCGCGGGCCGAGGCGGCGGCGAGCGCCCGCTCGAAATGGCGCCTGATCGTCACCCCGACGGCACCCGCCAGCAGCCCGGCCGCGAGCAGGACGGCGCTGCGCGTCAGATGGTAGGCGATGTTCACGTCGAGGTCGCCGGCTTGCCATAGGAGGTGCTGCGTGACGAAGGCGAGGACGAAGAACTCGACCGCGGCGACCGCCCCGGTGAAGGCCGACAGCGCGAAATCGAGCCGCAGCGTCGAGAGGATGATGAAGAGGAAATAGAGCTGCGACGGCCAGGCGCTGAAGGCGATCGGCGCGGCGATATACCCGGTGAGGAGATAGAGCAGCAAGCTCGGGAAGCTGGTTTCGACCAGGGCGTTGGCATAGCGCCCGAAGGTCGGGATGGTGCGGCCGCGCCGGATGAGGATGGTGACCAGCGCCGCCAGAAAGAGCTCATAGGCGATGAACGGCGGGAAGGCCGTCAGCGCGACGCGCACCGGTATCCGGCCATGGAAGATCGACCTGACGACGCCGGGCGCGACGGTCACGAGCAGCAGGATCGCGGCGAGAATGACCGTCAGCATGCCGGCCAGGCCGAGCACGCGCCGCCGCTCGCTGAGGAGGATCTCGCGGCGCAGCAGCAGCCGCAACGTGCCGTCGGCCTGGTCGGGCGGCTCCACGGTCTTCCGTTTTCGGCGCATGGCAGCCCCCCGAGTACCGGCCTTAACCCGCCCCCTTCAGCACCTGCCGCGATGCCAGCGCGGCGGAGAGGGTGCCTTCGTCGAGATAGTCGAGCTCGCCGCCGACCGGCACGCCATGGGCGAGGCGCGAGACCTGGAGCGGCAGGGCGGCGAGCCGGTCCATGATGTAATGCGCGGTGGTCTGGCCCTCGACGGTGGCGTTCATGGCGAGGATGATTTCGCGCACGCCCTGGGCGCCGCGCCGGGCGAGCGCGTCGATGCCGAGATCCTCGGGGCCGATGCCGTCGAGCGCCGAGAGCGTACCGCCGAGCACGTGATAGCGCCCGGCATAGGCGCCGGTGCGCTCGATCGCCCAGAGATCGGCGACGTCCTCGACGACGCAGACCAGCCCGGCGTCGCGCCGGGGATCGGCGCAGATCGCGCAGGGATCGGCGGTATCAAGATTGCCGCAGGTCGAGCAGGCGCGGATGCGCTGCGCCGCCTCGGCCATCGCCGCCGCCAGCGGCTGCATCAGGCTCTCGCGCCGCTTCAGCAGGAACAGCGCCGCGCGCCGCGCCGAGCGCGGCCCGAGCCCGGGCAGCTTGGCGAGGAGCTGGATAAGGGCGGCGAAGCTGTCAGCCATCAGCTATCAGCCGTCAGCCGGTCGCAACTTGCCGCCGGCATCGAGAAAGGCCGGCAGCCGCGATCGGCGCGGCAAACGCCACATGGCTGAAGGCTGATAGCTGACGGCTGACAGCTGACAGCTCAAAACGGCAGCTTCATTCCCGGCGGCAGCTGCAGGCCGCCGGTGAGCTTGGCCATTTCCTCGGCGACGTGGCTCTCGACGCGCTGCTTGGCGTCGTTGAAGGCGGCGAGCAGGAGGTCCTCCAGCACCTCGACCTCGTCGGGAGCGGCCAGCGACTTGTCGATCTTGATCTTGCGCGCCTCGCCCTTGCCGGTGAGCGTCACCTGCACCATGCCGCCGCCGGCAGCGCCGGTCATCTCCACCTGGTCGAGGCGCGCCTGCATCTCGGCCATCTTGGCCTGCATCTGCTGCGCCTGCTTCATCATCTGGCCGATATTCTTCATCGCACGTCATCTCCTTCGCCGGGATCCTCCTCGGCGGGTTCGGCAGCGGCTTCGGCCTGCACGATCTCGCGCACCGCCTCGATGCGCGCGCCGGGGAAGGTCTCGAGCACCTTGCGCACCAGCGGATGCCGCGCCGCCTCGCTCTTGAGCGAAACCTCGCGCGCCTCCGCCTCCTCGCGCAACGTCGGCTGGCCCTCCAGATCGGAGACCGAGACGATCCAGCGCGCGCCGGTCCATTCCGTCAGCAGCTGGCCGAGCCGGTTGGCGAGATCGCGCGGCGCGCCTTGTGCCGGGCGGAACTCGATCCGCCCCGGCTCGAAATGCACGAGATGCACATGGGCGAAGAGATGCGCGCGCAGCATCGCCTCGCGCCGCTCGTCGAAGAGCTGCACCACCTCGTGGAAGCTCTGCGGCTGCGGCGTCGCCGGCGCGGCGGATGGCTCGACCGCCACGGCGAGGCGCGACACGGCGCCGCCGCCATCGGCGAGGCGCGCGCCGCC
>DAHUYF010000181.1 GCA_027315365.1 Rhodospirillales bacterium | reverse complement strand
AATCCGGAGTTCCTGCGCGAGGGCTCGGCGATCCAGGATTTCATGCGTCCCGACCGGGTGGTCATCGGCAGCGGGAGCGAGCGCGCGCAGCACGTCATGCGCGAGCTCTACCGGCCGCTCTACCTGATCGAGACGCCGCTGCTCTTCACCACGGTGGAGACGGCCGAGCTGACGAAATACGCGGCCAACAGCTTCCTGGCCACCAAGATATCGTTCATCAACGAGATCGCCGATCTCTGCGAGGCGGTCGGCGCCGACGTGCAGGACGTGGCGAAGGGCATCGGCCTCGACGGCCGCATCGGCCGCAAGTTCCTCCATGCCGGACCGGGCTCTGGCGGCTCCTGCTTTCCCAAGGACTGCCTCGCGCTGGTGCGCACCGCGCAGGAGGCGGGGGCGCCCGTCACCATCGTCGAGACCACGGTCAAGGTGAACGAGACGCGCAAGGAGCGCATGGCCGCGCGCGTCATCCGCGCCTGCGGCGGCACGGTGGAGGGCAAGACCATCGCCGTGCTCGGCCTGACCTTCAAGCCGAACACCGACGACATGCGCGACAGCCCGAGCCTCGCCGTCATCCCGGCGCTGCGCAAGGCGGGCGCCGCCGTCCGCGCCTTCGATCCCGAGGGCACCGAGGAGGCGAAGAAGCTGCTCGACGGCGTTGCCTTCTGCCAAGGCGCCTACGACGCCATGGAGGGCGCCGACGCGCTGGTCATCCTCACCGAGTGGAACGAGTTCCGCGCCCTCGACCTGAAGCGGGTCAAGGCGCTGCTGCGCTCGCCCACCGTCATCGACCTGCGCAACATCTACAAGCCCGCCGACATGGCGGAGGCGGGCTTCTACTACTTCAGCATCGGTCGCCGCTCGGTCGAGCCCGCGCGCGGCGAACAGCGGGTCCGGGCGCAGGGATAGGACGGCAGCCCATGAGTTCGAGCAAGAAGCGCATTCTGATCACCGGCGGCGCCGGTTTCCTCGGCTCGCATCTGAGCGAGCGCCTGCTGGCCGAGGGCAACGACGTGCTCTGCGTCGACAACTACTTCACCGGCCGCAAGGCCAACATCGCGCATCTCCTGCCCAATTCCAATTTCGAGGCGATGCGCCACGACATCTGCTTTCCGCTCTATGTCGAGGTCGACGAGATCTACAATCTCGCCTGTCCCGCCTCGCCGATCCACTACCAGTTCGACCCGGTGCAGACGACCAAGACCAGCGTCACCGGCGCCATCAACATGCTGGGTCTCGCCAAGCGGGTGCGCGCCAAGATCTTCCAGGCCTCGACCTCCGAGGTCTATGGCGACCCGATCGTGCATCCCCAGCGCGAGGATTATCGCGGCAACGTCAACCCGATCGGGCCGCGCGCCTGCTATGACGAGGGCAAGCGCTGCGCCGAGACGCTGTTCTTCGACTATCATCGCCAGCATCGCCTCCGCATCCGCGTGGCGCGCATCTTCAACACCTACGGGCCGCGCATGCATCCCAATGACGGCCGGGTGGTGTCGAACTTCATCGTCCAGGCGCTCAAGGGCGAGCCGATCACGCTCTATGGCGACGGCTCGCAGACCCGCGCCTTCTGCTATGTCGACGACCTCGTCGACGGCTTCGTGCGCCTGATGGCGGCGCCGGACGACGTCACCGGCCCGATCAATCTCGGCAACCCCGGCGAGACCACGGTGGCCGAGCTTGCCGAGAAGATCATCGCGCTGACCGGCTCGCGCTCCGAGATCGTGCGCAAGCCGCTGCCGGTCGACGACCCCGTGCAGCGCTGCCCCGACATCTCCCGGGCGCGCGACGTCCTGGGCTGGCAGCCGCGCGTGCCGCTCGAACTCGGGCTCGAGCGCACCATCGCCTTCTTCGACCGCCTCCTCTCCGAGGACGGCCACGCCAGGACGCCGGTGCTGCAGCTGCGCGCGTAGGCGCAGGCGCGTAGCGCCTGCGCCTACGCGCGGCGGCGCCAGCGGTTGCGCCAGCAACCGCGAAAGCCGCACCGTGGTGGCTAGCAGCCTTGGGCGATCAACACGCCGTGAGGCGCCCGGGCCGGCTGCGCGCCCTCCGTGCCGCCTGCGCCGCGTCGCGCTATACTCCGCCGCATGTCTCCTCCCGCCGCGCTGCCGATGGACGG
>DAHUYF010000176.1 GCA_027315365.1 Rhodospirillales bacterium | reverse complement strand
CGACCAGTTGCATCAGATCCTTGTCGGAGGAGACGATGGTCACCGTCGCGCCCTCGCGCGACGCGGCGCGGGCATAGGCGGCGATGAGATCGTCGGCTTCGTAATCGGCGCGCTCGATGCGCGCCACGTTGAAGGCATCGGTTGCCTCGCGCACCAGCTTGAACTGCGGCACGAGATCGGGCGGCGGGTCCGGGCGATGCGCCTTGTACTGGTCGTAGATCTTGTTGCGGAAGCTCAGCCGCGCGCTGTCGAAGACGACGGCGATATGATCTGCGTCGGTCTCCTGCAGCAGCTTGAACAGGATGTTGCAATAGCCCAGCACGGCGCCCACCGGCGTGCCGTCGGCGCGGGTCAGCGGCGGCAGCGCGTGATACGCCCGGAAGATGTAGCCCGAACCGTCGATGAGATAGACGTGGCGGGCAGCGCCGCTCACGTCGGCGGGGCGCCGGGGGTGCGCGGCAGCTGCCCGGTCGCGGCGGTCTTGCCGCGCAGCACGAACAGCCGCGAGCAATAGGGGCATTCGATCCGGCCGGCGCTGCCGAGGTTGAGGTAGACGCGGGGATGGCCGAGCGGTCCGCCGCCGCCGTTGCAGGCGGTCACGGGGCCGTCCACCTCAATGATTTCGAAAGGTTGCATGGCGTCTTCTGTTGCCCGCTGCAGATGGGGAGCCGGCGACGGCGGCGCCAGGGTGCGTCAACGAGGACGCAGGATGACCTTGCGGCCGCAGCCGGGCGGATGATACGCATTGCCGTGGGACAATCAATGACGCCGCTCGCTCAGCCCAGGCCGACCGCGGCCACCGCTCCGCTCGCCGCGACCGGCCTGCCGGATCAGGCGGTGGCGCTGCGCGGCCTCACCAAGGTCTATCGCAGTTCCGGGCGGATGAAGGCGAAGACCGCGCTCGACGGCATCGACCTGGCGATCCCGCGCGGCGCGATCTTCGGCCTGCTCGGCCCCAACGGCGCCGGCAAGTCGACGCTGATCAACATCCTGGCCGGGCTGGTGCTGAAAACCGCCGGCCGGGCCGAGATCTGGGGCATCGACATCGACGCCGACCCGCGTCAGGCGCGCGCGGCGATCGGCGTCGTGCCGCAGGAACTCAACGTCGACGCCTTCTTCACGCCGCGCGAGATGATGGAGCTGCAGGCCGGGCTCTACGGCGTGCCGCGCGCCGAGCGCCGCACCGACGAGATCCTCGAGCGGCTCGGCCTCGCCGACAAGGCGGACGCCTATGCCCGCACGCTGTCGGGCGGGATGCGGCGACGGCTGATGGTGGCCAAGGCGATGGTGCATTCGCCGCCGGTGCTGGTGCTGGACGAGCCCACCGCCGGCGTCGATGTCGAGCTGCGCCAGCAGCTCTGGGCGCAGGTGCGGGCGATGAACGCCGCCGGAACGACCATCTTGCTGACGACGCATTACCTTGACGAGGCGGAGGAGCTGTGCGACCGCATCGCGATCATCGATCACGGCCGGCTCATCGCCTGCGACACCACCGCGGCGCTGCTGCGGCAGGTCGACGACAAGACGCTGAGCGTCGCGCTGGTCGAGCCGGTGGCGGCGCTGCCGCCGGCGCTTTCGGCGCTGGGGCTGACGCTCGAGGCGCCGGGGCGCCTGCTCTACCGCTACGGGCCGAGCCGCACACGGCTCGACCCCGTGCTGGCGGCGATCCGGGCGGCGGGGCTCACCATCCGCGACCTCACCACCAAGGAAACCGATCTCGAGGAGGTGTTCTTGCGGCTGACCCGCGCCGAGGGCAAGGTGGCCTGATGCGCCGGCTCGCCCTGACCGTCGCCCTGCTGCTCGCCGGCTGCGCCGGGCAAGGCACCGGCCATCTCGCCGCATCGGCCGCGCCCGGCACGGCGCCGGCCGAAGCGCCGCCGCGGGCGGCCTCGCTGGCGGGAAAGGCGCTGGTCGCCGACGACGGCGCGCGGCTGCCGCTGCGCGCCTGGCTGCCGAAGGGCGAGCCGCGGGCGGTGATCCTTGCGCTGCACGGCTTCAACGATTATTCCAACGCCTTCGCCGCCCCGGCCGAAGCCTGGGCCAGGCACGGCATCGCGACCTATGCCTACGATCAGCGCGGCTTCGGCCAGGCGCCGCTGCGCGGGCGCTGGCCCGGCACCGGGCCGCTCGTCGCAGACCTCGCCACCGCCAGCCGGCTGCTCAAATCGCGCTATCCCGGGACGCCGCTCTATTGCCTCGGCGAGAGCATGGGCGGCGCCGTACTCGCGGCGGCGGCCGGCGGCAAGGCGGGCGCGCCGCGCCCGGCCTGCGACGGCATCATCCTGGCGGCGCCGGCGGTGTGGGGTCGCAAGACCATGAACGTGTTCGAGCGGGTGGCGCTGTGGACCGGCGACACCTTCTTTCCCGACATGACGCTGACCGGGCGCGGGCTCAACATCATGCCGTCGGACAACATCCCGATGCTGCGCAAGCTCTCGCGCGACCCGCTGGTGATCAAGGAGACACGCATCGACGCCGTCGAGGGGCTGGTCGATCTCATGGACACGGCGCTGGCCTCGGCGCCGGCGATCGCAACGCCGATGCTGCTGCTCTATGGCGATCGCGACGAATTGGTGCCGAAAGAGCCGACCGAGCGTTTCGTCGAGACCCTGCCGTATGCCGAACGGCGGGCGCGGCGCATCGCCTGGTATGCCGACGGCTATCACATGCTGCTGCGCGACCTCGAGGGGCCGCTGGTGTGGCGCGACATCGAGAGCTGGATCGACGATCACGACGCGCCGCTGCCCTCGGGCGCCGACCGGCGCGCCAGCGCGGTGCTCTTTGCCGGGATCAAGGATTGGAAGACCGCCGTCGGTGATCAGCCGTCAGTAACCAGCAACGGTCACCGGGAACTGACAACCGAGAACTGACAACCGTTACCGCGCGCCCAGCACGGCGCGGCAGGCGGCGGGCAGCACCGGGTGGCGCGCCGGCGAATGCTCCGGCGGGGGCGGCGGCAGATGGCGCAGCCACGCGGCCAGTTCGGCGCCGCAGCCGTCGCCGGCCGGTACCGGACGCTGCTCTTCGCAACCGGGCGAGCCGGCGGGACAGAGCAGCCGCACATGGAAATGCTCATCGTGGCCGTACCAGGGGCGGACGCGTTCCAGCCAGGCGCGCTCGGCCGGCGCGCTGCCGATCATGCTGCGGCAGAGCGCCGCCTTGATCACCGCGTTGACGAAGATGCGCTCGACTCCGGGATCGGTGGCGGCCAGCTTCAGCAGCTCGATCTGCTTGGCGCCGAAGCGCGCGGGATCGATCTGGTGGTAGTTGGCGAGCAGCATCGAGGGCAGGTCGACCGTCTCGCGCTGGGCCGGCGGCAGGTACGGCTTGGGCGCGAGATTGAACCAGATATCGACGTCGATGCCGGTCTGGTGGCTGGCATGGCCGAAGGGCAGCGGCCCGCCGCGCGGCTGGGCCATGTCGCCGACATAGAAGACCGGCAGCCCCGCCGCCTGGGCGCGCCGGCCCAGCCGCCCGATGAAGGCGACGAGGTCGGGATGGCCGAAATTGCGGTGGCGCGACAGGCGGATGACCTCGTAGCCGGGACCGTCCGGCGGCAGCTCCTCGGCGCCGGCGATGCAGCCATGGGCGGCGCCGCCGAAGATGCGGGGCGGTCCCGCCAGCGGCTCGCCGACCCGGCTCCAGGGATTGCCGGCGCCGCTGTCGGCGGCGGCCGGAAGGGCGAAAAGCGGCAGGGCGAGGAGCAGGGCGGCAAGGCGCGGGGCAACGGGCATCGGCGGCTCTTCGACCAGGGAGCGAGACTGCTGCCGAGATTCTATACCGGCCGAAGCTTAATGCCGAGTAACCTTGCGTCCGATGCGCGCAAGGCGGGAACCGCCGGAGCCCCCAGTCGGCGCTCGATCGCGGCGATCAGTTCGCCCACCCGAACCGGCTTCAGCAGATACTCGTAAGCGGCAAGGCTGCCGGGCTCGAGGCCGAGCCCGTGCCCGGTGATGACCAGGGTCCTGATCCCGGCGAGCATGGCCTGATCGGCCACCGTCAGCCCGCTGGCATCCGGCAGGTCGACGTCGCAAAGGGCGAGATCGAAGGGCTGCGCGGCGAGCAGCGACAAGGCGGCCGCCGCGCTGTCGGCCGCGGTGACCTGGTAGTTCCCGGACAGCAGGATGTGCTCCAGCAGCGGGCGCAGATCGGGATCGTCTTCCACGAGCAGAATGCGAGCCATGCCAGCCAGCCTTCTCTCCGGCCGCGCAACCCCGCGGCAATGAGATGAACGCTCCCGTTGCGAAAAGGTGCCATGGCTCCCGTCTGAAGTTTACGCCGGCGAGTGCAGGGCGTCCCCAGCTTGCGCCGCGAGGGGGTGTTGCCGTAAGGTCGCGGCCGCGGGACCCGTAGCTCAGCTGGATAGAGCGCTGCCCTCCGAAGGCAGAGGTCGCACGTTCGAATCGTGTCGGGTCCGCCA
>DAHUYF010000155.1 GCA_027315365.1 Rhodospirillales bacterium | reverse complement strand
GACAATCGACATCGCCGAGGCCCGCCGCGTGCTCGACGAGGACCATTTCGGTCTCGCCAAGGTGAAGCGGCGCATCCTCGAATACCTCGCGGTGCAGAAGCTGAAGCCCGGCGGCAAGAGCCCGATCCTGTGCTTCGTCGGGCCGCCCGGCGTCGGCAAGACCTCGCTCGGCCAGAGCATCGCCCGCGCCACCGGCCGCAAATTCGTCCGGGTGAGCCTCGGCGGCGTCCATGACGAGGCCGAGATCCGCGGCCACCGCAGGACCTATATCGGCTCGCTGCCGGGCAACGTCCTCCAGGGCATCCGCAAGGCCGGCGCGCGCGACTGCGTCATGATGCTGGACGAGATCGACAAGCTCGGCGCCGGCATCCAGGGCGACCCCTCGGCAGCGCTGCTCGAGGTGCTCGACCCTGAGCAGAACGGCACCTTCCGCGACGCCTATCTCGGCGTGCCCTTCGACCTCTCCTCGGTGCTGTTCATCGGCACCGCCAACGTCATCGACAACGTGCCGGGACCGCTGCGCGACCGCATGGAGGTGATCGAGCTGCCCAGCTATACCGAGGAGGAGAAGCTGCAGATCGCGCGCCGGTATCTCGTGCCGCGCCAGATCGAGGCGAACGGACTCTCCGCCGAGCGCGTCGGCGTCACCGATGCGGCGCTCGCCGCGATCATCCGCGACTACACCCGCGAGGCCGGCGTGCGCAACCTCGAGCGCGCCATCGGCGGCGTCTTCCGCCATGCGGCGATGCGCTTTGCCGAAGGCGCCACCGAGCCCGTCCGCATCGATGTCGGCGATCTCGCCGAGAGCCTCGGCCCCCGGCGCTTCGAGAACGAAGTCGCCATGCGCACCAGCATTCCCGGCGTCGCCACCGGCCTCGCCTGGACCCCGGTGGGCGGCGACATCCTGTTCATCGAGGCGACGCGCACCCCCGGCAACGGCCGGCTCATCCTGACCGGCCAGCTCGGCGAGGTCATGAAGGAGAGCGCACAGGCGGCGCTGAGTCTGGTCAAGTCGCGGGCCCGGCCGCTCGGCATCGACGAGGAGATCTTCGCCAAGAGCGACATCCATGTGCACGTGCCCGCCGGCGCCATTCCCAAGGACGGGCCGAGCGCCGGCGTCGCCATGACCGTGGCGCTGATCTCCCTGCTCACCAACCGGCCGACGCGCAGCGACACCGCGATGACCGGCGAGATCAGCCTGCGTGGCCTCGTCCTGCCGGTGGGCGGCATCAAGGAGAAGGTGACGGCGGCGGTGCGCGCCGGCATCACCACGCTACTGCTGCCGGCGCGCAACAAGCGCGACTTCGACGACATCCCCGAAGAGGCCCGGCGCAAGGCGCGCTTCGTCTGGTGCGAGCGCATCGACGACGCCGTCGCCGAGGCGATCGAGGCGCGCCAGATGGCGGCGCAGTAGGGGCGGCATCTCCGGTTGTCCGGCCACCCTGCCATCCTTGCTGCGCGCATTCGTTCCAAGACCGCCGCCAACACATAACTGTTGCGCGAGTTGGCGCGGTGCGCGCCCCATATCCGTTGCGCCGGCGCGCTTGACCCTTGCCTGCCGTGGGCGCAGGCTGATCTCGGTCGGCATCATTACGATCCTTGCGCATGCGGATGCACGCGTATTTCAACCGCTGAGGACCGGCCATGCCGAGCGGTGACGACGAGAGCCCTCGTAAGCTCGCTACGATTCTCGCCGCGGATATCGCCGGTTACTCGAAGCATGTCGGTCTCGACGAGGAAGGGACGGTGGCGCGCGTCAAGCGGCAGCGGCGCGAGATTATGGAACCGACGGTAAAGGAGCATCGCGGCCGGATCGTGAAATGGACCGGCGACGGATTTTTCGCCGAGTTCGATAGCCCGGTCGAGGCGGTGCGTTGCGCCATCGTGGTCCAGCAGGCCATGTCCGCCCGCAATGCCGCGCTGCCCAAGCCGCGCTGGATCCAGTATCGGATCGGCGTCCATGTCGGCGACATCATCATCGAGGACGACGATATCTTCGGCGACAGCGTGAATGTGGCGGCACGGCTCGAAGGTCTCGCCGAGCCGGGGGGCATCTACATCTCGGAAAGCCTCTACGGGCTGATCAAGAACAAGCTGGTGGTCGGCTACCAGTCGCTCGGCGATCACAAGGTCAAGAACATCACCGATCCCATCACCGTCTACCGCGTCCTGCCCGACCCGCAGGCCGTGAGCAAATTGCGAAGGAAAGCGCGCCTCGCGGTCTTTGCCATGATCGCAGCGACCGCCGGCGCCACAGGCGCAGGATCGCTTTGGCTCATGTCCGTGACCCAACATGGTCCCACGGAAAAAAGCCTCCCCGCGGCGGCCGCGGAAAGCCGTCCGGACGCACCGCCGTCGAAGAAGGAGGGGGCGGTCACCCTGGTTACGCCGCCGAAGCCGCCGCAACCGGCGCCGTCGCCGGTTGCGCCCTATCTCGAACCCGCCATGGTGGCCTTGCCCGGCGGCTCCTTCGCGATGGGCAGCAGCGACGACCCCTCGGAAAAGCCGGTGCACAAGGTGACGGTCGCGCCGTTCTCGATCGGCAGATATCCCGTCACCGTGAAGGAATGGAAGAAATGCGTCGCGGCGCAAGCCTGCGCCGATGTCTCGCCGCCGGCCAGCGACGAGAATGCGCCGATGTCGAACGTCAGCTGGAATGACGCCCTGCAATTCACATCCTGGCTGTCGCGGGTCAGCGGCAAGAACTATCGGCTGCCGACGGAAGCCGAATGGGAATATGCCGCCCGCGCCGGCACCTCGACGAAATTCTGGTGGGGCGACGACTACCGGGACGGCATGGCCTATTGCAAAGGCTGCGGCGCGCCGAACTACGATCCGCATCATCCGACCGGCGTCGGCAGCTTTCACGCCAACCCCTTCGGCCTCCACGACATGGGCGGAGAAGCATCGGAATGGGTGGCGGATTGCTGGCACAAGGACTACCGCGGCGCCCCGAGGGATGGCACTGCCTGGACCGCGGAGGATTGCTCCAGCCACGTGCTGCGCGGCGGTTCCTGGCAAAATGATCCGAGCTATCTCAGCGTCTCCAGCCGCGACCATTACGACACGGCGGTCAGGTACCTCACCCACGGCCTGCGTCTGGCGCAAGGAGGCGAGCAATGATCAGCCGACGATTATTGCTGGCGGCGGCGTCATTCTGGCCGCTCGGCGCGTGGGCAGGACCGACGCCCGCGCCGAAGAACGCCTATCTCTACATCATCTCGCCGCATGACGGCGCCCGCCTCAAGGGCGCCTTCTGGTGCCGTTTCGGGCTGCGCGGCATGGGCGTGACGCAAGCGCATTCCAGCGCTCCCAACGCCGGCCATCATCACCTCTACATCGACGATGACGCGCCGATCGATCCGAACGACCCCATTCTCCAGGACAAGAAGCATCTGCATTTCGGCGCCGGCGAGACCGAGGCGCGCATCGAGCTGCCGCCGGGACGACACACGCTGCAACTCGTGCTGGGCGACGCCAACCACATCCCGTTCAATCCGCCCGTCGTGTCGAAGAAGATACATATCGTCGTGCTGCGCAGCGACTGAGGCGAGCGGCCCGATCCGACTGATAGCCGCGCCGGCCTCGGCAAAGCACCCCATTGCCCTCCATATAACTGACCAGTAAGTTAGTTATATGGCAATGCCTGAGCATGCTTCGGCCGTCCGGTGGCGCCGGCGCAAAGCGGCGCGGCCGTCGGAGATCCTGGCCGCGGCGCTGAGTTCCTTTGCCGAGCGCGGCTATGCCGCGACGCGCCTCGATGACGTCGCGACGCGGGCTGGCGTCACCAAGGGCACGCTCTATCTCTATTTCCGCAACAAGGAAGAGCTCTTCAAGGCGGTGGTGCGCCAGTCGCTGGTGCCGAACATCGCCCGCGCCGAGGCGGTCGTGGCGCAGTCGGACGAACCCTCCGACATCCTCCTCGAACGCCTCCTGCGGCAATGGGTGGAGTTGAGCACGACGCCGCTCAGCGCGCTTCCCAAGCTCATCCTGACGGAGGCCGGCAATTTCCCCGACCTCGCCCGCTTCTACCTCGACGAGGTGGCGGGCCGCGGGCTGGCGCTGATGCGGCGCGTGCTGCGGCGCGGCATCGAGCGCGGCGAATTCCGTCCGCTGGACACCGCGGCGGCGGCGCGCTGCGCGGTGGCGCCGCTGCTCATGGCGATGCTGTGGCACCATTCCTTCGAGCCGCATGAAAAGGCTGTGATCGACATCACTACCCTCTGCCGCACCCATATCGACCTGCTCAAGCATGGACTGGCGTCATCCGGCCCGGCGGTGTCGCCTGCCAGAAAGCGAGGTTCCCCATGAGCCTGCGAGAAGACGGCGCGCCAGCGCCGGTTGCGGCGGAGCGTCCCTCGGCGGCGTCGCAGGCCCGCCGGCGCGGCGGCGAGGAGGCCACGCGCCGGCGCCGGCCGCTGCTGTTCGCCGTGCTGGCGATCGTCGCGCTGGCGGCGATCGGCGGCGGCGTCGCCTGGTGGCTCCAGGCGCGGCAATGGGAGAGCACCGACGATGCCTTCATCGACGTGCACATGGTGCAGATCGCGCCGCAAGTGGCGGGACGCGTGGCGCGCGTGCTGGTCGACGACAACCAGCTGGTCGCTGCGGGACAGCCGATCCTCGAGATCGATCCCGCCGATTTCCGCGCCAGGCTCGATCAGGCCGTGGCCAACGAGGCCAGCGCCGCCGGCAGCCTGGCCCAGGCCAAGGCGCAGGCCAATGCGGCCCTCGCCAGTGTCGAGGAAGCGCGCGCCCAGGTCGGCGTCGCCGATGCCAACGCGATCAACGCCGCCAACCAGCTCCGCCGCGATCAACCGCTGGCCGAGCAGCACGTGGTCTCGCACCAGACGCTCGACAACGACATCGCGAGCGCGCGCAGTACCGCCGCGACGCTCGTCGCCGCGCAAAAGCGGCTGGCCGCAAGCGTGGCGCAGCAGGCCGTGGCGCAAAGCCAAGTCGTGACCGCCGAGGCCAATCTCAGGAGCGCCTCGGCGCAGACCGAGCAGGCGCGGCTCAACCTCTCCTACACCCGCGTCCCGGCGCCGCAAGGCGGGCGCGTCGCGCACAAGACCGTCGCCATCGGCGATTATGTGCAGACCGGCCAGGACCTCATGGCGCTGGTGCCGTCGCCGCTATGGATCACCGCCAATTTCAAGGAGACGCAGCTCGCCCGCATGCGGGCCGGGCAGCCGGTGGAGATCGACGTCGACGCCTATCCCGACACGACCTTCCATGGCCATGTCGACAGCTTCCAGCCGGGCAGCGGCGCCGCCTTCAGCCTGCTGCCGCCGGAGAACGCGACCGGCAACTACGTCAAGGTCGTGCAGCGCGTACCCGTCAAGATCGTGTTCGACGATCCGCCCGACCCCGCCCGGCCGCTCGGCCCCGGCATGTCGGTCGTGCCGAGCGTCAAGGTCCGATGAGCACCGCCGCGGATGCCGGCCGTCCCGGCCTCGGCCGCTGGCTGGTGGCTCCCACCGTCGGGCTGGCGGCCTTCATGGAGGTGCTCGACATCTCGATCGCCAACGTGGCGCTGCAGCACATCGCCGGCAGCCTGTCGGCGAGCAGCGACGAATCGACCTGGGTGCTCACCTCCTACCTCGTCACCAATGCCATCGTCCTGCCGATGAGCGGCTGGCTCGCCTCGACGATCGGCCGCAAGCGCTATTTTCTCGGCTGCATCCTGGGCTTCAGCATCACTTCGCTGCTCTGCGGCCTGGCGCCGAACCTGGCCACGCTGATCATCGCGCGCGGCCTGCAAGGCATCACCGGCGGCGGGCTTCAGCCCAACGCGCAGGCGATCCTCGCCGACGCCTTCCCGCCGCAGAAGCGCGGCCTCGCCTTTGCCGCCTACGGCATCGCCGTGGTCTTCGCGCCGGCGATCGGCCCGACACTCGGCGGCTGGATCACCGACAATTTCACCTGGCGGTGGGTGTTCCTGCTCAACGTGCCCGTGGGATTGCTGCTCTCGCTGCTGGCGATGAACGTGCTGACCGATCCGCCGGAGTTCGTCGCGCGCCGGAAGATGCGGCTCAAGGAGGGAATCCGGCTCGACTATGTCGGCTTCGCGCTCCTGGTGGTCGGCATGTGCGCGCTCCAGGTCGTGCTCGACAAGGGCCAGGAGGACGACTGGTTCGCCTCGCGCTTCATCACCGAGCTCGCGATCACGGCCGTCGTCGGCCTCGTCGCCTTCGTGGTCTGGGAGCTGCGCCGCGCCGATCCGATCGTCGATCTCCGGATTCTCGGCCACCGCAACTTCGCGGTCGGCAATCTCCTGATGTTCATGCTGGGCTTCATCCTGCTGGGCAGCACGGTGCTGCTGCCGCTCTTCGTCCAGACCCAGCTCGGCTATACCGCAACCGACGCCGGGCTGGTGATCTCGCCGGGCGGGTTTGCGCTCATGCTGCTGATGCCGCTGGTCGGCGCGCTGGTCTCCCGGGTCGATGCGCGCCTGCTCATCACCGTCGGCCTCATCTCCACCGGGCTTGCCCTCCTCTGGATGACGCGGTTCGACGCCCAGATCGACTACGCGACCGTCGCCTGGGCGCGTGCCTATCAGTCGCTGGGCCTGGCGTTTCTCTTCATCCCGATCAACACGGTGGCCTATATCGGCATGCCGCCGGAGAAGAACAACGCCGCCTCGGCCCTGATCAATATGATGCGCAACATCGGCGGCAGCGTCGGCATCTCCTTCGCCACCACCCTGATCGCCCGCCGCGAGCAATATCATCAGAGCGTCCTGATCGAGCATGTGACGCCCTACAGCAACGCCTACCAGACCACGATCCAGAACTTGCAGCAGTCCTATCTCGCGGGCACCGCCAGCGCTGCCGACGCGCTTCACCAGGCGCAGGCGCAGCTCTATGCCATGGTGCAGCAGCAGGCCGCGACGCTGTCCTATGTCGACAGCTTCCGGGTCTTCGGCGTGGTCTTCCTGGCGCTGGTGCCGCTGGTCTTCCTGATGCGCAAGCCCAGCGCCGGCACTGGCCCGGTGGGCGGACACTGACGGCAGCGCGCGCGGCGGGAGACCGCCGCCGTCAAGCCACCGGCGGCGAGTCAGCCAATGTCCGCGGCTGCACCGCCGGAACGCCAGCGGCAATGCGGAATTCGGTCGCATAGGCGCGCGACAGCAGGTGGCAGGCAATCGCCCCCGCCACGAAGGGCAGCGCCGCCAGGACATAGAGCGCCGGTATCGCGATATGGAGCGCGATCAGCCGGCCGCCGATGAAGAGCCCGGCGACCGCGCCGGCGCGTCCGGCGGCAAAGGCCCAGCCCGAGCCGTTGGAGCGGAAGGAAGTGGGATAGATCATGCCGGAGAGCGCGTTGATGCCGAACTGGATGCCCAGCACGCAGAACCCGGCAAGCAGCACGAAGATCAGCATCAGCGGCGCCGAAATTGTGCTGAGATATCCCACGAGGCCGATGATCGGCACCGCCAGCACGAACAGCACGGTGAGCGGTGCCGCGCCGAAGCGGTCCATCGGCCGGCAGATGCTCCAGCCGCCGAGGATGCCGCCGATCTGGAAGGCGGTGTTGGCGAGCGCGACCTCGGTCGGCGGCAAATGGGCGCTGGCGAGCAGTGTCGGCGTCCAGCTGATCAGGAAGAAATAGCCCATCAGGTTGATGATGAAGAGCAGCCAGACCAGCGGCGTGATCAACGCCAGGCGGCCGGCGAACAGCAGCTTCGGCGAGAAGCGCACGGCCTGCCGCTCGTCTTCGATCACGAAGCGCGTGTCGGGACCGAAGCGGAGATCGCCGCGCATCGCCGTCAGCAGGCGCACGACGCGGTCGCGCCTGCCCTTGACGGTCAGGTACTTGACCGATTCCGGCAATCCCAAGAGACAGAGCGCCGCAACCACGAGCGGAAAGATGCCACCGATGGCGAAGAGGATCTGCCAGCCATGCGCTGGCACCAGCCAGGCGGAGATCGGACCGGGTGCCGCACCGCCGAAGGAGACGCCGGTGAACATCAGGATGATCATCGTACCGCGCAGCCGGCGCGGCGCGAATTCGGCGACCAGCGCGATGATGTTGGGAAAGAGCGCGCCGAGGCCGACGCCGGTGAGAAAGCGCACCGCGGTGAGCTCGGGCACCGAGCGGCACAGCACTGCCGCCCAGGTGAAGACGCCGTAGACCAGCAGCGAGAGCACGATCGTCAGCTTGCGCCCGTGCCGGTCGCCGATATAGCCGAACAGCGGCGCGCCGAAGAGGATGCCGACCAGGCTGGCGATGAAGGGCGTGGTCAGGTCGGCGGCGGCGATGTGCCAGTCGCGGATCAGCTGCGGCCCGACATAGGCGACGGTATTGATGTCGAAGCCGTCGCTGACCACAATCAGAAAGGCGAAGACTACCAGCCGAAGGCTGAACCCGTTGAGCCGCCGCTGATCGACCAGCGCGGCGACGTCGACGACCTGTTCTGCCGCCATGGCCGCGGCTTAAGCGTGCGGCGCGCGGCAACGCGCCCGTGGCTCGCCCATGACTCCTCCCTCTCCTCCGGCGGTGCCGGCGCTTCTTGTTGACGTTACGCTGGCATTTCGCCCAAACCGGGTCAAGCGGGCCGTCGGGCGGCTTCCGCGCCGCGGCGAATTCTGATTAGATGCGGCAAAAGCGGCGCTTACGCCAAAGTCTGTAGGGAGGCAGGATGAGTGGGATCAAGGTCGCCGACATCGCATTCGGGCGGATGCGCGCTCCCGACCTCGACCGGGCCGAGCAGTTCCTCACCGATTTCGGCCTGGTGCGCTCGGACCGCACCCGCACCGCGCTTTACATGCGCGGCACCGACCCGACGCACCACCTCTATGTCGCGGAGCTCGGCGATCCGCGCTTCGTCGGCTGCGCCTTCCAGGCCGCGAGCGAGGAAGATCTGCACCGGCTGGCGCGCGCCCAGGGCGCGTCGCCGGTCGAGAGCATCGATGAGCCGGGCGGCGGCAAGCGCGTCCGGCTGCGCGATCCACTGGGCTACCAGATCGAGGTGGTGCACGGCATCGCCCGGCCCGAGCCGCTGCCGCTCAGGCGCCAGCTGCTCAATTACGGCGCCGAGCGGCGGCGCCGCGCCGGCGAGCTGATGCGGCTTGCCAAGGGGCCGGCGCATGTCCGGCGCATCGGCCACATGGTGCTGATGAGCACCGATCTGGGTCGCACCGTGCAGTGGTATCGCGGCACGCTGGGTTTCCTCTGCTCCGACGACGTCTATGCCGAGCGGGAGGATAATCTGGTGGGCTCGTTCAACCGCTGCGACCGCGGCGACGATTATGTCGACCATCACGTCTTCTTCTGCATCCAGGGCAGGAAGAACGGCCTCAACCATCTGTCCTTCGAGGTCGAGGACATCGACGACGTCATGCTCGGCCACGAGCACATGAAGCGGCAGGGCTATCGCCACGCCTGGGGCATCGGGCGGCACCGGCTCGGCAGCCAGGTCTATGACTACTGGTACGATCCCTGGGACCGCTGCCACGAACATTGGACCGATACCGACCTGCTCAATGCCGCGGCACCGGGCAATCTTGCGCGCGCCATGATCGACACCGCCTCGCAATGGGGCGAGCAAGCGCCGCAGGAATTCCGCGAGCACGCCACGCCCTGAGCGTGCCTCGCCTCGACCTCTGTAGCGCTGACTACGTTTCCGCGCAGCGCCCGAGCATCCAAGCGGTGTTCAGGAGGCGAGCGTCGGAAGGATTTCTGTATGAGCGCACCGGGAAACGGCGCGCGTGCCGCCGTCCGCAGCCGGCGGGCAGCCTTGACCGGGGGCCCCGGCGGTGCGGAGCGGCGCCGTGCAGGTGGCTTACACCTTGCTCGGCTTACTCACCATCTTGGTGGTCGCGTCGATTAGTTTGTGGAGGCGGGTGATCTCGTCATTGAACAGCCAGCCTACGAATTCGATTTCCCGTCCCGTTGGTCTTTCCCCAATGCCCTCGACCGCGGGCAGCAGCTCTTTTTCTACCCTCTCCGCTATCGCAAGGATGTCGAGCTTGAGACTCCTCAAGGTCAGTTTCGGGTCTGCCATCCGAACCTCCTATTGTTCGACAGGTAGCGCCGCATCTACCTTCCGACATTGCGTCGCAGCCTCCCTACATATGACTGCAAATCCATCACCGAGCCGTGCGCCTGGGCAAGCCGTTCTGCAAGCTCGTATATGTCGCGACTTGGCACCCGCCTCGGTCGACGGCGACTGCGCAGTATAGGAATGGCCTGTCCGCCGACGAGTGGCGAATGCAACAAATCGTTACGCTCTTGGGCGATCACCTCTATGCTGCGCAGCACGCGATCCGTCCGGAACGAGTCCCACTGCCTGTCCGAATAGTTCGGTGCTCCAGCGAACTCTTTAGCAAGCGCCTTGCGAAGGTGGCGCGCTTGGTCGGCAACGCGGAACGCCTGGATCTTATCGTGCAAGCGAGCGAGGCTCTGCACGAGGACAATCAGCTTCGCCATCTCGTCTTCGAGATAGGCGCTGTTGAGAGCCACGAAACCAAGCGCTCCTATTACATCGCCGTCGTCTCTGCATCGGATCATGCGTGTATCGATCACATTTTGGGCCGTCCGTCCGGCGAATTTTTTTCAGTGTCGACCGGCCGCCAGCGGCAGACGGGCCGACCGTCGCCGGGCCGCGCAGGTCGATTGTGGTACCGACGCGTGGTCTCGAGCAAGTTCCGTTCAGTTGGAACCAGATGCGCCGCCACGTCCCTCTCCGCGCGCAGCGGGGAGAGGGTGAGGTGAATCGCCGTGACGTGGTCTTTCCGCCATCGGCACCCACCCCCGGCTCGCCGCGCTCGCGCCCCCCCGCAAGCGGGCGGAGAGGGCTGTGCTCGGCTGCGTCCATTTGATCGCAATCCGCGCCGGCTCTACCCCTTCGCGACCGCGTACTTGCCGGTGAGCTGCGGCGTGGCCACCCCGTCGCCCTGCTTCTGCTTGTGCTCGAGCCGCGTATCGCGCGACCAGCTCCGCTTCAGCGCGTCGCGCACCTGGAAATGCAACCGGCCCAGCCCTTCGGTCTCGAGCTCGACGACATCGCCGTCCTGGAAGGCGCTGAGGCCGCGATGGTTGGTGCCGGTGGCGACGATGTCGCCCGACTCCAGCGCGTGGATCGAGCTCAGCCATTCGATGCAGCGCGGGATCTTGTGCGCCATGTCGGAGGTGTTGAAATTCTGCTTGAGCGCGCCGTTGACCCACAGCCTGATCTGCAGGCGCTGCGGATCGACGATCTCGTCGGCGGTGACGAGGTAGGGTCCGATCGGCGCGAAGGTGTCGCGCGACTTCATCTGGAAAAAGGTGTTGCCGCTGGGCGGCAGGCCGCGCGCCGAGCCGTCGATGAAGTTGACGTAGCCGAAGACGTGGTTCATGGCGTCGGCGGCGCCGACATGGCTGGCGCGCTTGCCGATGACCACCGCCAGTTCGGCCTCGCCCTCGAAGATGGTGGCGGGTGCGTCGGGCAGCACCATGGTGTCCCCGGGGCCGATCACCGCGCTCGGCGATTTGTGGAACGCGTTGATCGGCGCCGGCTCCGTGAGCGTGCCGTCCTCCATGTAGTTGACCGCCATGCAATCGATGTTGACGGGCCGGGGCAGCGGCGGGCGGATCCGGACCTTGGCGAGCGGAATGCCCTGGCCCTGCGCGGCCGCCGCCGCGAGCCGCTGGCGGTAGGCGGCGAAGCGCTCGATAAGCCCGCTGATGAGATCATGCGGGCCGGTATGCGGGATGTCGTGGACCACGGCGGCGACATCGACCACCGCATCGCCCTTGAGCACGCCCAGGCGGAAATCGTCGAAATACATCAGCTTCATCGTTCGCTCCCGTTTATCGCTATAGGTCAGACCTTGGCGAAGACGTCCGCCCACTCCTGCAGCATCGCCATCTCCTGGCCGTTGCGGATGTGGACGCCGAACTGGCGGTAGCCGGCGGCCTTCAGCGACCGCACGCCGTCCACCAGCTCGGCCTGCGTCCCGGTGAAGGTGAGCGCGCGGATGACCGCGCCGGTCACCAGCGGTTCCTCCTCCGGCCGCAGGAACATGAGATGGCCGCGATGGACCGAGAGATAGCGCGCATCCGCCGGCAGATAGCCGCGATAGAGTGCGCGGTAGGCATCGAGCTCGGCCTTGAACTGCGGCGGCGCCGGGAAGCCCATCGAGCCGAACTCCTCCTCCTCGACGAAATTGTGGAAGATCATCGCCGCCGCCGGCCCGGCCTGGGCCTTGGCGCGCAGACTGTCGGCCGGCTCGCCTTCGGCCAGCACGCAGCCGCCGCCGAAGGCGGTGGCGTAGAGATCCCCGGGCGCGCGGCCCGCTTCCTGCCACGCCTTCCGCATGTCGGCGAGCGCGGCGGCGGCACCCCTTGCCTCGCGCATGGCGCCCATCCAGCCCGCGCCCAACTTTGCCGTGAGCCGCCGACCGCGCGGGCCGAAGGCCGAAACATGCAGCGGCATCGGCTCCCGCAGATTGATCAGCTCGAGCTCGGGATTGAGGAAGCGGATCTTGTGCGGGCCGCCCTCCTCCGACCACTCGACCGTGTCGCCGCGCAGCAGCGCCTGGACCACCCGGATATACTCCTCGAGCCGCGCCAGCGTGATCGCCGGCAGGCCCATGCTGCGCCGCGCGGTGAAGCCGGTCGAGACGCCGAAATCGATCCGGCCGGGCGCCAGCGCGTTGAGCGTGGCGAGCGCGTTCGCCGCCACCGGCGCGATGCGGTTCGACGGGATGAGCACGCCGGTGCCGAGCCGGATGCGCGTGGTCTCTCTCGCAGCCGCCGCCATGGCGACGAACATGTCGGCATTGAGCAGCTGCGTGTCGTAGAACCAGACATGGGTGAAGCCCAGCGCCTCGGCCCGCTTCGCCACCTTCCAGGAATGCGCCGAGGTCGCCAGCTGTATGCCGAAATCCATGCCTGCCTCCCCTGCGGCCGCCGGCCGCGCCATTATCCCGCGAGCGTCGTCGCGGCTTCACCCGGTTCCGGCTCGGCCCGCCACGTTGCGAGATCGTCGGGATCGTCGAGGTCGAAGGCGAGGTCGGGATCGGCGCAGGCGGCGAAGCTGAGACCAGCTCTTTCTGCCGCATCGCGGTGGGCGGCGAAGCTGCCGCTGCCGAAGCGGAAATCGACGGCGCCCGCGGCGGCTGCCGACAGATAGAGCACGTTGGTGCCGAGCCCGCGGCGGTCGGGTGCCGCGACCACATCGCCGGACGTGGCGATGAGGCGACGCAAGGCGGCGGCCGAGACGCGCGGCAGATCGATCGGCAGGATCAGCGGCGCCGCGTCGGGATCGGCACGGCGCAGGACGGCACGCGCCTCGGCCAGCGCCGCGTTGAGCCCGCCGCCGCGATCCCCGATGGCGGCAACCCCGGCAGCGGCGGCCAGCGCCACCGCATCCCGGTCGCCGGAGACGAGACGGCAAGCGCCGGCCGGCACCAGCGCCAGGGCGCAAGCCAGCGTCCGCCGCAGCAGGCTGGCGCAGAGCGCGGCGCGCGCGGCATCGTCGAGCACCGGAGCGAGGCGCGACTTGCCGGCGGCGAAGCCCTTGCACGGGATCAGCAGATGCAGGCTCATGCCGATCCCCGCCCGGCCGGCACCGCGCCGGCCAGCGTCAGCGCGTGGCCCGCCACGGCGCGCCGATCCTCCGGCGTCTTCATCAGCGTCGGCGCCACGCGCACGGCGAGGCCCAGCGCCTCCAGCCGCGGCGCCAGCGCGGCATCGGCCTCGTCGATCAGCACTCCGTCGATGAAGCCGGCATAATGCTCCGCCACCGCCAGGGCGGAGACCTCGAGCCGAAGCTCGCGCATCATCTTGGCCGCCGGCCCCTTCACCGCCGCGCCGGCGATGATCGGCGAGACCGCGACGATCGGCACGCCGCGCCGGCGCAGCGCCTGCTTGAGCCCCGGCACCGCCAGGATGGGATCGATGCTGACGAAGGGGTTGGAGGGACCAAGCACGATCGCGCCGAGCTCCTCGGCGGCGAGCGCCGCCAGGATCTCGGGCGTCGGCCGCGCCTGCTCGATGCCGGCGAAGACGAAGCCCGTCACCGGGATCTCGCAGCGATGCCGCACGAAATAATCCTGGAAGGGCAGCGGACCGGAAGCGGTCTCGACCACGGTGCGCACCGGCGCGTCCGACATCGGCATCAGCCGCGCCGCGACGCCGAGGCGGCGGCAGAAATCGGCGGTGATCGCGCTGAGCCGCTCGCCGCGCCGGAGCCGCTCGGAGCGCAGCACATGGATGGCGAGATCGCGGTCGCCGAGCCGGAACCAGCCGGGGCCGCCCAACCGCACCGCCTGATCGAGAAAGGCCCAGCTCTCGCCGGCGACGCCCCATCCGGTCTCGGGATTGGCGATGCCGGCCAGGGTGTAGAGCACGGTGTCGAGATCGGGCGAGATGCTGAGGCCGATATGCTCGAAATCGTCGCCGGTATTGACGATGACGCCGAGCCGGTCGCCGAGCAGTGCTGCCAGCCCGTCGGCGAGCTTGGCGCCGCCCACGCCGCCGGCCAGCGCCAGGAGGGTGCCGGCGATCATCGGCGGAACAGGTCGAGCGGCGCCGGCCGCAGCAACTCGCCGGCGCGTCCGGCGCGCCGCGCATAGGGAAAGCCGCGGGCATGGATGACCGGCCGGCCTTCATCGCCCTGGCCCATCAGCAGCGAGGCGGCGGCGGCGAGCTCGTCGGCGGCGCCGACCTCGCTCACCCGCAGCGCGCGGCCGTTGCGGTCGGGCCGCCCGCGCAGATCGACCAGGCCCGGCAGGCCCGCGACGCCGATGGCGGTGCCGACGGTACCGAGGCGCCAGGCGCGGCCGAAGCTGTCGTTGATGACGATGCCGAGGGTCGCGCCAAGCGCAGCGTAGAAGCCCCGGCGCAGGCGTTCTGCGCTCGCATCGGGATCGAGCGGCAGCAGCAGGACGCTGTCCTCGCCATCGGCGTTGGAGGCGTCGATTCCGGCATTCGCCAGCACGAAGCCCAGGCGATGGACGACGATCAGCACGCCCGGCCTCGCCCTTAGCACCTCCTGCGATTCCTGCAGGATGAGCTCGACGAGGCGCGGGTCCTTCTCGACCGTGCGCGCGAGATTCCGCGCCCGCGCCGAGGGCGAAACCTCGGCCAGGCGCACCCGCCGGCCTTCCGCCTTGGAGACGATCTTCTGCGCCAGCACCAGGACGTCGCCCTCGGCGAGCGTGACACCGCTGCGCTCGGTTGCCTCGAGCACGAGGCGCACGAGGTCGGCGCCGGCGGTGACGGTCGGAATGCCGGGAAGCGCCGTCAGGCTGAGCGTGGCGGGGGCGGTCATGGCTCAGTCTTCAGGCAGGCCGGTGAAGCGGATGCCGGACGTCTTCAGCCCGTAGCGCCGGTTGATGAAGATCAGCACCGAGGTCAGCGCCTCGGCCGCCGCCGAATTCGCCAGCGCGCCGCCATGGATACCGCGCATCCCGGCCGCGCGCGCGAGATCGACGACGACGGCGCGCGCCTCCTTGTCGTCGCCGCAGACCAGCACGTCGCAATCGACCGCCGCCGCCGGGTCTTCGAGCAAATGCGAGGAGACGTTCTGGAAGGCCGAGACCACCTTGACCTCGGGCCCGAGCAGCTTCTGCGCCGCCACGGCGGCCGAGCCTTCCGGCGGCAGCTGGACGCGCGCCACCTGCGGCGGCACCAGCGGCACCGTGACATCGACCAGGACCTTGCCGCGGAGCGCATCGCGCACGCCTTCGAGCGTCGCACGATGCGCCGCATAGGGCACGGCGAGCACGACGATCGCGCCGCGCTCGGCGGCGGCGCGGTTGTCCATGCCGCTCGCCGTGCTTCCCGGGATCGCCTGCCGCAAATCCGCGGCGGTGGCCTGCGCGCGGCCGGGATCGCGCGAGCCGATGAGGATGGCGTGGCCCGCCCGCGCCCAGCGCAGCGCCAAACCCCTGCCCTCCTGCCCGGTGCCGCCGAGGATGGCGATGGCGGGCTTCATGCGTCGGGCTCTCTCATGCGATTCTCCGGGCAAGACGGGACAGCGCGTCGGGATCGCCCACCGGCGTCTCGACGACCGGAGCCAGCGGCGGCGCGGCGGCGGCGGCGGCGGCGCGCTCCGCCGGCGCCGGGCGGTAGAGCGTATCGCGCTGCAGCGCGCGGCGGCCGAGGCCGGCGATGATGTCATGCATCTGCGTCGGCGGCAGCTCCTGGCCGTGCTGGGTCCCGGCGGCGCGCGAGATGCTTTCGTTCATCAGCGTGCCGCCGAGATCGTTGGCACCGGCACCGAGGCAGAGCTTCACCCCGTCCACCCCCATCTTCACCCACGAGGTCTGGATGTTGGGCAGCAGCGGATGGAGCGTCAGCCGCGCCACCGCATGCATCAGCACCGCCTCGCGCAGGGTCGGGCCGCGCCGCGCACGGCCCCTGAGGTAGAGCGGCGCTTCCAGCGGCACGAAGGGCAGCGGCACGAATTCGGTGAAGCCGCCGGTTTCCTGCTGCAGGTCGCGCAGGCGCAGCAGATGGCGCGCCCAGGACGACGCGTCCTCGACATGGCCGAACATGATGGTGGCGGTGGTGCAAAGCCCGACGCGATGCGCGGATGCGACCACCTCGAGCCATGCCGCGGTGTCGAGCTTGTCCGGACAGATGACGGTGCGCACGGGATCGTCGAGCACCTCCGCCGCGGTCCCCGGCAGGCTGCCGAGGCCGGCCGATTTGAGCTCGGCCAGGAACTCGCCGAGGCCGATGCGGAGCGTCGCGGCACCCTGGCGCACCTCGAGCGGCGAGAAGGCGTGGATGTGCATCTCCGGCACCGCCGCCTTGATGGCTCGGCAAAGCGCCAGATACGTGGCGCCGGTGTAGTCGGGATGGATGCCGCCCTGCAGGCAGACTTCGGTGGCGCCCCGCGCCCAGGCCTCGCGCGTGCGCCGCACAACTTCCTCGAGCGCGAGATCGTACGGCGTGCCGCGCAGGTCCTGGCTGGTCTTGCCCTTGGAAAAGGCGCAGAAGCGGCAGCGGAAATAGCAGATATTGGTGTAGTTGATGTTGCGGTTGACGACGTAGCGGACGGTGTCGCCGCTGACCGTGCGCCGCAGCGCGTCGGCGGCGTCGATGACATAACGGAAATCGCGGTCGCGCACGGCGAAGAGCGTCGCGATCTCTCGCTCGGCGAGGCGTCCGCCGGCGCATGCCCGCGCCACCAGCCGCCGGACCGTGCCATCGACCTCGGCGAGGAGCGGCGCGGGCCACGGCATCACCGCCATCGCCAGACCCGGCGACCAGCGGTCGAGCCGGGCATAACCGGCCGCGTCCGCCGCATCGAGCAGGCGCGGGCGCAGCGCCGGATCGACCCAGCGCTCGGCATCGGCGACATAGGCGGGATAGAGCGCCAGGCGCGCGACCAGCACCCTGCCCTCCGCCGCGGTCCCCGCGGCCAGCGCCGCCGTCTCGGGCCACGGCGCCTCGGGATTGACATGGTCGGGGGTCACCGGCGAGACGCCGCCCCAATCATTGAGCCCGGCGCGGATCAGCGCCGGATATGTGGCCGGCGAGAGGTTGGGCGGCGCCTGGAGGTTCATCGCCGGGCCGAAGATCAGCCGCGCCACCGCGATCGTCCAGCGCAGGTCGTCGAGATCGGGCTCCGGGGCGGCGGCGGCGCGGGTGCCGGGCTTGGCGCGGAAGTTCTGGATGATGACTTCCTGGATGTGGCCGTAGCGGCGGTGCAGGGCGTCGATCCGCAACAGCGCCTCGATGCGCTCGGCGCGGGTCTCGCCGATGCCGATGAGAATGCCGGTAGTAAAGGGAATGCGCCGCTCGCCGGCGAGCCGGATCGTCTCGAGCCGGGCGGCCGGATGCTTGTCCGGCGAGCCGTGATGCACCTGGCCCGGCGCCATCAGCCGCTCGGCGGCGCTTTCCAGCATCAGCCCCATCGACACCGAGACCGGCCGCAGCAGCGCCAGATCGTCACCGCTCATCACGCCGGGATTGACGTGCGGCAGCAATCCGGTCTCGGCGGCGACCGTGCGGCACATCTCGGCGAGATAGGCGATGGTGCTGGGAAACCCCAGGGCGGCGAGCGCGGCGGCGGCGGCGCGGTAGCGCAGCTCCGGCTTGTCGCCCAGCGTGAAGAGCGCTTCCTGGCAGCCGGCGGCGGCGCCGGCGCGGGCGATGGCGAGGACCTCGTCGCGCGTAAGATAGGGCGCCGCGCCCGGGCGCGGCCGCTCGGCGAAGGTGCAGTAATGGCAGACGTCGCGGCAGAGCCGGGTGAGCGGGATGAACACTTTGCGCGAATAGGAGACCAGCCGCGGATGGGCGGCGTCGCGCATGGCGGCAGCCTCGGCGGCGAGCGTCGCGAGCGGCAGGCGCGAGACGCGATCGAGGATCGCCGCGGCCGAGAGTCCGGAGTGAATCATGCTATCTCGCGCCTTCGCCGACGGCGAACTGGCCCTCCTGAAGTCCCCCGGCGACGCGGCGGACATCGGCAATGGTAAAGCCGTCGGTCATCGTTCCGTCCCAAGCCGGCGGGCACCGCGCGCTCTGCCCTTATGAGATCGGCGCGGCGGCCCAGCATAATGCGGAACCGCCGGGCCGGTAAGCCGCTACCGCTCGATCGCCACATCGCCCAACGGCTTGCGGCCGCGCTCCCGGCCCGGCGCCGCGGGATAGCCGAGCGTGATCAGGCCCTGCGGCCGCCAATCCGCCGGCAGCGCCAGGCACTCGGCGACCACCTCGCCGCAGAACAGCGGCGCGCACATCCAGCAGGCGGCAAGGCCTTCGGCCTGCGCCGCCAGCAGCAGGTTCTGCGCCGCCATGGCCGTGCTCTGCACCGCCATGAGGAACTCCGCCTCGGCGCGCGCGGCATCGGGATAGGCGTCCATCTCCGCCGCGCTGGCACAGACCACGAGGACGACCGGCGCGCCGGCGATCCGCGCGAAGGAGCGGGCGACGTCGCGCGCGATGGCGGCGGCGTCATCGCCGTCCCGCCGGCGATCCTCGGCCAGCCGGGCGCCCATGGCGCGCGCCAGCGCCGCCTTGCGCTCGGCGGCGCGCAGCACCGCGAAGCGCCAGGGCTGACGGTTATGCGCCGAGGGCGCCGAAACCGCCGCCTGCAGCAGCCGCTCGAGCGCCGCTTGCGGCACCCCATCCGGCGCATAGACGCGCACCGAGCGGCGGCCGGCAATGACGCTGCGCAGCGCGGCGCCGGGCGTCTCGGGATCGGGCCGGTCCAGCGGCATCGCGCCAGTATCGCGGCTGCGGCACGCCGTCGCCAGGGGCACCCGGGTTGCGCGTGCCTGGGTGCGAAATCCGCGCTAGTCTCGGCGGATGACAGAGCGCCGTCCCGCCGCCCCCGATCCCGCCGAAACCGATCTCGATCCCGCCGACTGGCCGGCGCTGCGCGCCCAAGGCCATCGCATGCTGGACGACATGCTCGACCATCTCCAGGGCATCCGCGAGCAGCCGGTATGGCGGCCGATGAGCGAGGAGGTTCGCGCCGCGTTCCGCCGCGAGGTGCCGACCCGTCCCAGCGAACTCGCCGAGGTGCACCGGGAGTTCTTGCAGCACGTGCTGCCCTATGCGGTCGACAACGTCCATCCCGGCTTCATGGGATGGGTGCATGGCGGCGGCACCGTCGTCGGCATGCTCGCCGAGATGCTGGCCGGCGGGCTCAATGCCAATTGCGGCGGCCGGGATCATGCCCCGATCGAGGTCGAGCGGCAGATCGTCGCCTGGACGCGGCGCCTGTTCGGCTTCCCCGAGGAGGCCACCGGGCTCTTCGTCACCGGCACCTCGATGGCGAATGTCGTGGCCCTCCTGGTGGCGCGCCGCGCCGCGCTCGGCGCCGCGGTGCGCGAGGCCGGGCTTGCCGCTTCCGGCAAGCGCCTCACCGCCTATACCTCGGCCGCGGCGCATGGCTGCCTTCCCCGCGCCATGGACTATGCCGGCCTCGGCAGCGACGCGCTGCGCCGCGTCCCGGTGGACGGACGCCACCGCATCGATCTCGACGCGCTGCGCCGCGCCGTGGCCGCCGACCGCGCCGCCGGCGCGACGCCCTTCCTGGTGATCGGCACCGCCGGCACCGTCGATATCGGCGCCATCGACGACCTCGCGGCGCTGGCCGATCTCGCCGCGGCGGAGCGGCTCTGGTTCCATGTCGACGGCGCCTTCGGCGCGCTGGGCGTGCTCACGTCCGAGATCGCGCCGCGCCTCTCCGGCATCGAGCGGGCGCAGTCGCTGGCGCTCGATTTCCATAAATGGGCGCAGGTGCCCTACGACGCCGGCTTCGTCCTGGTGCGCGACGGCGCGCTCCACCGCGACACCTTCGCCACGTCGGCCGAGTATCTCCGGCGCGAGGCGCGCGGGCTTGCCGGCGGCACGTTCTGGCCGAACGATTTCGGCCCCGACCTGTCACGCGGGTTCCGCGCGCTCAAGACCTGGTTCACCTTGCGCGTCTACGGCACCGAGCAGCTCGGCGCGATGATTGCGCAGACCTGCCGCGTCGCCCGCCATCTCGCGGCGCGGGTCGCGGCGGAGCCGCGCCTGGAGCTGCTGGCGCCGGCGCCGCTCAACATCGTCTGCTTCCGCTACCGCGGCGCCGATGCCGACGCGCTCAACGCCGCGATCGTCGCCGATGTGCAGGAAAGCGGCGTCGCGGCCCCCTCCACCACCCGTATCGACGGCGCTCTCGCGATCCGCGCCGCGATCTTCAATCACCGCACCCGCGAGCGCGACGTCGATGCGCTGGTGGACGCCGTGCTGCGCCACGGCGACCGCCGCGTTGGGGCGAATTCGCCCGCCTGACCGGAATGCCGGGGCCGGCCGTCACGCAACGTTCTCCAGGAACCAGCGGTAGGCGTTCTCCAGGCCCTGGCGGAGCGGAATGCCCGGGCGCCAGCCGAGCGCCCTGAGCTTGGCGACGTCGAGCAGCTTGCGCGGCGCGCCGTCGGGCCGCGTCGCGTCGTAGCGGAAGCCGCCGGTGAAGCCCACGATCTCGGCGATGAGCGCCGCCAGCTCCTTGATGCTGACATCCTCGCCCCAGCCGATATTGAGGTGGCTCTCCTCCGAATAGCGCTCCATCAGGAACACCAGCGCGTCGGCGAGATCGTCGACATGCAGGAACTCGCGCCGCGGCGTGCCGGTGCCCCAGATCTCCACCTCTGCTTCGCCCGTGAGCTTGGCATGATGCGCCTTGGCGATGAGCGCCGGCACAACGTGGCTGGCGCGCAGGTCGAAGGTGTCGCCGGGTCCGTAGAGGTTGGTCGGCTGCACCGAGATGAAATCGGCGCCGTACTGCCGGCGATAGGCGGCACAGAGCTTCAGCCCGGCGATCTTGGCCACCGCGTACCACTGGTTGGTCGGCTCGAGCGGGCCGCCGAGCAGCGCCTCCTCCGCCATCGGCTGCGCCGCGAGCCGCGGATAGATGCAGGACGAGCCGAGATAGAGCAGCTTGGCGACGCCCGCCTGATGCGCCGCCGCGATGACGTTGCCGGCGATCAGCAGATTGTCGTAGAGGAATTCGGCCGGGCGCGTGTCGTTGGCGAGGATGCCGCCCACGGTCGCCGCGGCGACGAACACCGCCTGCGGCCGGTGCGCGGCAAACCAGCGCTCGACCTCGGCCTGGCGGCGCAGATCGAGCTCGGCGCGGTCGACGGTCAGCACCTCGCAGCGCTCGCGCGCCAGCCGGCGCAGCAGCGCGCCGCCGACCATGCCGCGATGGCCCGCGACGAAGACGCGGCGGCCGTCCAGGGGAAAGAGGCGCGGCGCGGTCACCGACATGGCGCGCGCCGTCGCTGCCTCGCCCCGAACAAACCCGACATTCCCGGACTCCCTGATGGCGGGCGCGATTGTTGGCGGCTTTGCATGGCGGTGACAACAGTTTTCGCGATCGGCGCCGCGGCGTCGCCGCTCGCGGCGCCTCGCCCGAGCGCGCTCAGCAACGGCGTAGGCGACCGCATGTCCCGCATGTATCTCGTCGCAACCTGTTCCACACCTTTTTCTTGAGAACTACACCAAATAAATGAAACACACCCATTTTCTGCCGCATGAACTACATCACCCGCGCCAGTATTTTTGAAAATCCGATTTATTGCTTGTTAACCACGCGACTGTATTGCTGTCGACATGGCCGAGGGGAATTTCTTCTCCAACTTCAACGAAATGCTCCGCGCGCGCGCGGAGGGGAGACGGAGTCCGCGCGTCCCCCAGCTTGGCGGCGTGCTCTATCTCGACCAGCCGCGCGTCCAGAAGCCGGAGCCCGCCGGGCCGCCGATGGCGAAGACGGCCGCCGACTATCTCGGCATCGCGCGGCGGCGCTGGCCGCTGATCGCAGGCGCGGCCACGCTGTTCACCTGTGCCGGCGCGGTCGCGACCTCGTCGCTGCCGACCGCCTATCGCGCCGACGCCGTGCTGCTGCTCGACACGCGCAACGGGCTGGCGGACCTCAATGCCGCCGCGGCGGCGCCGCGCCCCTTCGACGCGACCGCGGTGCGCGGCGAGATGGAAGTGCTGAATTCCCGGGACATGGCCCGCGCCGTGGTGGAAAAGCTTCGCCTCGCCGACCGGCCCGGAATCGTCCGGATCGATGCCGGCGCGCAGGACCCGACGGCGGCGCCGCGCGTCGACGCCGCCGTCGCCCGCCTCCTCGGCCGGCTCTCGGTGCAGAACGACGGCCGCTCCCCGGTGGTCAGGATCGGCATCGCCGCGGCGACGCCGCAGCTCGCCGCCGCGATCGCCAACGCCTATGCCGAAGCCTATCTGGCGCACCAGATCGCCGCGAAGAACGAGGCGACGCGCCGGGCCTCCGACGGGCTGGAGCGGCAGATCGCGATCCTGCACCGGCAGGTCGCCGAGAACGAGCAGCAGACCGCGCTTTACAAGGAGCAGCACGGCCTCGCCGCGACGCGCGGCGCCACGGTGACGGCGCAGGAGGTGGCCGAGATCAATTCCCAGCTCATCGCCGCCCATGGCGACCGCGTCCAGAAGGAAGCCGCGCTGCGCTCTGCCAGACAGGTGCTCGACAGTCCCGGCGGCGCGGAGGCGGCGGGACAGGTGCTGGGCTCGCCGCTCATCCAGCACCTGCGCGAGCAGGAGGCCGACCTGATGCGGCGCGCCGCGGAGCTGTCGACGCGGTATCGGCCGGCGCATCCCACCATGGTCAGGATGGCGGCGGAGATCGCCGACCTTCACCGCAAGCTCGCCGACGAGGCCGGCCGCGTGGTCCGGGCGATGGCGGATGCGGCGAGCGCGGCGCGCACCCGCGAGGAGGCGCTCAAGGCCAATCTGGCGGAGCTCTCCCAGTCGACGACGCGCCAGGAGGGGACCAGCACCCGGCTGCGCGAGCTGGAGCACGAGGGAGACGCCACCCGGACGCTGCTCGACAGCCTGCTCGCGCGCTTCGAGCAGATCTCCGCGCAGCAGGGTCTGCAGCAGCCGGACGCGCAAATCCTGTCCCGGGCCGAGCCCTCGGCGGCGCGGCCGGTGCCGGACAAGCGGCGCCTCTACGCCACAGCGCTCTTCCTTTCGGTCGTCCTCGGCGTGTTGCTGGCGGTCGCGCTGGAATTCGCCGATGCGAGCTTCCGGCGCCCCGACGAGATCGAGGCGCTGACCGGCCTGCCGGTGCTGGGCGTGATCCCGGCCGGCGCGCCGCAGCGCTCCCGTCCCGGCAAGCGGCAACGGGCCGACGCCGTGCTGTCCGAAGCCCTGCGCGACGTCCGCAGCGGCCTCCGGCAATCCCTGGCCGGCGCGCCGCTCGGCGTGATGCTGGTGACCTCGGCCGGCGACGACGAGGGCAAGACGTTCTTCGCCGTCGGGCTGGGCCGCAGCGTCGTCCGGGCGGGTTTGCGCTGCCTGGTGATCGACTGCCATTTCCAGCGCCCGGGACTCGACCGGCTGCTCTCCCCCGCCCCCGCCAGGGACTTGCCGGTGGCGGCCGGGTACCCGCAAATCCACGTCGACGGCGCTTCGGCGCTTCACTACATCCCGGCGCCGGCCGCGGAGCAGCGCCGCCTCCTCCGCTCCCAGGACCTCTTCGACTCCGTTGAGATGGGCAACTACATCCGGCGCATGCGCGGCCACTACGACCTGATCATCCTGGACGCGCCGCCGGTGCAGGCGGTCGGCGATCTGGTGCCGCTCTCGCGCCTCGCCGACACCGCGCTCTTCCTCGTCCGCTGGGGCCGGACGCCGCGCCGGGCGGCGACCAGCGCGCTGCGCGTGCTCGCGCTGCGCGGCGTGAGCCTCGCCGGGATCGTGCTGTCGCGCGTCGACCTCCGCCGCTACGCCACCTATGGCCAGGGCGCCTATATCCGCCATTTGCAGAACGCCTCGGCCTCGGCGGGCGGAAGATGACGG
>DAHUYF010000152.1 GCA_027315365.1 Rhodospirillales bacterium | reverse complement strand
GCTTCAGTCTCTTCCAGCCAGCATGGACCTCATGATTCGTCTCGATAACATCAGCAAGCAGAACGGCCATCAGATCCTGTTCATCGACGCTTCGATGGGCATCCAGAAGGGGGAGAAGGTGGGACTTGTCGGGCCTAATGGCGCCGGCAAGACGACGCTTTTCCGGGTGATCGCAGGCGAGGATCGGCCCGACGATGGCCAGGTGTCGATCGATCCCGGCATGACGATCGGCTATTTCAGCCAGGATGTCGGCGAAATGTCGGGCCAGAGCGCGGTCGCGGCGGTGATGGATGGCGTCGGGCCGGTGAGCGCGCTGGCCAGCGAAATGGCGGAGCTCGAGGCCGCGATGGTCGATCCGGACCAGGCCGGCGACATGGACGCCATCGTCGAGCGCTATGGCGAGGTGCAGGGGCGCTTCGAGGAACTGGATGGCTATGCGCTGGATGCGCGGGCGCGCGAGGTGCTCGCGGGCTTAAGCTTCAGCCGGGAACGAATGGACGGCGACGTCGGCCTGCTCTCCGGCGGCTGGAAGATGCGCGTGGCGCTCGCCCGTATCCTGCTGATGCGGCCCGATGGCATGTTGCTGGACGAACCGAGCAACCATCTTGATCTCGAAAGCCTGATCTGGCTGGAGGATTTCCTCAGGAGCTATGACGGCGCATTGCTGATGACGTCGCATGACCGCGAGTTCATGAACCGCATCATCGGCAAGGTCGTGGAGATCGACGGTGGTTCGCTCACGACCTATTCGGGCAATTACGATTTCTACGAGCAGCAGCGTGCGCTGGGCGAGGCGCAGCGCCAGGCGCAATTCGAGCGCCAGCAGGCGATGCTCGCCAAGGAGATCAGGTTTATCGAGCGCTTCAAGGCGCGCGCCTCTCACGCCGCGCAGGTCCAGAGCCGCGTGAAGAAGCTGGACAAGATCGAACGGGTGGAACCGCCCCGGCGTCGCCAGTCCGTGCGGTTCGAATTTCGTGCCCCGCCGCGCTCGGGCGATGACGTGGCCAGTTTCAGGAACGTTCACAAGGGCTATGGCAGCCAGCCGATCTACGCGGGGCTCGATTTCCGGGTGCGTCGCAAGGAACGCTGGTGCGTCCTGGGCGCCAACGGCGCGGGGAAATCCACTCTGCTGAAGCTGGCGGCCGGCGCGATCGGGCCGGACCAGGGCACGGTGACCATCGGCAGCAGCGTCAGGATGGGCTATTTCGCCCAGCACTCCATGGACCTGCTGGACGGCGACGATACGGTTTTCGAGTCGCTGGACCTGTCATTCCCGCAGGCCGGACAGGGGGCGCTGCGCTCCCTGGCCGGTTGCTTCGGCTTCTCCGGCGACGATGTCGAGAAGCCCTGCCGTGTGCTGTCTGGCGGCGAGAAGGCGCGTCTTGTCATGGCCAAGATGCTGTTCGACCCGCCGAACTTCCTGATTCTCGACGAACCAACGAACCATCTGGACATGGCGACGAAGGAGATGCTGGTCGCGGCGCTGTCGGAGTTCGAGGGCACCATGCTGTTCGTTTCGCATGACCGCCGCTTCCTGGCCGCGCTCTCAAACCGAGTGCTGGAACTGACGCCCGACGGCATTCATCAGTTCAGCGGCGGCTACACCGAATATGTGGCACGGACGGGCCGGGAGGCGCCAGGTCTTCACCCGGGCGGTTAGCCGGCTCATGAAGAACGCGGCCGCGGCGCGGAGGAATTGGCAGGCGGGAAAATCCGTGAGGCGCGCACGCCAACGAACCGCGCCGCCGGCGCACCGATCACGTGATCGTGGAGCGCGGGTGCCGGGAAATGGTCCACCGGAACCCGGACCCCCGCATGGCGTCGCAGCGAGCCGCCGGACTATGCCGCACCGGACGAGGTGGTCATGATCGCCTGGACCGATCGAGCGGGGGTGAGCCGTTGGTTTCTACTTCGGCCGTTTTACCGAGCGGACTTTGCCGCTGTTGCCGCCGCCGCAGAAGAACGTGTCGCCGCCGTTCGACTCGAGCCCCGATACGCTGATGCCGGCCGGCATGTCGATCTGCTCCAGAACCTCGCCGCTCCGCGGATCGATTCTGCGCAGTTCGCTTTTCTCGGCTTCCCAGGTGCCGTGCCAGAGCTCGCCTTCCACCCAGGTGACGCCGGTAACGAAGCGGTTCGACTCGATGGTGCGAAGGATCGCGCCGGTCTGCGGATCGACCTGATGGATCCTGCGGTTGCGGTGCTGCCCGACCCAGAGGCTTCCTTCCGCCCACGCCATTCCCGAGGCGCCGCCGTCGGGTGTCGGGACGGTCGCGATCACGCGGCCGGTCGTCGGATCGACCTTCTGGATGCGATCCCCGGAGATCTGGTACAGGTGCCGGCCGTCGAAGGCGGTTCCTGCATGCGCGGGGACGTCGAGCGCGCGCACCGTCTTCCCGCTTGCCGGGTCGATCGCGTTCAGCGTGTCGCCGGTCGCGATCCAGACATTGGTGCCGTCATAGCTGACCCCATGGACATGGGTGACGTCCGGAAAGGGGCCGTATTCGCGGACGATCGTCGCTGCCGTTCGTTTCATGCGGGCATTCTAGCCGCCGGGCAGCACCGTGGGGAGTAACAAGCTTGTCGGGAAACCCGGCACCGGCGGCGCCATCCAGCGGCGGGCACGGCCGCGGCCGATCGCCAGCACCTTGCCAGCCGCCGCGAGATCGTCGAGCGCGCGCTGCACGGTGCGCTGACTTGCCCCGAGCGCCAGCGCCAGTGCCGAACTCGACCAGGCTTCGCCGTCCGCCAGCAGGGCGAGCACGGTCGCATACGCTTCATCTGTCGGCGGCGCCAGCACCGCCACGCCGCCGGCGCCGCGCGGCACGAGCGCAAAGCCGTCCCTGGTCGCGTCGATGCCGGCGGCCGCGCCCAGCGCCTTGCGCAGGCGGCCGATCTCGACGCGCAGCCTTGCGCGATGCGATTCATCGGCATGTTTTGCGCGGAACGCGCGCGCAAGCAGCGCGGCCCGCGGCACGTCGCCGGGCCAGGCTTCGGCAAGGGCGCGGGCGAGGGCGAACAATACCGGGCGCGCCTCCAGCGACAACACCGTGCCGGCGTGGCAGACGACGCGGCGGCAGGCATCGACGACGAGCGTCGTCGACGCCAGCAGCGCTTCGATGTCGTCGAGCCGCAGGAGCCGCGCCCCGCCATGCGCAACGAGCCGCGCCGCGGGCGCATCGAGGATGTGGACCGCGCCTTCGACTTCAGCCAGGAGCGACGCGATGCGGGCCTGATGGGCGATGCGTTCGGCCTGTGCCAGCGCGGCGCGCGCGGCCCCGGTCCTCAGGCGCCGCATCGCGATCCCGGCGACGGTCAGTTCGTATGCGGCACGGGACGCCGTCGGCAGCGGAGCGGGATCGAAATCCTCGATCAGGCGCTCGGCCTGGTCGAGGCGACCGATCAGCAGCAGATGCCGGATCGCGAGATAGCGCGCATGCGCGGCGTTGGCGAGGTCGGCGTGCCGTTCGAGCACCGTCCGCGCCGAATCGAGCGGCTTCGCCGGCCAGGCAAGATCGCGCGAAACCAGCGCGATCTCGGCCTCGGCGACCATGCAGCGCGCGCGGGCGACGGCCTCACGCGGGCCGAAGGCGCGTGCCGCGCGCCGCAGCAACGTCTTGGCGCGTCCGAGATCGCCGAGCTGCGCCATGGCGATGCCGCGAAGCGCAAGCGCCGGCGGATCGTCGCGCAGGGCGATGTGGTTCAGCGCGCCGAGCGCGTCACCCGAGGCGAGCGCGCGCGCCGCAGCCGTAATCAGCGAGTCCATTCGAATCCCGACACACTTGTCACTCCCGGCCGTCCGATGGCCGGCGGTAAATCTATCTCGCGATCAACGCCCGGCAAACCGCCGCTGAAACGTGCTCGGCGCCTCGGGCAGCGACAGGAGGAAGAAGATGACGACACAGATGACCGCGACGCGTGACGAGTGGCTGGAGGCGCGGCGTGATCTGCTCGCCGCCGAGAAAGACCTGACGCGGCGCAGCGACGACGTCGCCCGGCTGCGCCAGCGTCTCCCCTGGGTCCGGATCGACAAGACTTACGCGTTCGACACCGAGGCGGGTGGTAGGACGCTGAAGGACCTGTTCGAGGGGCGCTCGCAGCTTCTCGTCTATCATTTCATGTTCGGGCCCGACTACAAGGCCGGCTGTCCGTCCTGCTCTATGATCGCGGACGGTTTCAACGGCTTCGCCGTCCACCTCGCCAATCACGACGTCACGCTGATGGCGGTGTCGCGTGCGCCGCTGGCCAGGCTGATAGCCTACAAGCAGCGCATGGGCTGGACCTTTCCCTGGGCATCGTCGCATGGCGGCGACTTCAATTTCGACTTCAATGTCTCGTTCACCGAGGCGCAGGAGAAGGAAGGGCCGGTCGAATACAATTATGCGCGCGGCACCCACGCGATGGACATGGTGCCTGTTCCGCCGCCCGTCGCACGGTTTGCGGCGAGCTGCGGCGTCGACGCTGCGACCTACCGGCGCGACCGGCCGGGCATGAGCGCCTTCGTCCTTGAAGACGGTGTCGTCTATCACGCCTATTCGACCTATGCGCGGGGACTGGACGGCCTCTGGGGGGCCTATCAGTGGCTCGATC
>DAHUYF010000145.1 GCA_027315365.1 Rhodospirillales bacterium | reverse complement strand
ACCGGAAGCTGGCTGGACGAGGTGCATCCGGCTCTCGCGCGCGAAGCAAACGGGTTCGCCCGCTTCCGGCAGGCGGTTGTCACCGGTCTGCCCAATCGGCGTCGCGGCCAGCCTACGCTGTACCTCAGCCATAAGGCGGATTTCACCGAGATCGAGAACGCGCTCTTCCCGCTCGCCCGCGACGGAAAGACCGTCGATATGATCTTGGCCTACACGATCTTCTATGCCCCCGACGGCACGGAATTCTGAGCGACGAAACGCCGGCGGCGGCGCGCGACGATGCCCCGGCATCGGCCGGTTCTGCTATAAGACGGCGCGCCGTCGCGCGGCTCGATGCGCGGCGGCCGGCGCGCTCCCCTGTGACGGGCTGGTTCCAAGAAAGCGATGCTTTTCAATAGCCTGCCTTTCATCTTCGGGTTTCTGCCGCCGGTGCTGCTGGGCTACTGGCTGCTGGCGGACCGCGAGGGGCCGCGGCTGGTCTTCCTGCTGCTCGCTTCGCTCGTCTTCTACGGTTATTGGGACTGGCGCTTCGAGTCGCTGCTGATCGGCTCGATCGTCGTCAACTGGCAGTGCGCCGAACTCTATTTCCGCCGGCGGCGAAAGGCCTTGCTGGTCGCGGGGATCGCGCTCAACCTGCTGTCGCTCGCGGTGTTCAAATACCTGGGGTTCTTCGCCGCGACCGTCGCCGCGGCGACGGGATGGCAGCCGCCGGTGCCGTCGATCCTGCTGCCGATCGGCATCAGCTTCTTCACCTTCCACAACGTCATCTACCTCGCCGATCTCCATGCCGGGCGGGCGCCGCGCTATGGCCTGCGCGACTATGCGCTCTATATCGCGCTCTTCCCGCAAATCCTGGCCGGGCCGCTGGTGCGCTATTACGAGATCGTGCCGCAATTCCGCCTGGCGCCGCGGCGCGAGGGCTGGGAGGCGCGATTGGCCCAGGGCATCGCGCTCTTCCTGATCGGGCTCGGCAAGAAGATGCTGCTGGCCGACCCCCTCGCCAGCCGCGCCGATCCGATCTTCGCCGCCGCCGGACAGCACGCGCTCGGCATGGGCGAGGCCTGGGGCGCGGCCCTGGCCTTTCCGTTCCAGATCTATTTCGACTTCTCCGGCTATTCCGACATGGCGATCGGACTGGGCCTGATGCTGGGCTTCGCGCTGCCGCTGAATTTCAACGCGCCCTATCGCGCCGACGGCCTGCGCGAGTTCTGGCGGCGCTGGCACATGACCCTGTCGCGCTTCCTGCGCGACTATCTCTACATCCCGCTCGGCGGCAACCGGCACGGCCTAAGCCGCCAGGTCGCGGCGCTGATGGCCACCATGGCCCTGGGCGGCCTGTGGCACGGCGCGGGCTGGCCCTTCGTGCTGTGGGGCACGATGCACGGCGCCGGACTGGCCGCGGGCGTGCTGTGGCGACGATGGCTGCGGCCGGTGCCGGCGCCGCTCGGCTGGGCGATGCTGACGGCCTTCCTGCTGGTGTCCTGGATCTTCTTCCGTGCGCCCAGCATTGGTGCCGCCGGGCACATCCTGGCGGCGATGGCGGGCGGCGCCGGACCGGCGCTGCCGCCGGCGCTGCGGACCATCGCCATCGCCGCGGGCTTCGCGCTGCTCGGTCCGACCAGCCAGGACATCGTTGCGCGGCTCAAGCCCTACCCCTGGCTTGCGCCGGTGGCGGCGCTCGCCACCCTGGCCCTGCTGTTCAAGCTCGGCGACGGACCGGCCTATGAGTTCATCTATTTCCATTTCTGACGCCCGGCGCTGGCGCCGCCTGCTGGTCGCCTATGCCCTGGCATGTGTCGGGCTGGGCCTGGCGCTTGCGGGCGGCCTGCTGGCGCTCGACCCCTATGACACCGGCCGCTTTGCCCTGGTCGCGAGCCCGGGGGTTGCCGATTTCGGCCAGCGCCTCGCCTTCGCCGGCATCGCGCGGCGGCCGGGGATCGATACCGCGATCTTCGGCAATTCGACGATCCAGCTCCTCGATCCCCGGCGGATTTCGGAATTGACCGGCCGCACCGCCGTCTCGCTCGCCGTGCCCGGCACCGGGCCGCTCGAGCAGCTGGCGATCGCCCGCTGGTTCGTCCGCCACCATGCGCAGGATGCGCTCACCCTGGTCTTCGGCATCGACGCTTCCTGGTGCACGACGCAAAATCCGATCCCGATGACCAATCCGTTTCCCTTCTGGCTCTATGGCGACAGCCGGCTCGACTACGCGCGCGGCATGATGCGCTTCAAGAGCTTCGAGGCGGCGTGGCGGAAGCTCGAGCTGCTGGCCGGGCGCGGCCGCGCGGCGCGCGCCGACGGTTATCACGATTACGACACCGGCCGCGCCTGGCACGGTTTGGAATCTCCCGAGGACGCGCCCGGCGCGGTCGCGGCGGCGACGCCCGGCGAGTTCACGGCGCCGCCGCGGTTGCGAGGCTTCCTGCAGCACCTGCCGGCACGCGACCGCGTCGTCCTGGTGATCGTCCCGCGGCATGAAAGCGCCTTGCCGCCGGAGGGCAGTGCGGCGGCCGAAACCGTCGGCGCCTGCAAACAGGCCTATCGCGACATCGCCGCGAACCGGCCGGAAACGCGGCTTCTCGATTTCCTGGTCGACGATGCGATGGCGCGGCACGACGAGAATTTCTGGGACCAGATCCACTATCGCAAGCCGGTCGCACGCGCGATCGAGGACCGCCTCGCACGCGCGCTGGGCGGCGAGCCGTGACCTGGCGGCTGGGCGCTGCGCTGCTGCGTCAGAACGAGAGGACGGTTTTGCTTACGTCGGCGAACTGCACGATCTTGTGCACGAGCGCGCCGGTGGCAGGATAGTCGCGCAGCTCGACGACGCTTGGCAGCACATAGAGCAGACGCGCCGTCAGCGCCTGGGCGGCAGCGGTCTGCGGGTTGCGGGCCAGCACGTAGGTCGGGAAGGCTTCCTGGGTGAGCGCGACGAACACCAAACCTTCCCGCAGCACGAACTCGTTGACGGCTTCGACCACGCCGAAACCCATCTGCTGCGCGCGCGCGTGGTTGGTGTAGTCGTGGCCAAGGAAAAGACCGTCCGGCTTCACCTTGTGCTGGTAGCACTGCAGGTCGGAACGACAGCTCTCATAGCTGTGCAGCCCGTCGATATAGACCCAGTCGAGCTGCCCCTCGGCAAAGCGGCTCGCGGCATCCTGCGAGTAGCAGCGATGCATGACGACGCGCCCGGCGTCGATCTCGGCGGAAAACTTGTCCCGGACCGCGCGATAGCGCTGCTCCTGCTCGTCGGCCGCGGCGTTGTTCGGGTCGCGCGCGTAGTCCTCGCGGCTCTGATGCTCCCAGGGGTCGATGAGGTGGAGCTTGCGCGGCTGCACGATCTCCAGGAGGGCCTGGGAGAATTCGCCCGTGGCCACGCCGATCTCCGCCCCCTCGCCGCCCTTGGGCAGAAGGTGCAGCAGCTCCGTGCGCGCGATCGGACACAGCAGCATGATCCTCGGGCCTCCGGTCGAATCCCTCGGGCCTATAGGCGCGCATGATGGTTAATTCCCGGTTAGCCCGATCCCGGCGACGGGGACCGCGGATAACGAGGAGTCAGCCGGCCGCTTGCCGCGCCGGCGCGGTCGACTGCCCGGCGGCCTCGCGCTCGCGATAGCGCGCCACCACGTCGCGGACCGGGCCGCTCGCCACGACCCTGCCCTGCTCCAGCAGGATGCCGCGGTTGCACCATTCCTCGACCAGCGGCATGGAATGGGAGGCCAGCACCATGATCTTGGAGCTGCGTACGAAATCCGCCATGCGCTGGTGCGCCCGGGCGAGGAAATGCGCATCCCCCGCCGACAGCCATTCGTCCATCAGCAGGATCTCGGTCGGAACGCAGGTGGAGACCGCGAAGGCCAGGCGGATCATCATGCCGGCGGAATAGGTGCGCACCGGCAGATCGATGAAGTGGCCGAGCTCGGCGAAGGCCGCGACCTCGTCGACGCGCGGGCGCATCTCGCGCGGATGGATGCCGAGATAGATGCCGCGCAGGATGATGTTCTCGCGCCCCGTCGAGTCCGGGTCGAGCCCGACCGAGGGATTGAGCAGCGCCGACACCCGACCCGCGGCGAAGAGGCGTCCCTGCGTCGGCTGGAAGATGCCGGCGAGCACCCGCAGGAGCGTGGTCTTGCCGGCGCCGTTGCCGCCGATGAGGGCGAGGCGGTCGCCGTCCTCGAGGTCGAAGCTCACCTGACCGAGCGCCCGGACCGTGACGCGGTCGAAGGCGTCGCGCGCGACATTGCCCTGGGACGAGGCGGCGAGCAGCGCCTTTTTCAGCGAGCGGCTGCCGCCCTGATAGATGGGAAATTCGACCGAGAGATCGCGCGGGCGCAGATAGGCCATGATCTAAAGCCAGTACGCGATGCGCGAGCGGAACCGCGCAAAGAAGACGAAGGCGCCGCCGCCGCCGAGCAGCGTCGCCGCCAGCATGACCCACCACGACCAGGGCTGCGTCGGCACGCCGAGCAGCGGCGCGCGCACGATGTCGACCGCGGCGAAGAGCGGATTGAGGTCGGCGAAGATCTTCCAGCGCCCCAGCGCATCCGGCGCCCAGAAGACCGGCGTTACGAAAAAGACGACCTGCAGGAAGCTTGCCACGATCGGCGGCACGTCGCGGAACCGCGCGCTGACGATGCCGAGAAAGAGGCTCACCCAGACGGCGTTGAGGCTCAGCAGCAGCAGCGCCGGCGCCGCCAGCAGGAGGCGCGCGTCGACCGGCACGTGGAACAGCAGGAGCCCGAAGGGAACCAGGATCGCGTTGTGGGCGAGCACGATGAGGTTGCGGTAGACCACGCGAAAGGCGTGGACCGAGAACGGCATCGGCGTCTGATGGATGACGCTCTCCATCGCGACGAAGGTGCCGCAGCCCTCGGCGATGGTCGTCGACACGAACTGCCACAGCACCAGCCCGGTCACGAGATAGGGGACGTAGTTCGCCGCGTTGGTGCCGAAGAGGTGCGGATAGATGCCGCCCATCGCCACCGACATGATGAGCGTGCTGATGGTGAGCCAGAACGGACCGAGCGCCGAGCCGCGGTAGCGCAGCCGGATGTCCTGCATGGCGAGCGCCGTCCACATCCAGCCGCTCGAGCAGCCCTGCCTCAGGTCCCCGAGCGCCAGCGATGCGCGCGACGGTGGCGCGGGCCAGGCGGAGCTGGGCCCCGTGCCGTCGGTAAGCGGTTCTGCCGTTGCCATGATGATCCGGGGTGCCTGACCCTGCGAAGCCCGGGCAAGCGCCGCCGGAGCAGGCAGCCGCCGTCCGCACGCTGTCTTCGGCGCGTGCGGGCTATACCGCCGCGCCCGGGCGGTGTCCAGCGAATGTTGCCGCCTTCGGCGGCGCGGCCGGACCAGCCCAGCGTGAGCCGGGAAATTGAGGTCGTGGGCTCAGGTCAGGTTGAGGAGCAGGCTCAGGGAAACACGGAGAAGCTGCGTCAGTCCGGCGCGTCTGGGCGTGGGAGGCACCGGGCGTTTGGACAGGCTTCCGCTGAAGCTTGCGACGTCGACGGCATTTCCCTCGATCCTGCCCTGGCCTCCCCGGGGCTGCGCGGCGGGGTCCGGCGCCACCGCCGCGATATCGCCGCGTCCGCCGATCCCCGCGCAAAGCTGCTGCGCTGCGCAAAACGCGACGACCCGCTCGCTCGCCTTGGCGATCGACGCCGACGCCCACTCGATCTCCTCGGCGCCATCCTGAAGCGCCGCGGCGCAGCGGTAGCGCGGCATGCCGGCAGCTCCGTGCGATACGCTTACATGTACATGGAGGTCGGCGTCGTGCGCCTCTCCGGCATCCTCGCGGCTTTTGCATCGCACGGAGACGACCGCGGCGTGCGGCGGCGACGGGTCGACCTCGTCATCGACGACGACATGAAAATCGCCGCGCCCGCGCGTGCTGAGCTCGCAATAGAGCGCGCGCGCCGCTTCCCGCGCCGTCTCTCGTTCGGTCGCTTCAATACGGATCCTGAAGGAGCGATCGATCTGCCAGCGATCCGCGTAACCCGCCTTGTTGATGAAGCCGTAGGAAACCGAGTTCAGCGCCGCGTGATTTGCGGCTGACAAATCGGTCTGATGTCGGCCGATCGTGCCCCTGAAAAAGGTCGGCGAGTTCTCCGAGAATACCTTTTCCGCGAACACGTCCGGATTGCCGGGAACATGGAGTGCAAGCTGAAGGCCCCAGATCGTCTCGAGCTGCGCCTCCCGCGTGCCGAGGCCCTTCGGCCCGATCAGGTCCTCGTAGCGGATGCGCCACAGATTCCGCCACCGTTCCGGCCGCCACCGTTCATAGCTGGCGAACAAGGCGGCTATGGTGTCGTCGAGCTGATAGCGGTCGTTGATGAACACGGGAATGGGATAGGTCCCGAGAATGACGGTATCGATGCGCTCCTCTTCCGTCATTTTCTCCATGAACCGGCCTAAGATGTGGTACTCGCGCTGCCGCGGAATGTAATTGGCCAGAGATACGATCGCGTCGCGGGGGTCGCGGCCGATGAACACGATGGCGGATGTCGACAGCGCGTCGATGAAGGGGCCGATCTTTCTGTATTGATCGGCGATGTCTTCCACCCGCATATGCTGGAGATTGTAATATCTGCCCCCGTCGAACGCGCCGGCCATGTCGGGCATGGCGTCGTCCGGCGGAGGGGCGAGGCCCATCGCCTCCAGGCAGGTCGACAGCAGGTGAGTGCCGCATTTCGGAACGCTGTTTATGAATGCGGGCCGCGCCTTGTAATAGTGATCGGTCCGCGGCGCGAAGACGTCGACCCCGCGGGCGGCGCGAAACTGCACCAGCAGGCGAGACAGATGCGCGCCGTCGGCGCAGTCGAGGATGAAGGTCCGCCGCGTGTCCGGCTCGCTTTCCGACAGCAGGGACGGAAGCATGCTGCTGTGCGCCGGCACGACGGCGCCGCCACCGGCCCGTTGCCAATCGGCGCCTGCCTGCCCGTACTCGGAGATCAGGAAGGATTTGCCTGGCGTCGTGCCGCGCCACGCGTCCACGACGACGCCGGCGGGGGCCGCGGCATCGTAAAAGAATAAATTATTATTCATGAAACCGGCGATCCCCGCAGACTGTGCCCGATGTTATAGGCGGGGATCGGCGCAGCCATCCTCCCCGACAACGCCGAGTGCAGCTTTCGACGATAACCTATCAGGATTTCGATGTGAACCGGCGTCCGGCGAATGCCGATGGCCGAGCTTGACGGTTTCGGGACATCCGGTTAAGCAGCGCTCCCATATCCCAACAGCGTCGGATCAGTGCCCTCACCGCGATGCGCGACTTGACCCGCAGCCAGATCCTCAAGGCCAGGGACGACATTGTGGCGAGCGCGCGCAGATGGCGCGTCTGGCACTTGCTGGCGTGGCAGGAGATCAGGCAGCGCTATCGCCGCTCCACCTTCGGGCCGTTCTGGCTGACGCTGAGCATGGGGGTCCAGATCCTCATCATGGGGGTGGTGGTCTCGCTGCTGTTCAGGCAGCCGTTCAATCGCTCGCTCCCCTACGTCGCCCTGGGCGTCATCTTCTGGACGATGCTATCGGGCATCGTCAATGACGGGGCGATGTCGTTCGTCGGGTCGAGTTCCTGGATTCTGCAGATCAACCTGCCGCTCGGGATGTACGTCTTCCAGCGCATCTGGTCGAACGTCATTGCGATGGGGCACAATCTCGCGATCTTCCTCGCCCTGATGGTGGTCTATCAGATCTTCAGCCCGGCCTTGCTGCTGTTTCTCCTGGCACTGCCGCTGGTGCTGGCGTCGATCGCCTGGGCGCCGCTGCTGCTGGCGGTCGCGTCGACGCGGTTCCGGGACCTTCCGGCCATCGTGACGAACTTCTTCGCGCTGCTGTTCTGGGTGACGCCGATCGTCTATCGGCCGGAGCAGCTCGGGCATAACCGGTTCATCGCCGATTTCAATCCGCTGACCTACATCCTCGCGCTGCTGCGCGAGCCGCTGCTCGGACACGTGCCCAGCGGCCGGGACCTTCTGGTGGTGGTCGCAACGGGCGTCGCCGGCTGGGCGGTCACCTTCCCGTTCTTCGCGCGCTTTCGCGGCCGGATTGCCTATTGGCTCTAGGCGACAGCACCGAGACGATGCCGATGATTTCCATCGAGGCCGACGACATCCACGTCGAATTTCCGCTCTACGGGCAGCGGCAGCGCTCGCTGCGCAATTTCCTCGTTCCCAAATCCTTCGGCGGCAGCCGGCGACCGGTGGCCGCGGCGGTGGGCGGGGCGATCGAGGCCGAGCGGTCCGGCAAGGTCCTGATCAAGGCGATCGACGGCCTGTCGTTTTCGCTGCGCGAGGGCGATCGCCTCGGCATCATCGGCCACAACGGCGCCGGCAAGACGACCCTGCTGCGCGTGCTCGCCGGGGTCTTCGAGCCGACGCGCGGCCGGCTCTCGGTGCAGGGCAGCGTGACGCCGATGTTCAGCCTGAGCGACGGCATGGATCAAGATGCGACCGGCTACGAGAATATCTGGCTGCGCAGCTCCGTGCTGGGATTCAGCCGGGAGTCGATCGCCGAGCATATGGATGACATCGCCGAGTTCTCCCAGCTCGGCGACTATTTGAACATGCCGGTGCGCACCTATTCCAGCGGCATGTTCGTGCGCCTGGGCTTCGCCATCGCGACGGCGCTCGATCCGCAGATCCTGATCATGGACGAGATGATCGGCGCCGGCGACGCCAAATTCGTCAGCCGCGCCGAGGCGCGCCT
>DAHUYF010000137.1 GCA_027315365.1 Rhodospirillales bacterium | reverse complement strand
TCGTAGCCGACAGCCATTGCCGCGGCTAACGTAGATCCTGCCCCGGCAAACGGGTCTAAAATCATTCCCTCGCCGAGTGGCAAAACGGCACGCACAAGCTGGCGGAGAAAGGATTGCGGTTTGAGGCTGGGATGTGGCGCTATTTGGCGCTCGCCGGAACGAGTTGGGTGTGATTGAATTACATCGCCAAATGGCCTTTCTTTGGAGATACGCCGGAACCCCCCCGTTTTCCATTTCCGCAAGTTGTCCTGCACGCGGCCTTCGATCGGTCTCCTGAAGCATAGCCATGGCTCCCACATGGAGCGCGGCATCACGCTTACGCCAGCAAATTCGTCATGCGCGTTTTTCGGACGATCTCCCCCGCGCATGGTCATCACGAGTCGTACGATCTCTCCGCGACGTTCAAGTCCGGCATTGGAAAGCGCCCTAGAGACTCGATGGGATACCAAGGGATTCGAAGCCACAATCACATTGGCGCCGGGCACGAGTACGGGAAAGAGAAGCGACGCCCAACGAAATATAAATTCCTCGAGCTTTTCCAGGTCGGCTTTGTTCAGCGTCGTAAACCGCGGCAGCGGCGACCGCCTGTGCCCGTCGAACGACGGTGGAATACGCCAGACTCCGCCTTTGCCGTTACGTAGCTTTTGTTGCTCCACGGGCGTGTATTCTACCATCCCGTAGGGGGGGTCGGTTACGACTGCGTGGATGCTCTTGGTTGATTGCTGTTGCAGCCAGTTTAAACAGTCGTCTTGAACGAGGGTGGCCGTATCGACGGAAGGCGCGTGGTCTTCCAATAGGAAGGGCAAAGGCTCCTCGTCGCATTGCAGCTGGTATGCTCCGCGCGACGTTCTCTCAAACACGCGATCGACGTTCAAGCGCAGGTACGATCGTACCGATGACGCGGATACCGCGGAGCCGAGTTCGCTTCGGACCGCGTCGTAGATTTCTTGCACCGTCGCAGGGTCGCCCCGCGAGCGCAAAAATTCAGTGATTGCGTCTCTGACGCGGCCTGGCGCTTGCCGATCCACTTAATCTCTCCAAAGCGTCAATTTGATAATAGACGTCTGGACGTCTTGACGCAAGAGTTTAATCGCGCTTGGAGGTGATCACCCGCATTTCGAATAGTCGCAGCTGGTGCACTGGTCGCAGCCTTCGACGCGGATCAGCGCCGCCTCGCCGCATTTCGGGCATTGCGCCAGCCGCGGGCGGTGCTCGCCTTCCGCCGGCGCCAAATTCACCACCTTGCGCTCGGTGAGCTCCGGGGTGGCGCTGCGCTTGGCCGGCATGAAGCCGATATCGATCATGTGGCGCTCGATGACGTCGCCGATCGCCGCCAGCAGCGAGGGCACGTAGCGGCCCTCCATCCAGGCGCCGCCGCGCGGGTCGAACACCGCCTTCAGCTCCTCGACCACGAAGGAGACGTCGCCGCCGCGGCGGAAGACGGCGCTGATCATCCGGGTCAGCGCCACCGTCCAGGCGTAGTGCTCCATGTTCTTCGAGTTGATGAAAATCTCGAACGGCCGCCGGCGGCCGTCCTGGACGATGTCGTTGAGCGTGATGTAGAGCGCGTGCTCGTTCTCGGGCCAGCGGATCTTGTAGGTCTTGCCCGGCAGCTCCTCGGGTCGGCTCAGCGGCTGCGTCATGTAGACGACGCCGCCATCATAGGCATCGGCCGGCTTCGCCTGGCGCTGCGGCGCCGGCAGCGGCAGCTCCGGCTGCTGCTTCGCGTCGCCCGCTTCCTTCCTGACCTCGAGCACCGCGCCGGTCACCTCGTTCGGCCGATAGGTGGTGCAGCCCTTGCAGCCGAGCTCATAGGCCTGGAGATAGACGTCCTTGAAGCGCTCGAAGGGGAAGTCGGCGGGGATGTTGATGGTCTTGGAGATCGAGCTGTCGACGTATTTCTGCACCGTCGCCTGCATGATCAGGTGATCGGCCGGCGTCAGCTGCTGCGCGTCGACGAAATATTCCGGCAGCGGCGTGCCCTCGCCCTTGAGGCGGCGGAAGAGCCGGTAGGCGTAGTCGCTCACCTCCTCCTCCTTGCGCGTGCCGTCGGGCATCAGCACCCGGCGCGTGTAGCTGAAACTGAACACCGGCTCGAGGCCCGAGCTGACATTGTCGGCGAACAGCGAGATGGTGCCGGTGGGCGCCACCGAGGTGAGGAGCGCGTTGCGGATGCCGTGCGCCGCGATGGCGTCGCGCACATCCTGGTCGAGGCTCGCCACCGTCTCGCCGGCGAGATAGGCCGCCTTGTCGAAGAGCGGGAAGGGGCCCTTCTCGGCGGCCAGCGCGGTCGAGGCGAGATAGGCCTCGCGTTCGATCGCCTTCAGCCATTGCGCGGTGAGTTCCACCGCCTGCGCCGAGCCGTAGCGCGCGCCGCACAGGATGAGCGCGTCGGCAAGCCCGGTGATGCCGAGGCCGATGCGCCGCTTGGCCTTCGCCTCGTGCGTCTGCTCCGGCAGCGGAAAGCGCGAGACGTCGATGACGTTGTCCATGAGCCGCACCGCCACCGGCACCAGCCGGGCGAGCGCCGCCGGATCGAGCCGCGCTTCGCGGGTGAAGGGATCGCACACCAGCGCCGCGAGATTGATCGAGCCCAGGAGGCAGGCGCCGTAGGGCGGCAGCGGCTGCTCGCCGCAGGGATTGGTCGCGCCGATCGTTTCGCAGTAATAGAGGTTGTTGCGGCGGTTGATGCGGTCGATGAAGATCACGCCGGGCTCGGCATAGGCGTAGGTCGAGCGCATGATCTGTTCCCAGAGCTCGCGCGCCGGCAGCACCTTGAAGGTGGTGCCGGAGAATCTGAGCTCCCAGGGCGCGTCCTCCTTCACCGCCTGCATGAAGGCGTCGGTGACGAGGACGGAGAGATTGAACATGCGCAGCCGGCCCGGCTCGCGCTTGGCCGCGACGAAGGCCTCGATGTCGGGATGGTCGCAGCGCAGGGTCGCCATCATCGCGCCGCGGCGATAGCCCGCGCTCATGATGGTGCGGCACATTGCGTCCCACACGTCCATGAAGGAGAGCGGACCCGAGGCGTCGGCGCCGACCCCCTTGACCGGCGCGCCCTTGGGCCGCAGCGTCGAGAAGTCGTAGCCGATGCCGCCGCCCTGCTGCATGGTCAGCGCCGCCTCGCGCAGCTGGGCGAAGATGCCGGCCATGTCGTCCGGGATCGTGCCCATGACGAAGCAGTTGAAGAGGGTGACGTTGCGCGCGCTGCCGGCGCCGGCGACGACCCGGCCGGCGGGCAGGACCTTGAAGCCGGTCATCGCCTCGTAGAAGCGCTCGGCCCAGGCCGCCCTCTCGGCCGCCGCCTCGGGCTCGGCGAGCGCCACCGCCACGCGCCGCCAGGTATCCTCGATGGTGCGGTCCACCGGGTTCCCGTCCGGCCCCTTGAGCCGGTACTTCATGTCCCAGATCTGCTGCGAGATCGAGGCGACGGGCGGCATGGCGGCAGTCCTTTCAAGCATCCTGTCGCTGCCCGGCGGAAGGACCGGGGCAGCGGCGGCGGTCGAGCGCTAAAGCGGTCCTACCCGTAGCAGTGCCCGGCGGCCGGGACAACAAAAAACGTTCCCGATTTGTCCTCGTGCCATGCACAGTCACTTTCCACCGCAAGTGGTTAATAAGGCCGGTTTGGTCGAGGTTGTCCCCGTTTTTCGTGCTATCGGCCAGCCCGTGTTTCCCGCGATCCGTGATTTATCCACAAATTTGTCCACAGGTTCGGCCGCGGGCGCAAATCAGGAACGGCGCCGGCCGCCGACATCGGAGGCGAGGGCGCCGCCCGCCTCCGCCACCAGCCGCTCCGTCGCCGCCTCGATGCGCGCCTCGAGCGCCGCCGTCACCGCCTTGCGCTCGCCGCCGGGCGGGATCGGCGGCAGGATCTCGACGATGATCCGTCCTGGCCGTTTGAGAAAGCTGCGCCGGCCCCAGAACATGCCGGAATTGACCGCCACCGGTACCAGCGGCACGCCGAGCTGGCGGTAGAGCGCCGCGACCCCGGGCTGGTAGGGGCGGCGCGTGCCCGGGGCGGTGCGCGTGCCTTCGGGGAAGATGACGATGGGACGGCCGAGCGCCACCGCCCGCTCGGCGGATGTCACCAGCTTGCGCAAGGCGGCCGCGCCGCCCTGCCGGTCGATGCCGATCATGCCGGCCTTGCGCAGGTACCAGCCATAGAACGGGATCCACATCAGTTCCTGCTTGAGCACGATCGCGGGATCGGGGAACAGCGCGGCGACGGCGAAGGTGTCCCAGGCCGATTGGTGCTTCATGGCGATGATCGCCGATCCCCGCGGCAGGTGCTCGCGCCCGCGCACTTCGTAGGAGAGCCCCACGGTGAGCGCGCAGAGCCTGAGCACGGCGCCGGCCCAGGCGCAGCCGAAGCGGCAGGCGAGCCGCCGCGGCAGCAGCAGCACCGGCAGTCCCGCGATCGCCTCGACGAGGGTGAAGAGATAGAGCGCCAGGTTGAAGGCGAGCGAGCGCAGCAGGATCACGGCTCGGCCTCGCTGCCGCTCGCGAGCAGCGGCCGGGCCAGCGCCAGCAGGTATTTGTCGTACTCGCCGAGGATCAGGCTCGCAGTGCCCGGCCACGCCCACCAGCGCTCCTGCTTGACGTTTTCGGGGAAGACGGGATGGGCGATGATCTGCACATCCGGCATCGCGCGCGAGAATTCGAGCAGGCTGCGCGGCATGTGATAGCTGGCGGTGACGAGGCGCAGCGACCGGAAGCCCTCCTGCCGCATCCATTGCGCCGTCTCGATCGCATTGCCCAGCGTGTTGTCGGCTTCGTGCCCGAGCACGATGCAGCAGGCGACGTGCTCGGGCGACTGGCGCGCCACGTGCAGCAGCGCCGTCACGTCGGTCGAGTGGTAGACGCCGGAGACGAAGAGCTTCTTTGCCTTGCCCGCGGCGAGCAGGGCCAGGCCGCTCTGCACCCTGAGGCTGCCGCCGGTGAGCACGACGATGGCGTCGGTCTTGCTCTCGGCGTCGGCGACCTCGTCGGGAATCGAATGCGCGAACCAGACGAGGCCGCCGAACCACAGCACGACGAGCGCCAGCAGCGCCGCCGCCGGCAGGCGGAAGCGGCCGCGGCGCGGACGCTTTGCCCGATCCGGCGTCGGGCGGACGCTCATGGCATGCGCTTGAGCGCGCGCAGCACCGTGACGCGCGCGGTGAGCATGGCGATAAGCGCCGCGGCGAAGGGCAGCAGCGCCAGCGCCAGCCAGTGCCAGGGCCGCAGCGCCAGCGAGGGCAGCAGGCGGACATGCTCGCCGAAGAGCGCGGTGGCGGCGCTGACCCGGCCGATGGCGAGCAGGGTCAGCAGCGTCAGCGCCAGGCCGATGATGCCGCCGCGCAAGGCGAGATCGAGCGCCTGGCGCTGGAACTGGCCGGCGATGTAGCCGTCGCGCGCACCGATCAGGTGCAGCACCTCGACGACGGCATGATGGACGGCGAGCCCGGCCCGGGTGGTGAAGACCACCGTCAGCACCGCCGCGCCGCCGATCAGCAGCACGATGGCGAGCGCCGTCGCTTCGATCGACAGCACCAGCCCGGCGAGCCGGTCGAGCCACAGCCGGTGATCGTCGAGCACGGCGCCCGGCACGGCGGCGGCAAGGCGCGCCTGCAGCGCGGCGAGGTCGGGCGGCGCGGCCGGGTCGATGCGCAGGTCGATGAGCTGCGGCAGCGCCAGCTCCGCCGCCGTCAGCGCCGTGCCGAGCCAGGGTTCGACGAGGCGCCGGGTGGCCTCGGGCGACAGCGGTTCGGCGCTGGTCACCCCGCGTACCGGCCGCAGCAGCGCGAGCGCCGCGGCAAGCGCGTCGGGCTTGCCGTCGCCGGGCGGCGGCAGCTGCACGGTGAGCGTGCCGGACAGGCTGGCGTCCCAGCGCTGCAGCGTGCCTTGCAGCACCAGCGTGCCGGCGAGCGCCAGCCCCGCGAGATAGACCATCAGCGCGATGATCCAGGGCAGGAAGCGCACCGAACTGTCGCGGTTCAAGGGGATGTCGAGGCGGCGGCGCAGCATCGCGGTCCTATCCGGCGTGCTGCGCGCGCAGGCGCTCCTGGGTGAGCTCGCCGTTCTCGAGATGGAGCCGCGCATGGCCGAAGCGCGTCACCAGCCCCTCGTTGTGCGTCGCGATAACCAGGGTGGTGCCGAGCTTGTTCATCTCCTCGAACAGCCGCAGCAGGCGCAGCGCCATCTCGTCGTCGACATTGCCGGTCGGCTCATCGGCGAGCAGCAGGCTCGGCCGCCCGATCACCGCGCGGGCGATCGCCACCCGCTGCTGCTGTCCGCCCGACAGCGTCGCCGGCCGGGCGTTGAGCTTCTCGGCCAGCCCGACCCAGCGCAGCAGCTCGCTGACATGCTCGCGGATCTGCTCTTCGGCCAGCCCGGCGACGCGCAGCGGCAGCGCCACATTGTCGAAGGCGGAGAGGTGGTCGATCAGCCGGAAATCCTGAAAGACCACGCCGATCTTGCGCCGCAGCGCCGGCAGCTCGCGCCGCGGCGTGGTGGCGATGTCGCGGCCGAACAGCGAGATCAGGCCGCGTGACGGGCGCTCGGCGAGGTACATCAGCTTGAGCAGGCTGGTCTTGCCGGCGCCGCTCGGCCCGGTGAGGAAATGGAACGAGCCGGCGGCGAGTTCCATGCCGATATCGCGCAGCACCTCGGGCCCCGCGCCGTACCGCATGCCAACATTCTCGAACCGAACCAAGGCGCGCGCTCTCCGTCGCACCGCGGCGTCGACCTCGCCGCCCGCCGCACCATGGCATGACGCGGCGCCCGGCGTAAAGCCGGGCGCGCGCTGCCGGCACCCCACCCGATAGCAGCCCATGATGGCCGATTCGCGCGAGGTTTCCTTGCTTCGCGCCCGGATTGAGCCCTATAAGAACAAAAAAGGCGCTGCGGCATCGATGATCGTAACTTGTCCGGTTTGTTCCACCCGGTACCTTGTCGACCCCGCCGCGCTGGGCGCGGGCGGACGACTCGTGCGTTGCGCCAGCTGCGCCCATACGTGGCACCAGGAGCCGGCCGAGGACGCGCCGCGGCGCGTCGATCTGCCGCCGCCGGAGCCGCCGCCGAGCCTCGAGGCGCCGCTGCGCGGCACCGGGCGGGTGCAGCTCCCGGCGGTGCAGCAGGGGCGCCGGCGCCTGTCGCTCGTCGGCTGGGCGGCCTACATCGTCGTGCTGGCCGGGATCGTCGCGGGCGGGTTGTGGCTGACGCGCGAGCATGTGGTCGGCCGCTGGCCGGCCGCCGCGCGCTACTATCAGATGCTCGGCATTGCCGTCGAGACGGCGCAGGGCAGCTTCGACTTCCACAACGTGACGCCGACCCGCGACACCGAGAACGGCCTGCCGACGCTGGTCATCCAGGGCGAGGTGGTCAACGTCTCCGGCGTGGCGCGCCAGGTGCCGAAGCTCAAGGTCACGCTCCTCGACGGCAACGGCCACGAGCTGCAGTCCTGGGCCTTCACCGTCAGCGACGACCGCCTGCTCCCCGGCGCGAGCGCGCCCTTCCGCACCAGCATCGCCCAGCCCAATGAAGCCGCGACGATGATCAAGGTCTCCGTTTCGGACGGCGGGTAGCGGTGGCGAAGATCCTGGTGGCGGAGGACGACAGCGCGGTGAGCGCGTTCGTCGCCCGCGCGCTGCAGCATCGCGGCCACGAGGTGACGGCGGTGCCGGACGGGTCGGCCGCGCTCGGCGCGCTCGCCGCCGCATCCTTCGACCTGCTGCTCACCGATATCGTCATGCCGCGCCTCGACGGCATCGCGCTCGCGCTCAAGGCGAGCAAGGATCATCCCGCGATGCGGATTCTGCTGATGACCGGCTTCGCCAGCGAACGCCAGCGCGCGCACAATCTCGAGGCGCTGATCCACCGCGTCATCGCCAAGCCGTTCACGCTGGAGCAGATCTGCGACACCGTGGACGAGGAACTGAGCCGGTAGCTCACCGCAGACAGCCCGTTCGATCGCGAAGCGGTCGAACGGGCTGTCCGTCGTTGGCGGGCGGCAGCGGTTGCTGCTGCACCCGCGAGCGCCCGCGCCGTGCCGGCTGGCCCTGGCGCCGGATGGCGTCCGGCGATCGTCAGAACTGTTTCAGCAGGCGGTCGATGTACTCGTGCTCGATCTCCGGCCGGCCGCGCTCGCCGGCGCGGCGGCGAAGCTCCTCGAGGATGCCTTTGGCCTTCTCGACCGCGTAATTGCCGGTGGGGCCGCCCAGGCGCAGCTGGCCGCCGTCATCGATGCCGCTGTTGGCGTTGTCCTGGGCGTTGAACCGGCCGAAGGGATCGCGCTCCGCCTGGCGCCGGCCGTCGCGGTCGCCGGGTTGGTTGCCCCCCGGCTTGCCATCGCCCGCCCGGCCCATCATCTGCTCGGCCATGCCGCGTGCCGCCTGCTGCAGCTGGTCGAGCGCCTCGGTCTGCGGCGCGATCGCGTCGCCGGGCTGGCCTTGCTGCAAGGCGCCGGCGGCGCCGCGCATGGCGCGCTCGGCCCGGCCCAGCGATTGCGGGATGTCGCCCGACTGCTCGCCGAGCTGGCGCATCATCTCGCCGAGCTGGCGCCTGAGCGCCTCCTGGTCGCCGGCCATGTCGCCGTCCTGATTGCCGGGCTGCGGCCGTCCGTTCCGTCCCATCTGCCCCGGCTGGCCGTTCTGGCTCTGGCGCGACTGGCGGAAGCTGCGGTCGAGGAGCTGCTGCTGGCGGCGCATCAGGTCCTGCATCTGCCGCATCGCCTGCGCCTGGCCGTTCTGCATCTGCCCCGGGCGCGCGGTGCGCAGGTTCTCCAGCATCTCCTGGAGCTGCGACAGCAGGTCGCGCGCCGCGTCGCGCGAACCGGTGCGCGCCAGCTCGCGGGCGCGATCCAGCATGCGCTGCAGATCCTGCTGGCTCAGCATCTGCGAGGGATCGGGCGGCTGTCGGTCCTGATCCTGATTCTGCTGCTGCGCGTTCTGCGCCAGCGCCTGCAGATAGCGGTCGATCGCCTGCTTCAGCTCGCGCGTGAGCTTCTCGATCTCCGCATCGGGCGCGTTGCGCGCCAGCGCGTCCTGCAGCGCCTTCATCGCGTCGCGCAGGTCGCGCTGGACGAGCGGCGTGCGACCGTCCTCGATGCGCACCGCGGTGTCCCACAGCAGCTGCTGCACCGAGGGGATGGATCGGGCGCTCCGATCGAGGACGAGGCGGGCCTGCGCCGAGCGCAGCGCCAGGAACACGACGACGTCGTCGTTGAAGAGCCGCGGCCGCAGCGACAGGTCGGACAGCGTCTCGGCGACCACGTCGCGCTGCGACGGGTCGAGGGTGAGCTGCTTCCTCTGCTCGATGATCGCGCGCGCCACCGGGTGATGGAAGACGCGCTCGGGCAGCGTGATGCGGATGGTCTCGCTCTGGCCGCTTTGGCCCAGCGCGTCGGTTGCCTCGAGATGGATGTCGACCGGCAGTCCGGCCCAGGGATGGGCGGTGAGGTCGTGGAAGCTCGCATCATGCGCCTGCCGCAGATGCTGGCCCGGCAGCGGCAGGTCGAGCGTCAGCGGCGCGCCGGCATCGCCGGGGCGGGTGATGATCGCCTTGGCGGCTTCGACGCCGTAATCGTCGCTCGCCCGGTATTCGAGCCGCAGCACCGCGCGCTCGGTGTGCTGCGGCGGCTTGGCGAACTCGATGGTCGGCGGCAGGTCCGGGACGATGACGATGGGCCAGGCGCCGAGCCTGCGGCCGTCCTGCTCGACGGCGAGCTCATGGCCGGCGGCGAGCGTCGCGCTGCCCTTGAAGTTGCGCTCGTCGATGCGGGCGAAATCGATCGACCGGTCGTCGATCGTGAGCCGCGGCGCCGCGCCGGTGCTCTGCACCTGGGCCAGCACCGTGCTGCCGGTGGGCACGGCGATCGGCTTCGCCGGCGCGGCTGCCGGCAGGAACTGCGGCGGCAGGCCGGTGTAGTCGGGCGGCGTCACCCAGATATCGAGGCTCGCCGGCGCTGCGGCGGCGCCGAGCGACAGGCCGGGGCTCAGCGCGCGCGCAAGGCGCAGCGACCAGTCCGGTCCGGCATCGATGGCGGCGAGCAGCAGCGCCAGCGCCAGCGCCGCGCGCAGCGCGAAAGGATCGCGCCGCACCAGCCCCGCCGCCGGCCAGCCGACCCGCAGCCGCCGGATCTGCGCCGCCGCGCGCTGGCGATGCGCCTGCCACAGCGCGGCGGCGGCGGCATCGCCGCCGGGCGCGCTCAGCCGGTCCTCGAGCGCGGTGAGCGGGCGGTGGGCAAGCCCGCTCGCCCGCTCGACGCGCCGGCGCTCGGCCTCGCGGCCGGGCAGCCGGAAGCGGCGCAGCGCCGGCAGCAGCGCCGCGACCAACGCGGCGGCGAAGATCGCGAGCAGCGCCGCATGCAGCGCCCCGGGCAGCATCGCCGGCAGGTCGAGCAGCGCCAGGACGAGGAAGACGCCGGCCATTCCCGCCGCCGGCCACAGCGCCGGCCACAGCCGCTCCCAGAGCAGGGCGGCGCCGGCAAGGAACAGGCGCCCGGCAAGGCGCCGGCGCTCGCCTGCGGGTTCCGGCGGCGGTAGGCTGTCGCTCATTCCCGTACCTCTCGCCGTCAACGCTCGGCGAGCCAATCCGGCATCCTGTCCTGCGACAGGAGCTCCGCGAAACTCGGCCGGGGCCGGATCACCGCGAACTCGCCGCCGCGCACCAGCACCTCGGGCACCATCAGCCGGGTATTGTAGCTCGAACTCATCGCCGCGCCATAGGCCCCTGCGGAGAGCAGCGCGATCAGCTCGCCGGCCGCGATCGGCGGCAGCGGCCGCTGCGCGGCGAAGGTATCGCCGGTCTCGCAGACCGGTCCCACCACGTCGATCGGCCGGCGTTCGGCGCCCGCCGCCGGCTCCCGCACCGGCACGATCTCGTGCCAGGCCTCGTAGAGCGCCGGGCGGACGAGATCGTTCATCGCCGCGTCCTGGATCAGGAACCGCCGCGCCACGCCGTCCTTGACGTAAAGCGTGCGCGCCACCAGCACGCCGGCGTTGCCGACCATCCAGCGGCCGGGTTCGAATTCGAGTTCCGCGCCGAGCCCGTCGGTGACCTGCTTCACCATGGCGGCGTAGTCCTCGATCGCCGGCGGCCGCTCGTGGCGGTAGCGAATGCCGAGACCGCCGCCGAGATCGAGCCGCCCGAGCGCGATGCCGTCGCGGGCAAGCGCGCGCATCAGCTCGACGGCGCGACGGTAGGCGAGCTCGAAGGGGCCGAGATCGGTGAGCTGCGAGCCGATATGGAGCGCCACGCCGGCGACCGCGAGACCCGGCAGCTGCGCCGCGCGGCGGAAGGCGCCCGGCGCCTGGGCGATGTCGATGCCGAACTTGTTCTCCTTGCGCCCGGTGGCGATCTTGGCATGGGTGTGCGCATCGACATCGGGGTTGACGCGGATGGCCAGCGTCGCGGTCTTGCCGAGCGCGCTGGCGACGGCGCTGACCGCGGAGAGCTCCGGCTCGGATTCGATGTTGATCTGGTGCACGCCGGCCTCGAGCGCGAAGGCGATCTCCGCGTCGCTCTTGCCGACGCCGGAGAAGACGATGCGGTCGGGCGGGACGCCGGCGGCCAGCGCGCGCCGCAGCTCGCCCTCGGAGACGACGTCGGCGCCGGCGCCGAGCCGGGCCAGCAGGCGGATCACGGCCAGGTTCGAATTCGCCTTGACCGCGTAGCAGATGCGCACCGGCCGGTCGGCGAAGGCGGCGGCAAAGCGCCGGTAGCGCCGCTCGATGGCGGCGCTCGAATAGCAGTAGAAGGGGGTGCCGACCGCAGCGGCGATGCGCGACAGCGCCACCTCCTCGGCATGGAACTCGCCGGCGCGATAGGCGAATTCCGGCGCGCCCGGCGCGGCCTCGCCGTCAGTCATGCGGATAGACGCGGGGATAGGTGCTTGCCTCGCCCGGCGGCGGCCCGGGATCGGCCTTCTTGCCGCAGCCGAGGAGCGGCAACGCTGCGGCCAGCAGCAGCGCCAGGGCGAGGCCGGCGCGGCAGCGGCGGGCGGACAAGGCGGGGGCGGTCATTGTCCCTCGTTCACAGAAAGCGCCGGCGCGCCTCGGCGGCGGCCGCGGCGACATTGGCCGGCGCCGTGCCGCCGAAGCTGACGCGGCTGGCCACCGATTTCTCGACCGTCAGCACGTCGAAGATCGCGGCGGCGATGCGCGGCTCCAGCTTTTGCATCTCGCCCAACGGCAGCGCCGCGAGGTCGACGCCCAGCGCCTCGGCGCGCGCCACCAGCGCGCCGGTCAGGTGATGCGCCTCGCGGAAGGGCAGGCCCAGTACCCGCACCAGCCAGTCGGCGAGATCGGTGGCGGTGCTGAAGCCGCTGGCGGCGACGCGGCGCATCGCCGCGGCGTCGGGGACCAGGTCGCCGACCATGCCGGCGGTGGCGGCCAGCGCCAGCTCCAGCGTGTCGGCGGCGTCGAACACCGGCGCCTTGTCCTCCTGCATGTCCTTGCTGTAGGCGAGCGGCAGCCCCTTCATCACCGCGAGCAGCGTGGTGAGCGCGCCCAGCAGCCGGCCGCTCTTGGCGCGCACCAGCTCGGCGGCGTCGGGGTTGCGCTTCTGCGGCATGATCGAGCTGCCGGTGGTGAAGGCGTCGCTGAGGCGGATGAAGCGAAAGGGCTCGCTGGTCCAGATCACCACCTCTTCGGCGAAGCGCGAGAGATGCAGCCCGATGATCGCCGCCGCCGCCAGGAACTCGAGCGCGAAATCGCGGTCGGACACGGCATCGAGCGAGTTCGCCGCCGGCCGGTCGAAGCCCAGCGCCGCCGCGGTCATGGCGCGGTCGACGGGAAAGGAGGTTCCGGCCAGCGCCGCCGCGCCGAGCGGCGACTCGTTGAGCCGGGCGCGGCAATCGGCGAGCCGCGAGCGGTCGCGCCCGAGCATCTCGACATAGGCCAGGAGATGGTGGCCGAAGGTCACCGGCTGGGCCACCTGAAGGTGGGTGAACCCCGGCATGATGGTGCCGGCATGGCGCTCGGCCTGGGCGATGAGCGCCGCTTGCAGCCCCTGGATCTGGCGCTCCAGCCGGTCGATGGCGTCGCGCACCCAGAGGCGGAAATCGGTCGCCACCTGGTCGTTGCGCGAGCGCGCGGTATGCAACCGGCCGGCGGCGGGGCCGATCAGCTCGGCGAGCCGCGCCTCGATGTTGAGGTGGATGTCCTCGTGCTCGGCGCGAAAGGGAAAGCGTCCCGCCTCGATTTCCTCGCGGATCTGCGCTAGACCGCGCGCGATGGCCTCGCCGTCCGCGGTCGACAGGATCTGCTGGCGCACCAGCATGGCGCAATGGGCGAGCGAGCCGGCGATGTCCTGGGCGTAGAGCCGCTTGTCGAAATCGATCGAGACGTTGATGCGTTGCATGATCTCGGCCGGACCGCCGGCAAAGCGTCCTCCCCAGGCGGCATTCGCGGCCGGCCCGGGAGCGGCCGTCTCGCCGGCGCCGCGCAGCTTGCGGCTCATGGCCGCCGGCCGGGGGCGGGAAGGTGGTGCGGAATGAAGGTTCTCGGCGCGGTCATCCTGCTGGTTTTCCTCTGCCTGGCGGGCGGGTTCGCCGCCTGGTACTGGCCGGGCGCCGCCTTGCGCCGCGACCACGGCAGTGTCGTGAGCAGCAAATTTGACGCCGGCGCACCGCAGGAAGCGGCGCTGGGGCAGTTTACCCCGGTCGACCCGCCGCGGCCAGCGCCGGCGCTGGGCTTTGCCGGCCGCGACGGCAGGCGGCTGCGGCTCGCCGATTTCCGCGGCCATTTCCTGCTGGTCAATCTCTGGGCGACCTGGTGCGGTCCGTGCGTGCGCGAGATGCCCTCGCTCGACCGGCTGCAGGCGCTGCTGGGCGACCGGCTTAGCGTGCTGGCGATCTCCGAGGACCGCGGCGCCGGCCAGGCGGTCGAGCCGTTCCTCGCCAAGCTCGGCCTGCGGCGGCTGCAGGTCTATCTCGACCCGGAGAACGCGGCGCAACAGGCCTTTGCGGTTCGTGGCCTGCCGACCAGCTTCCTGGTCGACCGCGACGGCCGCATCCTGGGCTCGCTCGAAGGCGGCACCGACTGGGACGCGCCTGCCATGGTGGCGCGGCTGGAGCGCTATCTGAAGCAGGGCGAGGGCAGCGGCCTCATCAAGACCTCGGCGACGCGTTAGAGACGCCCGTTAAGCGCCCGTTAACCTTTCCGGCCGCGCCGGCGCCACGCGGCGGTTTATCGCTCGGCCGCCGGGCATTAAGCTGCCGCGGCACAGCGAGGAGACGCGGCGGCATGCTCGACAAGCCCATTGCCCCGGAAACGCGCATTGTCCGGCGCGGCGCCGCGCCCGCCGCCCGCGAGGCCGAGGCCGAGATCTGCGTCCTCGGCGCCGGCATTGCCGGTATCTCCGCCGCGGTCGAGGCGGCCCGGCTCGGCCGCAAGGTACTGCTGGTCGACGGCCTGCCGGCGTTGGGCGGGCAAGCGGTCACCTCGATCATCGGCACCTTCTGCGGCCTGTTCTCCAACGGGCTCGACGGCTACCAGCTCACGCATGGGCTGGCGGACGACATCCTGCGCGAGCTCGGCGCCGAAGGCGCGCTGCATTACCGCCGCGGCCATACCACGGTGGTGCTCTATGACGAGGTGGCGCTGGGCCGCTTCATCGAGCGCACGGTCGAGCGCGCCGGCATCGCCGTGCTGCTCGGCGCCGTGCTGCGCCGGGTGCGCCTCGAGGATCGCCGCGTCGCCGCCCTCGATCTCGCGACGCGCTATGGCGACGTGGTGGTGCGCGCCATGGGTTTCGTCGACGCGACCGGCGACGCCGCGCTCGCCTTTGAGGCCGGGCTCGACTGCCGCGCGCCGGCCGACGGCGTCGTCTACGGCTCGCAGATGATGGTGCTGGAGCAGATCGACGAGGCGCATTACCCGACGCGCGAGGCGATCTCCGCGCGGCTCGCGGCAAAGGCCGAGAGCTACGGCCTCGTCCGCCATGACGGCTTCGCCTTCTCCTTTCCCGGCCGCGGCACCGCGCTGGTCAACATGAACCATGTCGAGACGCCGCTCGACCCGTTTGCCGCCTCCGCCACCGCGTTTGCCGGCAAGGAGCAGGCCGACCGCTCGCTGCGCTTCCTGCAGCGCGAATTCCCCGCCGCCTTCGGCCGCGCGCGGGTGCGCGCCTACGGGCTGCCGGGCATCCGCCAGACGCGCTGGATCGTCGGCCGGCACCAGCTCAGCGTGGACGAGGTGCGCCGCGGCACGCGCTTTCCCGACAGCATCGCCCGGACATCCTGGCCGATCGAGCAGCATCACCACGCCGAGGGCTATGTCTGGGAGCCCTTCGCCGAAGACCATCTGCATTACGTCCCGTTTGCCAGCCTGACACCGCCGGCGGTCGACAACCTCGTCGCCGCCGGCCGCTGCATCGACGCCGACAGCGCCGCGCTTTCCAGCGTGCGGGTGATGGGGCCGTGCATCGCCATGGGCGCGGCCGCGGCGCATGCCCTCGACCTCGCCGGCAGCGGCAGCGTGCATCAGCTCGACGTCGCGGCGCTGCGCCGGCGCATTGCGGCCAACGTCGAGGGCGGACGGTGAGCGCCGCACCGCGCGTCGATGTCGCCGCGATCATCGAGGGCCAGCGGCTCGGCCCGTTCCTGCTGCGGCTGGTGCTGGTCTCCTGGATCGTCATGTTCTTCGACGGCTTCGACATGAACGTCATCGCCTTTGCCGCGCCGGCGCTTGCCGCCGAATTCCATCTCGACAGGCTGATGCTGGGCAACATCTTCAGCATCGGCCTGCTCGGCACGATGATCGGCGGCTTCGCGCTGGGCTGGCTCGGCGACCGCATCGGCCGCCGCCCGACGCTCATCCTGGCGACCGCTTCTTTCGGCGTGCTCACCCTCGCCGTCGCGTTCGCCCGCGGGTACGGCGCGCTGCTGGCGCTGCGCCTCGTCGACGGCATCGCCATCGGCGGGCTGCTGCCGGTGTGCTGGGCGCTCAACATCGAATACGCGCCCAAGCGCTATCGCGCCACCATCGTCACCGTGATCATGATCGGCTACTCGCTCGGCATCAGCCTCGCCGGTCCGGTCGCCATCTGGCTGATGCCGGCCTTCGGCTGGCCCGCGCTCTTTGTCTTCGGCGGCGGCCTGTCGCTGCTCGCAGCCCTCCTCCTGGTCGCGATGCTGCCGGAATCGATCCGCTACCTCGCGCTCGCGGGCGCGCCGCCGGAACGCATCGCGCCCCTGCTGCGCCGCCTCGCGCCCGGTCGGACGGTGCCGGCAGGGGCGGTCTTCGTGGTCGCCGACGAAGCGGGGGTCGACCGGACGTTCCGCCCGGGGCTGCTCTTCAAGGACGAGCTGCGCTGGATCACGCCGCTGCTCTGGCTCGCCTATGTCTTCAGCTCGATGGCGGTGTTCTTCCTTGCCGCGTGGACGCCGCTGGTGTTCGAGGCGCTGGGCTTTTCGCGCGCCGCAGCGGCCGCGGCCGGCTCGATCAACGCGCTGGCCGGGGCGCTGGGCGGCCTCGCGCTGATGCGTTTCACCGACCGTCGCGGCGCGATCGCGATCACCGTCATGCCGCTCGCCGCGGTGCCGGTGCTGCTGGTCGCCGGGCTGGTCGATCTCGGCCATGGCGGCTTCCTCGCCGCCGCGGCGCTGATGGGCTTCTTCGTCATCGGCGGGCATTTCGGGCTGCACAGCATCGCCGGCCTGTTCTACCCCAGCAGCTATCGCGGCAACGGCGCGGGCTGGGCGATCTCGGTCGCCAAAATCGGCTCGATCGCCGGGCCCTGGATCGCCGGCGCGCTGCTCTCCACGGCGCTGCCGGTGCGCAGCATCTTCGCCGTGGTTGCGCTGTGTCCGGCGGTGTTCGTCGTCGCCATCGCCATCGTCGGCGTCATCCACGCCGGCATGAAGCGGCGCGAGGCGGCGCAGACGAAAACGGCCGGCGCCTCGTCGGCGCCGGCCGCTCCGGCTTACGCGCGGCGCTGAGCGCCGGGTCCTATGCCTTCGCCGCCGCCTTCACCCGTTCCGGCAGCATCGGCAGCTCGCGCAGCCGCTTGCCGGTGAGCGCATAGACCGCGTTGGCGATCGCCGGCGCCGCCGGCGGCAGGCCGGATTCGCCGACGCCGGCGACGCGCGCCGTCGGATCCGGCATCAGCTTCACCTCCAGCACCGGCGCCTCGTTGATGCGCAGCAGCGGATAGTCGTGAAAGTTCGATTGCTTGACCACGCCGCCCGTGATGGTGATGCGCTCATGGAGCGCGGCGCTGGTGCCGAAGATCGCACCGCCTTCGATCTGATAGGCGACGTTGGCCGGGCTGATCGTCGTGCCGGGATCGACCACGGCCCAGATCTTGTGGACGCGGATCGCGCCGCTCGCCTTGTCGACCGAGACTTCGGCGATCTGCGCCACGTGGCAGTACCAGACGTCGGGATAATAGGCGTAGGCGAGGCCGAGGGCCGTGTCCTCGCTCTTGCGCCCCCAATGCGCCATGTCCGCCACCGCCTTCAGCACCTTGTGCGCGCGGGGATCGTCGAGATGCTCGAGCCGGAAGGCGAGCGGATCCTTGCCCGCCGCATGCGCCAGCTCGTCCATGAAGGTCTCGATCGCGAAGATGGTGTAGCCCGGCCCCACCGCGCGCCAGAACCCGACATCGATGCCGCGATCGTCCTCGACATAGTCGTGATACTGGTTCGGGATGGTGTAGTTGGTCTCGTGTCCGTCGCACACCGCGGTGTCGAAGCCCTTGGCGGCTTCGAGCGCCGGCGGCAGCGCGCGGCGGAAGATCGACTCGCCGACCAGGCGCCAGCGCCAGCCGACGATCTTGCCGTGATGGTCGAGCGCCGCCTCCAGCCGCTGCGCCGTGGCCGGGCGGTACTTGTCGTTCTTGACGTCGTCCTCGCGGCTCCACAGCACCTTGATCGGCTTCTGCATGATCTTCGACAGCAGCACGGCGTCGACGGTGATGTCCTGCTCGATGCGCCGGCCGAAGCCGCCGCCGAGGAAGGTGGTGTGCACCAGCACCTTGTCCGGGGTGGTGCCCGCCACCTTGGAGGCCGCCAGCGTGACGAAGGTCGGCGCCTGCGTCGGCGTCCAGACCTCGACCGTGCCGTCGCCCTTGACCCAGGCGGTGGTGTTGGTCGGCTCGATCGGCGCGTGATAGACATGCTCCGACCGGTAATCGGCGGTGATCACCTTGGCCGCGCCCTTGAACGCCGTATCGGCATCGCCCGTCTTCAGCCCGACGACGCTCTTATGCGTCCAGTCCTTGGCGATGGCGGCGTAGTCGTCGAGCACCTTGAGGCTGTCGTAGCTTTCTGCCTGGGCGCCCTTCTTCCAGGTGACCTTGAGCGCGTTCTTGCCCTTGAGCCCGGTCCAGTAGTCGGGCGCGATGACGGCGACGCCGAACGGCAGGGTCACCACCTTGATCACGCCGGCGACCTTCATCGCCTCGCTGTCGTCGACCGTGTCGGGCGCTTCGCCCTGCACCGGCGCGCGCATCACCGCGGCATAGAGCATGTCCGGCAGGTACATGTCGATGCCGTACTGCGCGCCGCCGTTGACCTTCTCCGGGATGTCGAGCCGCGGCAGGTCCTTGCCGATCAGGCGCCATTGCGCCTGCGGCTTCAGATCGGCCTCGGCGACCTTGGGCATCTCCGCCGGCAGCTTGGCGAATTTGGCGACGTCGCCATAGCTGATCGAGCGGCCGGTCTTCTCGTCGACCACCAGGTTGGGCTTGGTGGTGAGCTCGTCGACCGGCACCTGCCACTGCTCGGCGACGTTCAGCAGCAGCACGCGGCGCGCCTGCGCGCCGACCAGGCGCAGCGGCATGAAATATCCCCTCGCGCCGCGGCTGGCGCCGGTGACCTGGGCGCCGCCGAACAGCGGGTTGCCGTAATCCTTGCCGGCGGGCGCCTGGACGACCTTGATCCTGCTCCAATCGGCGTCGAGCTCCTCGGCGATCAGCATCGGCAGCGAGGTGAAGGCGCCCTGGCCCATTTCGGAGGCGGGCGCGATCAGCGTGATCGTGTTGTCGGTGCCGATCTCGATCCAGGCGTTGGGCTCGAATTTGGCGGCGTCCGCCAGCGCGTCGAACAGGGTGACGCTCGAGCCGGCGATGGCGATGCCGAAGGTGAGGCCGGCCGAGCCGATGAAGCCGCGGCGGGTCAGCATCGGCGTGTCGTGCTGCGTCGGTGCGGCCATGGCTCAGGCCCCCCTCGAGGCGCGCTCGACCGCGGCGATGATGCGGTTGTAGGTGCCGCAGCGGCAGAGATTGCTGCGCATGTGCTTGACGATCTCCTCGCGCGTCGGCTGCGGCGTCTTCTTGAGGAGGGCCGCGGCGCGCATCAGCTGGCCGGACTGGCAATAGCCGCATTGCGGCACCTGCTCGGCGATCCAGGCCTTCTGCAGCGGATGGCTGTTGTCGGGCGACAGGCCCTCGACCGTGGTGATCGACTTGCCTTCGACATCGCCGACCTCGGTCTGGCAGGAGAAGGCGGCGTCGTTGCCGATGTTCACCGTGCAGGCGCCGCACAGCCCGGCGCCGCAGCCGAATTTCGTCCCGGTCATGCGCAGCTGATCGCGGATCACCCACAGCAGCGGCGTATCCGACGGCACGTCGACCGTCACCCACCGCCCATTGATCGCAAAATGCGCCATCCGTCTCCCTCCATAGACCGCGCAGACGCCCGCCGCCCGCCGCGCACGATTACACGATCAACCGGAGAGTTCAATCGGCTTGCACGCGGCCTGCTAGAGGCCGAAGGCCTCGCGCAGGAAGGCGCCGCCGCGTCGCAGCCCGGCCTCGTCGATGCCATGGCCGAGACCCGGGGAGACCAGCGACGCGACCGCGACCCCGGCCGATTCGAGCGCCCGGACCGCCTGCGGCAAGGCCTGCGGCGGCACCACCTCGTCGGCATCGCCATGGACCAGCAGCACCGGCGGGCGGGCACGGATCTCCTGCCCCAGCGCGTCGGCGCCGATGAGCGCGCCGGAATATCCCACGATGCCGGCACACGGCTTGGCGCGGCGCAGCCCGACATGGAGCGACATCATCGTGCCCTGCGAGAAGCCCACCAGCGCCAGCGCTTCGTCGCCGAGCCCGCGGGCCGCCAGCGACGCGTCGATGAAGGCGTCGAGCATCGGCGCCGCGGCGCGCACCCCGGCGAGGATGGCGGCGGGCGAGCGGTCCTGCAGGCTGAACCATTGCCGGCCGACCGGCGCCATGTCGCAGGGGAAGGGCGCGTCGGGCGCCACGAACTCCGCCTCGGGCAGCAGCGGCGCCCAATAGGGCGCGAGCCCGATGAGGTCGTTGCCGTCGGCGCCCAGTCCGTGCAGCAGCACGACGAGCCGGCGCGGCTTGCCGCCGCCGGCGGGCTTGTGGGCGGGGCCGCTGAGATCGGGGAACATGGCGCTTGCGTCCTGTCTTCCTGCCGGGTGCGAGCCATAGACGATGGCACTGCCGCTGTCACTTGCTAAGCTCGCCGGCGCGATGAATGCCGTCGTCACCCGCTTCGCGCCGAGCCCCACCGGCCGGCTGCATCTCGGTCACGCCCATTCCGCGCTGGTCGGCTGGCGCGCCGCGCGCGCCGCCGGCGGCCGCTTCCTGCTGCGCATCGAGGATATCGACCGCGGACGCTGCCGGCCGGAATTCGCCGCCGCCATCGCCGCGGATCTCGCCTGGCTCGGCCTCGACTGGGACGGCGCGGTGCGGGTGCAGTCGGAGCATTTCGCCGATTACCGTCGGGCGCTCGACCGGCTCGAGGCGCAGGGGCTGCTCTATCCCTGCTTCTGCACCCGGGCGGCGATCAAGGCCGAGGTGGCGCGCGCCGGCGCCGCGCCGCATGGCGCGGAGGGGCCGCCCTATCCCGGCACCTGCCGCGGCCTCGCTCCGGCCGAGCGGGCGGCGCGGCTGCGGGCGGGCGAGGCCTGGGCGCTCCGGCTCGACCTCGCCAAGGCGGCGGCGCGGGCGGGCGCGCTCTGGTGGCAGGATGAAAGCGCGGGCCGCGTCGCCTGCGATCCCGCGCCGCAGGGCGACGTCGTGCTGGCGCGCAAGGACACGCCGGCGAGCTATCACCTCGCCGTCACCATCGACGACGCGCTGCAAGGGGTGAGCCTGGTGACGCGCGGGCAGGATCTGTTCGACGCGACGCACGTCCATCGCCTGCTGCAGGCGCTGCTCGACCTGCCGGTGCCGCGCTACCGGCATCATCCGCTGCTGCTCGACGCCGCCGGCCGGCGCTATGCCAAGCGTGACCGTGCGCTCACCCTCGAGGCGCTGCGCCAAGCCGGCCGCACGCCGCCGGAGGTGCGCGCGATGGCGGGGTTCCCGGACTGACCGCGGTCAGTCGAGCGGCGGGCGCAATCCCGTGACGAGATCGAGATAGTCGGGATCCGCGGCGGTGACGAGGCCGTGGCGCAGCGCGAAATCGATGATCACCAGGTTGACGTTGAACTTGAAATCCTCGGTCGAGCGCACGCGCTCCACCGCCTCGCGCGCCGGCATCAGCCGGAACTCGACGATTTCGCCGTCCTGGTTGCGCGGCGTGAACTCCGCGGGAACCTCGAGATCGTAGAGGAACAGCACGTCGTCGCGCATCCCGTATTCGACCTCCATGCGGTAGCAGACCGCGCCCACCGCGACCGCGCGCCCGGCCAGTTCGGCGGGCATCGCCGCCTCCTCGTCCGCCTCCTTGATCAGCGTCGCCTCGAGCCCGTGCTCGTGGCCGATGCCGCCGGCCACCAGATTGTCGAGCCGGTCCGGCGCCACCTTCTTGTCCGGGGCACGCCGGCCGATCCACACATGCAGCGCGCCCTCCACCCGGCGCCAGCCGTTCAGGTGCACGCCATAGGCGCGCACGCCGAAGAAGGAGACGGCGCCGCGGTCGAGCTTGAATAGCGGCGGCATGCCCCAGCGCGGCGCCACGGCGAAGAACTCGTTGCGCCATTTGGCGACGCGACCCTCGGCGACGAGGCGCTCGGTCACCGCGTCCACCGCCGCGCTGACCGCCTCGAACCCGCCCGGCGCGATCAGCCGCACCCCGTCGCCGTCGACCGCGAACACGTCGCCGAAGCGGCGCAGCGCCTCGGCATTGTCGCGCCGGATGAAGCCCACCTTCGCCGCGTCCCGCCACAGCGGCACGAAGTGCTCGGGGCGCCAGTGGTTGCAGCGGCGGATGTGGCGCAGCAGGCTCATCGCTTCTCCGACACCAACACGGTATCGACCGAAACGATCTGCCGCAGGCAGCGGGCGAGGTAATGCGCCGCCTCGGCGTCGATCCCCGGCATCTGCAGGTCGATGGTGATCTCGGGACCGCTCACCCGGCTGACCCAGCTCGACGGCACCAGCCCGCGCCGGGCGAAGAGTTCGATGACCCGCGGCATCACCGCCGGCTCCGCGGCGGCATGGACGGAAAAGCAGGCGGTGGGCTGGCCCTCAGGACGGAAGGCGCTCGCGACGGCTGGCGACATGACGGCAATCCTCGGACTCGGTCTCGGGACGAACGGAAACCCGACCCTCCCGCGGGAGGATCGGGGGCCTAATTCGCCTAAAACGCCGGCTATCGAGGCGCAGGTCGCCCATAGACTGACGCTACAGGCGACCCCATATATAATCAAGTGAGGGGGGGCGGTGCGGGTTCTTCCCGCGCCGCGACAGCGTTCCGCAAATGGAGGATCCCTATGCAACGGGTTGGCCTATTGATGGCCGTGGTTGCCCTGCTGGCCGCCTGCTCCGGCGGCGCCCGCGACGTCGACTACTCGCAGCAGCGCGGCATCTCCGCCGACATCGCTGCCACCTACGCCACCGGACCGACCTCGATGCAGGATTACGGCGAGACCACGCGAATGGAGCCCTATGGCGCCATTCCCTGGGAGGCCCCGGAGTCTCACTGAGCGGCGCTCAGCTCGCTTCGAGTTCGGTATCCCAGTAGAGGAAGTCGCGCCAGCTGTGGTGCAGGAAATTGGGCGGGAAGGCGCGCCCGTTCTCCTGCAGCACCAGGGTCGAAGGCTGGCGGGGCAGGTGGCGCGGATACATGCCGCTCTCCCGCGGCAGCCGGTTGCCCTTGAGCAGGTTGCAGCTCGAGCAGGCGGTGACCACGTTCTCCCACAGGGTGCGGCCGCCGCGCGAGCGCGGCACGACGTGATCGAAGGTCAGGTCGTGCGACGGGAAGTCCTCGCCGCAATACTGGCAGGTGAAGCGGTCGCGCAGGAAGACGTTGAACCGGGTGAAGGCCGGGCGGCGCGCGGTGGGGATGAATTCTTTCAGCGAGATGACAGAAGGCAGCCGCATCTCGAAGGACGGGCTGCGCACCACGCGGTCGTAATGAGAGATGATGTTGACCCGGTCGAGGCAGACGGCCTTTACCGTTTCCTGCCACGACCACAAGGATAAGGGAAAATAGCTCAACGGCCGGAAATCGGCGTTGAGCACCAGCGCCGGACAGCTATCGAGGGCCAGGGACAAGCAACGACCTCATGGCTGCGCTACCCTTTTTGTGCGGCGCATCCTGCCATGGAAGGCGCCGCAATGCCAGTGCTAGACAATGTGGCGATTGGGCGCTTTTCGTCAACGGGTGGGAACCGGTTTCTCCCCGCGATAGTCGTAGAAGCCGCGTCCGGCCTTGCGGCCGAGCCAGCCCGCCTCGACGTATTTCACCAGCAGCGGGCAGGGGCGATATTTGGAATCGGCCAGCCCCTCGTAGAGCACCTGCATCACCGAGAGACAGGTGTCGAGGCCGATGAAATCGGCCAGTTCCAGCGGCCCCATCGGGTGGTTGGCGCCGAGCCGCATCGCGGTGTCGATCGCCTCCACCGTGCCGACGCCTTCATAGAGGGTATAGACCGCCTCGTTGATCATCGGCAGCAGGATGCGGTTGACGATGAAGGCGGGAAAGTCCTCGGCGGCCACCGGCGTCTTGCCGAGCTTCACCGCGAGCGCGCGGATGGCGTGGAAGGTGCCCTCGTCGGTGGCGATGCCGCGGATCAGCTCGACCAGCGTCATCACCGGCACCGGGTTCATGAAATGCATGCCGATGAAGCGGCCGGGCCGGTCGGTGGCGGCGGCCAGCCGGGTGATCGAGATCGACGAGGTGTTGGAGGCGATGATCGCGCTGTCCTTGAGGTTAGGCAGCAGCTTCTTGTAGATCTCGCGCTTGACCTCCTCCTTCTCGGTGGCGGCCTCGATGACGACGTCGCAGTCGTTGAACATGTCGTACTGCGTGCCGGTCTTGATCCGCTTCATCGTCGCCGCCTTGTCGCTCTCGCTGATGCGGCCGCGCGCGGCCTGGCGGGCGAGATTGCGGTCGACCACCGAGATCGCGCGCTCGAGCGCCTTGGCGTCGACGTCGCCGAGCCGCACGTCGTAGCCGGCCAGCGCGCAGACATGGGCGATGCCGCTGCCCATCTGCCCGGCGCCGATGACGCCGATGGTCTGGATGTTGTCCTGTGCCGTCATCGCCCGCTCCACCCCGATGATCGCGCCGTCACGAGCCCTGCCGCTTGGCGAGTTCCGCATCGAGCTCCGGCACGAGCTTGAAGAGGTCGCCGACGATGCCGTAATCGGCGATCTGGAAGATCGGCGCCTCTTCGTCCTTGTTGATCGCGACGATCACCTTGGAATCCTTCATGCCGGCGAGATGCTGGATGGCGCCGGAAATGCCGACGGCGATGTAGAGCTCGGGGGCGACGATCTTGCCGGTCTGCCCCACCTGGTAGTCGTTGGGCACGAAGCCGGAATCCACCGCCGCGCGAGAGGCGCCGACGGCCGCGCCGAGCGCATCCGCGATCGGTTCGAGCAGCTTGAAGTTATCGCCGTTCTGCATCCCCCGCCCGCCCGAGATCACGACGCGCGCCGCGGTCAGCTCGGGGCGTTCGGATTTCGAGAGTTCGGCGGAGACGAAGCGCGAGCCGCCGCCGGCGGGCACCGCGGTGAGCGGGGCGATGGCCGCCGACCCGCCCTCGGCCGGCACTGGGTCGAAGCTGGCCGCCCGCACCGTCAGCACCTTCTTCGCGTCCGATGATTTCACCGTCGCCAGCGCGTTGCCGGCATAGATCGGGCGGACGAAGGTATCGGCGTCGATCACCGCGGCGATGTCGCTGATCGGCTGCACGTCGAGCAGGGCCGCGACTCGCGGCATCACGTTCTTGCCGACCGCGGTGGTGGCGGCGAACAGGTGGGTATAGTCGCCGGCCAGCGCCACCAGCAGCGCGGCCAGCGGCTCGGGCAGCAGATGCGCGAGTTCCGGCTGGTCGGCGACCAGCACCTTGCTGACACCCGGCAGCCGGGCGGCGAGCTCGGCCCCTCCGGCCACCACCAGGGCGTGGACCTCGCCCAGCTGGGCGGCGGCGGCCACCGCGCTGCGCGAGGGTTGCTTGATCGCGGCGGCGTCGTGTTCCAGCAGCACCAGGGAGGTCATGGCTCAGATCACCTTCGCTTCGTTGCGCAGCTTGGCCACCAGCTCGGCCACCGACGCGACCTTCGCCCCCGCCTTGCGCTTCGGCGGCTCGGCGACCGAAACCACGGTCAGGCGCGGAGCGGGATCGACCCCGAGCTCGGCCGGCGACATGGTCACGATCGGCTTCTTGCGCGCCTTCATGATGTTGGGCAGGGAGGCGTAGCGGGGCTCGTTCAGCCTGAGGTCGGTGGTCACCACCGCCGGCAGCGCCAGCGCCACCGTCTCGAGCCCGCCATCGACCTCGCGGGTGACGGTGATGGTCTCGCCCTCGATCGCCACCTTGCTGGCGAACGTGCCCTGCGGCCAGCCGAGCAGGGCGGCCAGCATCTGGCCGGTGGCGCTCATGTCGTCGTCGATCGCCTGCTTGCCGAGGATGATAAGGCCGGGTTGCTCGGTCTTGGCGATCGCCGCCAGGAGCTTGGCGACGGCCAGCGGTTGCAGCTCGGCGTCGGTCTCCACCAGGATGCCGCGATCGGCGCCCATCGCCAGCGCGGTGCGGATGGTCTCGGCGCATTGCGCGACGCCGAGCGAGACGGCGACGATCTCGGTGGCGATTCCCTTTTCCTTCAGCCGGACGGCCTCTTCCACCGCGATCTCGTCGAACGGGTTCATCGACATCTTGACCCCGGCGGTCTCGACGCCGGTGCCGTCGGTCTTGACCCGGACCTTCACGTTGTAATCGACCACCCGTTTGACCGGGACCAGGATTTTCATCGCGCGTTCCGCTATGGCTGACTGGGTCGCGGCAGGGCGCTTCTTCGCACCTGCAACAGAGCGGCGTCATAGGCACGGGCCGCGGCGGGAGTCAAACCCGCCCTACCGGGAGGTAGCGGCCCGCCGCCGCTTCGGCGCCGGGACGGCCTCGGCGGGGAAAATCTCCCCGCCCCTGGTCAGCCGGCGGATCAACGCGGCGTAGTCGGCGAGCGTCGCGCGAAGGTCGAGCGTCCGCTCGGCCCCCGCCCGCGCGGCCTCCCGCAGCCGCCGTGCCTGGGCGCGATCTTCCAGCAATTCCAGCACCATCGCCGCGAGGCCAGGGGGATCGAAGAAGGAGACCAGGCGGCCGTTCACCCGGTCGGTCACGAATTCCCGCACCGGCGGGGTGTCGCTGCCCACCACCACGCAGCCACAGGCCAGCGCCTCGCGCAGCGACCAGGAGGCGACGAACGGGTAGGACAGATACACATGCGCGTCGCTGCGTTGCAGCAGGCGCAGGAAGGTGTCGTAGGGGACTCGGCCGGGAAACGCCACCCGCGAGAGGTCCACCCCGCCCCCCAGCTGGTCGAGGAAATGCTGCCGCCAGGTGCCGCGCGCGGCCGGCGCGCCGTAGCTCACCCCGTCACCGCCCACCATCACCACTTTCAGGTCGGGCCGCGCCGCCAGCAGCGCCGGCAGGGCGCGGAACATCACATGCGCGCCGCGATAGGGTTCCAGGTCGCGCGAGACATAGGTCACCAGCCGGTCGGACGGCGCCACCGTCATCTGGCCGAATTTCAGCGGCTTGCGGCGCAGCGCCGGGTCCGGGCGGCAGCGGTCGAGATCGGCGCCCTCGCGCAGGATCTCGATCCCCGGCTGCGCCCAGGCCGGGTAGGTGGAGTGCTGCCACGCGGTGGGGCTTTGCCCGTGCCGGCCCAGCTGCAAGGCCAGCAGGTTGATCGTGTTCTTGGCGCGGATGCGCGGGAAATCGCCGGGATCGGTGGGGAACTCGGGGTCGAAGCCGACATCCGAGCCGTCGATCCGATAGTAGAACTCGAAATATCCCACCAGCGGGACATCGGGCCAGACATCGGGCAGGTTCAGCAGCTCGCCCCAGCCGTGATGGCCGAGCACGATGTCGGGGGTGAAGCCGAGCGTCTTCAGGGTGGCGGCGCTGCGCGCGACCGCCTCGGCGCGGCGGGCGGCGGCGTCCAGGTCGCGCGCCGCCGGATGGGTGGCGGCGGAGCTCGGCGGCGGGCGCCGATAGGGCACCACCCGCACGCCGTCGATGCGGTTGCGGTTGGGCTCGGAGATGAACAGCACCTCGTGCCCGCCCGCCGCCGCCAGCCGGCGCAGCAGGTGCAGGAACTGGGCCGGGAAATTCTGATGGACCAGCAGGAGCTTCATGCGCCGCGGCGCGCTTCAGCGCGGGCGGCGGGCGGTCTTGCGCGGAGCCGCCGGTTTCGCCACCGCCTCGGCGCGCGGACGCAGGCTGACCCGGAACGCCTCCAGCGGCGCAAGGTCGGGGGATTGCGCGGCGGTGCCCTCGGCTACGTCCTCGACCAGCGTGCCGTCGCCGAAGCTGGCGGCGATCACGCAGGTGCGGGAGAGATCGCCCTTCACCCGGGCGGCGAGGCCCAGCAGCGGCAGCGCCATGCCGCGGCTGCCGCAGAAGGCGCCGGCCTCCACCCAGGGGGAGAGCCAGTTCTTGCCCAGCACGGCCTGGTATTCCAGCACTGCGCCCTCGGCCGGGGCGATGCCGAAGCCCTCGATCCAGAGCTTGCTGCCGCGCACGCCCACCCACTCGCCGAAGCCGGCGCCGACATCGCCGGTGCGCTGGACATGCGCGAGCACCGGGCCGCTGGGCCGCGCCGGGGCGGGCGCCGCGACGGGGACGGCGTCGGCCGCCAGTTCCGCGCTCAGGCGCAGGACTTGCAGCCGCGGCGCCGCCGCCGGGGGGGCGTCGGGCGCCTGATAGATGGTCACCAGCACCTGCGCCGGCCCCTGCGTGACCTGCACCAGCGCCGCGCCGTCGCCGCCGGGCAGCCAACCGTCCGGGGTGAAGGTCGCGATCCGCACCGTGCCCTCCCGCGCCGCCGGGGCCGGGGACAGGCGGACGCCGGGCAGGCCGGAGCGGCCCGCCGCCGGCGCGCCGGGCGGCTGGAAGACGCAGAAGAGCCCGGTATCGAGGGTCATCAGATGGCCGGAGACCCGGAGTTCGATGACCCCGCTGGAAGCGGGCGAGGGGGGCGCATGGGAAGCGGCCGGCGCGGTGGTCTCGGCGACGTCGGACATCGAGGCTCCGGTTATCAGGGCGCGCGCCCGGGCCGGGTTGCGCGGGCGTATCGTCTATTCATGGACCGCGCCGGCCGCGCGTTCAAGCAGGATATGGTTAACGCGCGCCGGATCGAGGCCCGGCGGCAGCAGCCGGCCGCGGCCGAGAGCGCGGAGCCGCTCCGCCGGCGCGCCGAGGTCGAAGGCCACCACGTCGAGCCCG